>DASYAN010000299.1:0-4749 GCA_036501345.1 Ktedonobacteraceae bacterium
GAATGTCTTGCAGTTGGATAAACCTAGCATCCCTCTCACTTCCCAGGAACAGATCGTAGCGGATGATCTGTACAAAGCGCTAGCAACAACCTTGCAGGCGCGTGGATCGGCAATAGCACAAGCTGTAGGCACCCCATTAGTAGGCGAATGGTCAAGCATCACAGGATCGCAGGCAGCTGCCTTGGCCAATTTCCCTGACTGGGTCTTGAATCCGCAAAACTACATTGGTGAATTTGTAGAATATCTTGCAAGTAGACGTGTACGCAATGCCGTCAAAGGGAAGCTCAAAGAGCAATTACGCCCACTTGTTGGCAAAGGCGATGCGATCTCGATCATCGCACATAGCTGGGGTACCGTTGTTGCCTATGAGAGCTTGATTGATCTCGAGGCAGAACTTCCTGCATTTCAGTTGACCGACCTGTTCACACTTGGTAGTCCTCTCTGGATGGTCCAGCAATTGCTCGATGACCGTTCAGGGCGCAAGCCACGCAATACCAAGACATGGATTAATATTCATGCACAAGGAGACGTGATTGGCTCTTGGTTGACACCAGGCTTCCAGGTCGATAAAGATTTTAGCGTACTCGACTTTGACAATAGTAATGATCCTCATGGGAGCTACTTTCTTCCTGGCAATGTAGCCGTACAGCGTGATATCGTCGAGGTCACCATTGTAGGGCCGTAGCAATGATGTAAATTTGCAGAAGTTGTGGGCGAATTTTCGCGAATAAGGTGCCCACGGGTTGCGCAACGAGATGTACTCTCGTGCGAACTGGCTCTGGGTCTGCTTTTAGCGATGTGCCATTTTCTATCTTGGAACAGCGTCCAAGCAGTTGGAAGCCTTCTAGCAATATTGGTGAAGCGGCCTGGAGAGCCGATTGGCTCTCTACTGACATCTCGTGGGAGGTGGGATAGCGATGTATGTGACACTCCGCACGGACTTTAGTCCGTGCAGCTTCTGACTCCCCGACGTCGTCGCTTCTGCGAGCAGGTGTGGCGTAGCCACGGCTCGATTGAGGGCGTAGTGGGTCGGTGAAATCACGAACAGTCCCAACCATCCTTGGGTGGCTATTCTGGGGCGGTGCCATGCCCGTTGGTGTTCTCATACCTTGCGGTTCCGGTAGATGGCCGGGTCCCTCCGCTTTTGGCGCCTTGGAGAAGATCAACACCCGCATCTTACGATGCTACTCCCTTGGGAGCATACCCACAAGGGCGGAGGCTTTTCCTTGGCTATTCTTTGAAGACGTGACACTTCCTAAAGCCCTTTGGATTGGTTACTGGAACCTTCGCACGTCGAAATAGCTTGTACATCTGGAATAACACGGTAGTGTTTTTACCCCCAGCCCTTCGCTTGGGAACCCGTACACTATTCAGTTTTCAAGGTGCTCTACTATCTGCAACGAAGCATATTTCAATCTGTAACATTGAAATATCCAACAAAGTAAGATAGTATGAGGAAAAAGAGGAAAGAATCATCTACTGACGGGGCTTATGGCTAAAGCCGCGACGCCTAACCGCTCAGGCTAAAGCCATGGCGGCTTGCGGCGGGCTCAAGCCCTTTTCTGTCAAAAACATCCGTTTGATGAGATACGTTCAGTGGCAGAAAAGCTCTCCCTACCTATGCTCATTCGTTCGCCTCAAAATCTTTGTCTCAAAACATGAAGCATTTCACGAGATTATGAGACACTTTTCTCCCACGTATTCTGCAAAATTCCTTCCATAGAATCTCAAAGTTTACAACCGACGAGCCCTTGTGTATGCTGATTATTGCTTAGGTGGCAAGCGGGAGAGAATCGCCTGCATGAGCTGTTCCTGTCGCTCTTGAGTTGCTTCAATTTTACGAACATCGTCCCGTGTCGCCATTGTCTCAAGTCTTGCTTCAATGCGAATAAGGCGCTCGCTGTGCTCTTTAAACTGTTCGCCATGGTCTGACTGAGTGGCCTTAATTGATTTAACATCGGCCTTTACATCTTCCACGTCGGTCTTGAGTGCATTGACGCTCCCTTTGAGCACGCCGACGTCAGTTTTCATGTGACCAATATCGGTATAGATCAAGGTCAACTGCTGCTCTTGCTCATCATATTTCTTTGAGATGTCCTTCAAAATCTCTGCATGGTTATCGAGCCTGTTTTGAATACCACCTGGATCCAACTCTATCCTTGGTATCGTTATAGGCTCTGTCATTTGCTCTTTGAGCTTACGAACTTCTTCTTTGAGTTGTCTCTGCTCTTACTCAAGACGTTGAAAGTCTTCCCATGTCGGATGATTCATCATAGATTCCTTTCAAATATAGTTACAGTGTGCACTAAATGCGGACTCCTGTCAATAGCCTCTATCCTTGCTCTAGCACAAACCGGACGTCGGCTAGCTGGTAGGCAAATAGACGGCTTCTCTTGTGTACCCTGTTTTCCATACTTATCTTTCAAGGGTGCCTTCACCAGTGAGGGGTTGTATCCAAACCTATTTTCGATTTCGTGTCTTGAGAGATGGGCGAATGCTCTGGAACTTCTGATGACTCATTCTTGAACCCCCCCCAGTGTTTTCAGGCGTTCAACAAGAGTCGCTCGCCCCCAAAGGAGAGTGTGTTCAGCATATCATGTGAAGAAGAAGGAAAGAAAGGGAGCAAACGAGCATGTCACAGCGTAGCAGAACGAAGCCTGAGAGTGAGGTACTGGTTGTAGGTGCAGGGCCAACTGGCATAGTCCTGGCAAGCGAGTTACAGCGACATGGAATGGATGGCAGGATTATCGATCGTCTTCCTCAGCCGTCGCATACCTCAAAGGCCCTGGGTATCCAGGCCAGGACACTGGAACTCTTTGAGAAAATGGGCGTGGTTGAGAGCTTCCTGGACAAAGGAGTCAAGCTGACGGCGATGAACATCTATAGCAACCATCGTCGTATTGCTCAGATACGGATGCGGTATGTTTCCAGTCGCTATCCCTTTATGCTCTCCTTGCCACAATGGGAGACAGAAACAATCCTCAATGCTCATCTCAAGCAGCAGGGGATTGAAGTCGAGCGTGGCGTGGCTCTGACGGCTTTGCAGCCCACCGAGCGCGGCGTGGATGTGGTGTTAGAACATGCCGATGGGCGGCGTGAGGAGGCGCACACCCGCTGGCTGATTGGCTGCGATGGTCCCCATAGTATGGTGCGACATCTCCTCGGACTGAATTTTGAGGGCTGGGCCTTCGAGCAATCCTTCGCGCTAGCCGATGTCCATCTGGATTGTCATCTGCCTGTCCACCAGGCATCCTTCTTCTGGCAAGAAGGGGGTTTTATTGCGTGCATCCCTCTGCCACAGGGACAGTACCGTCTCATCATTGCGTATCGACCACAAACTGGACCAGAGGGCGATGTCACGCTGGAGGAACTTCAACACGCACTGAAGAAGTGCGGCTGGACCCAGGTCCGAGTGAACGACATGGTCTGGTCGTCACGTTTCCACGTCAATCAACGGAAAGTGCGCCACTATCGTCAAGGATCCGTCTTCCTGGCAGGGGACGCCTGCCATATTCATTCACCCATCGCCGCTCGGGGCATGAATACGGGCATTCAGGATGCCTTCAACTTGGCTTGGAAACTAGCTTTGGTGAGTAGAGCGCAAGCGGACCCATGCGTTCTCGAGAGTTATGAAGCGGAACGCGAGCGATTTGGGCGCCAGCTCCTGCGAGAGACGGATTTATTCTCTCATCTTGCACTGTTACAAGGTCCGCTGTCCTCGCGTTTGCGCGATAGCATCATCCCACTGGCAGCGAGTCTCAAACCAGTCGGTAAAAAAATCGCCACGCGTATCGCACAGGTCGATGTTTCCTACCACGGCAGTCCCATTGTTCGTGAGTATCCGTCTGAACACCACCTTGAGACGCTGAGTAAGCTATGGGGCCGCTCGACGATGTATCACGCCGGTGAGCGGTTGCCAGATCTATCTGTGTTCCTTGGCAACACACCCACGCGTGTCCATACCCTTTGTCGGGGAACGCACCATGTCTTGTTCTTCTTCTCGCACCGCTCTAACCCTGAATGCAGCCTGCCAGCCTGGCGGGAGATGGATACCGTGCTCAGACGCGAGTATAGCAGTCTGGTGGATGCATTTCTTCTTCTTCCTTATAGGCCGCTCGTGCCTGCCGAGAGTATGAGCACACATCCCCTGTATGACGAAAACGCGGTGCTTTATAGAGCGTGCGGCATTCCCGACGATGGTCTGGTGCTGGTCCGACCCGATGGCTATATCGGCTTCCTCTGCCATCCGGTTTCTCTTGAGCGCCTCTGGGCTTATCTTGAGAGCATCTTTGTGCCATCGCAGACTTCTTCGACCAGCACAGCGACGCGGAGCGAAGTTGAGTCCAGGAGGTGACATCTCCCCATGCCTAAAGGGCTGATTCTTACCCACATCTTACAAACGGAGGTGAAAAGCCAAGTGAACGCCCTCAAGAAGCGTTTGCAAAGAGAGCCAACCTTTCCAGATGGTTCGCCATCCGGGAGGACCATCATGGGAGCGTGCCAAATAGTCACCCAGACGTGCCACCTCTTGTCTTATCAGTGGCGTTATAACTTTTCATGATTGCCAGACAAAGAGTTCTATCACATAGCCATCAGGATCACTAATATACAAATGCTGGACACCATCACCACGTGGGCGAGGCCCGGTGATTGCAATACCTTGTGCGTGCAGGTGGCTAATCGCAGCCTCCAGATCATCAACCTCAAATGCCAGATGAGTTACAAGTCCCGATGCCAGTTCGTCGGCGC
>DASYAN010000300.1:0-7796 GCA_036501345.1 Ktedonobacteraceae bacterium
ACCAGATAAAGGAAGTGTACGCATATTGGGACTGGACCCCATTCGTCAGGCTCAGGTACTCAAACCACGTATTGGAGTGATGCTGCAGCAAGATGGCCTTTATCCAGCATTGACAGCGCGTGAGGTTCTGAGTCTCTTTGCAGGCTATTATAAACGGCCACAACGCGTCGATCCATTAATGGAGCGAGTCGGCCTTACGAGTGCAGCAAAAGTACGCTGCCGTAGGCTCTCTGGCGGACAAAAACGCCGTCTGGCTCTTGCTGTAGCACTAATCGGGAATCCTGAACTGATCTTTATGGACGAGCCAACTGCAGGTATGGATCCACAGGCACGTCTGACAACCTGGGAGATTGTGCGCGACTTAAAGAACAGTGGGGTCACTATCTTGCTTACCACTCATTTGATGGATGAAGCCGAGCGTCTGGCGGATCGCGTTGCCATTATAGATCATGGTCGGTTGATTGCACTCGATACGCCTACCAATCTAACTGGTACGCAAAATGCTAATGTCGTACGTTTTGTAGCTCCTGCTGGACTAGATTGTGCCCAGTTGGTTGCGCTTCCCTCTGCACAGAAGGCTGAAGAACTCCGACCGGGTAGCTACTTAGTCGAAACGGACAGAGTACCGATACTCTTAGCAGAATTAACCGCTTGGCTACGCGATCAGAGTATCACACTCTCCGAATTGCGTGTGGGACAGGGTTCACTAGAGGATCTGTTTTTGCACCTGACAGGATCAGAGATTAGGGAATAGAAATTATGGCAGCAAGTTATAGCGACAATATTAATAAAAGCAATGCAGCACCCCTCGCACGTCAGGTGCTTGAGCAGGTTAAGTGTGAACTATTGCTTACAGCGCGGCGTGGTGAGAATGTGCTGATCACTCTCATCGTACCAGTTGTGCTGCTTATCTTCTTTACTTCCCTCAACCTTGCCCCAAAGATAGGTGGTAGCACGATCAATTTCTTATTGCCTGGTATCCTCGCTCTAGCAATTATTGCAGCAGGAATGGTAAATCTGGGCATCGCAACTGCATATGAACGCTATTACGGGGTTTTAAAGCGCCTAGGAAGCTCACCGTTACCACGCAGTGGTTTGATTATTGCCAAAGTCATCTCTATTTTGCTTCTGGAGCTGCTACAGGTCATCATGCTGGTTGGGGTAGCGATAGTATTGTATGGTTGGCGGCCCGCAGGTTCACCATTGCTGGCGTTACTTACAATCGCCTTGGGAACTGTGACATTTGCGGCACTAGGGCTAGCGATGGCAGGAGCGCTACGAGCAGAGATCACTCTGGCGGGGGCTAATGCCCTCTATCTTGTTTTTCTCTTGATCGGGGGTGGTCTTCTACCAGTGGATCGTCTGCCAGCACCACTGGCGGATTTTGCTGAGATATTGCCCGCTGCCGCACTAACGCAAGCCCTACAAGCGACCATGACTAATGGGAGCCATTTTCCTGCTACCCCGCTGATTGTCTTGGCTGTCTGGGCAGTTACGTTCCTGCTGGTCGCAGCACGAACGTTTAAATGGGAGTGACGACTCCCCACGCAGAAATGCGGGGGCTTCACGCAAGAGCTTCTTGGAACGTACCCAAAGAAGCAGGTTCGCGTAGGCTCCGCCCGAGCCCTCGGTCAAGAATGTTTCGCGCCGCATTATGATCCCGGTCTAGCACAATCCCACAGTGCTCACAGACATGTGTCCGCACACTGAGATCTTTGTGCTCACCTTCTGTGTGGCAGGCGCTGCAGATTTGGCTGGTTTTGCTTGAATCAACTTGCATGACGGTGACACCGGCCCATTCTGCCTTGTGCTTCACCAGTTCTATGAAGCTGCCCCATCCAGCATCTAAAATAGATTTGTTCAAACCGCCCTTTGCGGCTGCCCCATTGGGCAAATACCTTCCATTCTCGTCTTGCTTGGCTTTTGGCTTCCTCACCATGTTGTGCATTGAGAGGTCCTCAAAGATGATCGGATCGTATGTATCAACCAGGATACGAGACTCCTTATGATGGAAGTCGCGGCGCTGGTTCCTGACCTTCTTATGAGCCTTGCCCGCAAGTTGAGCTGAGCGTTTCCGCCTATTGCTCTTGTTTCTCTTTTTTGAGAGCCGTTGCTGCTTTTTCTTGAGCCTGCCGTGTGACTTCCTGAAGAACCTGGGATTGTCCACAACATCGCCGTTCGAGTCGGTCATGAAGTGCTTGAGTCCCATATCAATGCCTATGGGCAGATCAGTGTAGGGCAGCTTCACCCGTGTCTCAATTTCGCAGGTGAAGACAATGTACCAACTATCGCTCTCACGCTTGATCGTAGCCGTTTTGACCTTACCCTCAAGAGGCCTGTGCTGCTTGACTTTGACATGGCCGATCTTTGGCAGTGCAACTTTCCCATTCTCAATTGAGATGACAGGATTACCCTTGAGTCTTTCAATCTGCGGATATGTGAACGAGTCGTAGCGATCGTATCCCTGAAATCTTGGGAAGCCTGGAGTCTTGCCTTCCTTGCACCGTTTGAAGAATGCTTTGAACGCTTTATCTACGCGCTTCAAGGTGTCCTGTAAGACCTGAGTATAGATCTTTTTGTACTCTGGTCGGATCGCTTTGATTGCGGGAAGCTGGGCCGACTGGTCATTGTAGGAGATACTTATACGGCTCATACGGTATGCTTCTTTGCGTTCCTCAAGAGCAGCATTATACAACTCACGATTGCGGTCAAGCGTGAACTGGAGAGTCCCAGCTTGCTTGCATGTGGGGTACAAACGATATTTAAACGACTTCATCATGCTTTGACTCTCCTCTCTTGAATATATATATAATATCATATATGTCAATGAATAAATATTCATTATGCAGTACAAACAAATGAATGTTTTGTCATACAATTCGTACCTCTGTGCCTAAGCCCCACAATAAGGAAGAGCCATTTACCCCCATGGCTGAAGCCTGACAGTACTGGGCGGGTACTGGCAGGAGCAATAGGATCAGTCGATTTCGATGGATTTTGGCTTTGTGCCAACCTCAGGTTGTCCTCGCTCAGCATCGGCCTCTTTCTCATCTGTGGATGTTGAGACCAGAAAGACTGTTATGAGCAGGTAGAGTAAAGTAATGATGTGAACAGCTGTGCACCAGGCACAAATGGCATGCAAGAGGACGATTTCGACATAGATCAAGTAGAAAACTGTCAATATGCCTATTGCCCCCCACGCTAGTTCTGCGATCCGCATTATATGCTTCTCAGGCCAGACAAGCCAGGCAGTAACAGCTAGTCCTGCTGCTATCATCGACCAAAGTATACCAGCAATAGAGACAGGAATAGAAGTACCTGGTATAGAGGCATATGAACTGGAAAGAACTTGCTCACAATTTACTAGGCCACTGGATGAACATACAAGTGTAACATGAGTATTATAGTGCACAATTGTCAGATAAATAGCAATTACTATCCCCATCAAAGAGAGAATGAACAAGATAATCTGTCCGCTTGAGCGTGGGAAATGTGTCATCAGTAACCTTTCGTAATGTTTTGGAGTGCTCAACAAGAAAACGGCCAAGCGCAACATGTTGTATTGCTTGCCCTATCCTGGCATGGCTTCCTCGTTTTGGTATTTTAGATACTCTATTTTAAACGATTTGTCCAGATTCTTGGAGATAAGATAAAATTTCTGAGATAGGTTAATCTTTCTTTATCGTTATCGTTCCTAAAGCTCCATCTATCTTCGTTAAGAAAAGTACGTATATAATCTTTTACATCTTCGGACATTTTAGGATATTCTTCGCACAAGAATTCTCCAATATCTTCTAGGGATGCTGAAGGACGGTGCGGCTCTTTAAAGGTGGATAAGATAATCGGACTTATAAAACTATGCGCATCTTCTACTTGCAGAAACTCACCAATACCCTCTAACGTTTTCAGTATTGGATTACTAACTTGCTCCTCTAGAACTAGAAAAAGAGACTTTTTAACTATCTGGGCATCTTCAGCATTAAGATATGCTAAAAAATGTCCTTTGAAGAATTGATTTTGATGTACGTACAGTTGATAGGCTTTTTCATCTTGGATGATTTTTACAAAGTTCTGAGCAACATCTTTCTTTGTTTGATCACTAACGGTATTAAACATAATATAAAAGGATTTAGCGAGAGCAGATAGGCTATTGCTTACTCCTGGTTCTGTTTTTTCTAAGTAGTCAATGTATTTTTGTGGTATGACTTCCACCAGCAGTCGTTTTTTTTCAAATTCAGAGGTGTTTTTTAATAGATAAGGTAAAACAGCATTAGTTGAGCTGTCTTTGATAATTTTATTGACAATTTGCTCAGCTGTGTAGCCATAGAGTTTCTTTTTGGCTTCTGCAATTTCTTTGGTTATTATGTCTACTAATGCTTGCGATACTTTTGCATTACCTTCTTCAATATTCTCACTTAGTCTCATAACTTTGTCTGGATGAATAAGATTTTTATAATCTTTAATTGTATATGCAATATATTCAACTTTATCCGACAAAGCCCCTTTCTCTCCACAAACGCTAATTGCTTCTTCCAGGGTCATGCTTAAAAGGTCTGTATGTTGGTAACCAGTTGCTGAAAGGTAATCCATGAGTATTGCTTCTATGATACTTCCGGCAAGTAGATGAGCGGCCTTCCAGGCACCATTTTGTAGAGATGAGGTTAATTCTTGATAATCTTTTTCAAGAGAAAAGCGGAATTTCTCATCACTTACAAAATCGAAGTTGAGCATTGCTTGATAATCCTTTCATATAATAGCTATCTATATGAGGCCTGAGTGAGGAATATTATCGCCTCTTCATATAAATTCTTATTTTTTCTTCTTCATTAGCATTAATCTAAAGAGGGGTGTTTCTTATCACGCTCCGGTCCAACCACGCTCCTACTCTTTCTTTACTCTTAAAAGTGTAGCAGGTGTTCTTGGGAGAAGCAAGTCGAACGAAGGGACAGAATAGAAAGAGTAAGAGGAGATGCTAGGCTTTTCAAGGGTGACAAATATGACTAGTTGTGGGGCATCTGTCCCTGTTTCCCCCTAGAGAATCATGTAAATGTCTACTACACTATACCTGGGAATAAGTCACTTTATAAGGGAAGGAGGCCTTCTATGCCAAATATAGGCCGTCAGACATCAAAAAGGGCTATTGGATTAGCCCTTGTCTTAGGAGCTGTGCTTGTCGTGCTAGGTTATAGTACAATAAGCAATTCGCCGTCCGCCAACGCTGTCGCGCCCCTCCAGACGCAAGTAGGCGTCCAACCACCAGCAGCTATTAAGCCTTCACAAACAGACTTAAAGCACGCCCCAACAGGTACAGCTGATTTGACATGGAATGCGAAGCTGCAGGCGTTAACTGTAACGATCAATATGAGTGGTCTGGCACCAGGTAGTACCCATCTGGCTGATATTGGCCAGGGAAGCTGTGCGCTACCTGGTACCGTGGTAGTTGCTTCTTTAACTCCTGTTGTAGCTAAGGCCAGCCCAAGTCAAGCAACAAATCCGCCAACTCCCCCCGCTAGCGGCAAAAAAGGAGGAGGAGGTTCTGAAGCAAGTTCAAAGACGACAATCACTCCGACAACAACTCCTCAGATCAAAACTGGCATCCCGAAGAGTGGATGGTTTATCGATGTCCACAATGGCCCAACTCTTGCGGTAGACAAAACATCGATTGCCTGTGGAGATATCAGTAATTTTAATACATCGGCCATTACCAATCAGTTTGTAAATCTCACTCTTGGACCTACCATAGACCCTAATCAGGCAGCAAACGGGGTTGCTATACTCTCTATTGCCAACGGCCAGCTTACGGTAACAATCACCATGAGCGGTCTGGCACTAGGTAGTACCCATCAGGCTCACATTCACCAGGGAAGTTGTAGAGCCCAGGGACCAGTTCTCTATCCACTTAATCCCGTCGTGACCAAAAATGGCGTCGGTACCTCGACGACTATCATACCCAAAGTTACTTCCATAGCCAAGGGTTGGTATATCAATGTCCATCTAGCTGCGACAGCAGCGGAGCTAAGCACTCAAACGGGTTTTGATCCCCTTGTTTGCGGAGATGTTTCTACTTCGGCTTCTCCTGAAGGTACTCCCTCAGCATCCTGAAAAAACAGCTATTTCCTGTCAACAAAGCATTCAATATATGCGGTAGCAAAACTAATTCTACCGCATATATTGAATGCTTTGCAGCCCATCACTCTTATGTAAATAATGCTTTATATTCAGCAATTGAATGTTTTTAGATCTCATTTTGACTATTACCAATATAATGATCAAGCTCCCACATAGGGCAAGCAAAAGGACAATCTGTAAAGTCCAAGACTGCTGCGATGTCTGGGCCTGATGCAGAGGTGGCGACAGTGTGGGAGGATTGAGCCCTGTGATAATAAAGTGTAGATCACCTCCAACATCGAAGGTGTTGGTAATATGGTGCGCTGGGATGTCGAGCATCGCGACCTTCCCGTCTTCTAATGCCACAAAGGCCAGTTGCCCATCACTGGTTACCGCAACAGATATCGGTCTGGCTTCTAGTGGAATCGTGCGCAATGGCTCATGAGGTAATGCGGAGTTTCCGTAGGCTGGTTGGAGCACCACCAGTTGATGACTCTTCTGATCCGGGACGTAGACCTCGCTTGTTCCCTCATCAAAATCCATCGGGCCGTAAATGCCGCCAGAAATCAATGTTCTAACGTTATAGGTCTTGAGATCGACAGTGACTACGCTTCCCAGTTGGGTAGTCAAATAAGCGGCTGTTCCGGGTGGAATGGAGATGTAGCGTGGTCCGTCGGGAATGGAGATTTGTTTGATCTGTGAAGCATTGATATCATCGAAGGCTGTCAATTCTGTGGAAGTGGTGACCCAGAGCTGGTTTCCACTGGAGAGTGATGTCCCAATCGAGGCCACGCCGATTCCGTAGACAGGCTGGTTCAACTGAAATATGTGTAGAATCTGACAGTTATTAGGGTCAAGCGCGGTTATGCTGGAGGCATCGTTGCTCGCAGCGAATAGGAGGTTAGCATTATCCATAGCCAATAGGGTTGGGTGCCCTGGCACGGGAGCCGTACACAATGTCGCGCCTGTGCTAGCACGGATGATCGCGACACGTTGTAATTGAGGTTCTGTCACATAGAGGTAATTCCCATCCAGACTTAAGAGAATCGTATGTGGATCGCCAGGGATTGCCATGTGATTGATGACTTTTTGCTGCAAGATGTCGATGATGGCTATCCCTTTTGTTGCCCCGGCGATATAGGCTCGGTTAGGAGCACCTCCATCCGCTTGAACAGTTATGGGAGCCAGAGAGAAGAAGCATAGGCAACTCAGTGTTGTGATGATGAACCAGCGAGATGAGTACGTAACGATGGGCATTTCCCCTCTCTAATATTGTTTGGGTACCTGTCCAGACTGACTTTAAGTATGATGCCCGCCTTGGCACAATCTTTCTATTGACCTGCAGAGAGCGTGATTGACTTTGTTCCACTTGCCAAGTAGAACTGGAGGGTGCTTATTGCTTTCATGATTGTTGAGCATAGTATAGCACCATGCTAGGCGTGCTGTCACAGGATCATTGGAAGAGGTGCTTGGTTAAATTGTCCCCTTTTTCCCTGGGAGTGTCATTTTGTGTCACTAGGAAAAACTACTTTTGTTTGATATAGTTAAGAGTACTTGTACTTGTTGATGATTTGCCGATCTTTGTAAAGTCGGGAAATGCTGATATACTTAATCGTATAGAGGAAACGCGATCCTAATTCTGGGAAAAAGCGGCTCTTGGAAAGTGCAGAGAGGGAAATGACAGTCAT
>DASYAN010000301.1:0-4899 GCA_036501345.1 Ktedonobacteraceae bacterium
CTATTCGGAATATTGGACCTGTAATCGCTTGACTTTTCAAAGTCAGGAGCAGATCATCTGTAGTTCACAGGAGGGAGATCTTACTCCTGGCTTTGATCGCTATCCCCCCTATCGATCCATCGTTGCAGCAGCTCCCTATCCTGCTTTTGTCTTTCCGCAAGGGATGCAGCAGGTTAGGATGATCGATGCCATGCCGCACAAAAATGCACAGCTCCGCAATTCCTATCAGCGACTAGTCTTTGAAGGCTACGTGATCTATACTCCCAAGATCCAGAGATAACCTAAAACCTGCTTGTACCAAGAGCAAAAGAAGCACTAAAAACAAGTGACGACTCTTAGTTCACTTTTCTCTGCCCACTAACGCATTATGTAATTGTATTGAAAACGTTCCCTTGATCTGTGCGCAAATGCTGACAGTAATGGACGTTTGTGATATGCTAAAAGTGAAGTTTTCAGAAAAGGCAAAGGCCTATGATCTTCCAGATTATGGTGAAAAGCCAAACGGGTGCGTGAGAACAGCTTGCTCTGTGAAGTCCTAGAGAACGTTAGCAGGTGGTCTGGAAGCGAGGGAAATAAGAGAGCCTGAGAGAACAGATCAAAGCACTCCCAAACGCCTTTACAGGCAATGGGATAGGGGATGCGAATAAGGCGCTTGCGTCTTTAGTAGTGCATCCTGAGAGGATTGTTGTTCCCCTCCGAACACGTGTTCATGGACACTTTTGTCACTGAATTCGTAACTATAATGAGAACAAAACGCTCATTGTTAAAAGCTGTAGGACCGACGCGCGTACTGTCTTGCGCAGTTACCCATCCCCTACTCGACTCTACCCCCCAAAGGATAGACTATGGCTACATACAAAGATACCTTTATTGCACGTGCTATGCTAAAAAGCTCTTATGGCACAGTTTCCTATTATCGGTTAGCAGCCCTGACCAAGCGTGGTGTACAAGGTCTTGAGCGGCTGCCTTTTACCGTGAAGATAATCCTGGAGAATCTCTTACGCCACACCGATGGTGAGCTGTTAACCGAGGACGACGTCCTTTCGTTGGCACGCTGGGTTCCCGGCCAGTCAACGACAAGCCCCAAAGAATATCCATTCCTACCTGGGCGTGTCCTGTTACAGGATTTCACTGGCGTTCCGGCTGTAGCTGATCTTGCTGCTATGCGCTCGGCTGTTGCTCGCCTGCATAAAGATCCACAGAAGATTAATCCGCTAGTTCCCGCTGACCTGGTAATTGATCACTCGGTACAGGTCGATGCCTTTGGTTCGACATTAGCTTTTTCGCGCAATGTCGAACGCGAATATGAGCGTAATAGTGAGCGTTATGCTCTCTTACGCTGGGGACAGCAGGCCTTCAGTAACTTCCGCGTTGTCCCACCTGGCACAGGTATCGTGCATCAAGTCAATCTCGAATATTTGGCCTCAGTAGTCATGACGAAGGATGAGCATGGTAAGACGCTAGCTTACCCCGATACACTGGTAGGAACTGATTCACACACGACGATGATCAATGGTCTGGGCGTGCTGGGTTGGGGAGTTGGTGGCATCGAGGCAGAGGCTGTTTTACTTGGACAACCCGTCTACTTGCTCACACCCGAGGTCATCGGTATACGCCTCACGGGGATGTTACCGGAGGGTGCTACCGCTACCGATCTTGTGCTGACTGTAACACAAATGCTGCGCAAACGCGGTGTCGTAGGAAAGTTTGTGGAGTTCACTGGTCCTGGACTGAGCCAGTTAGGACTGGCAGATCGTGCAACGATTTCGAATATGTCGCCTGAGTTTGGGGCCACAGCTACACTCTTCCCGGTCGATGCCGAGACACTACGCTACCTGCGTGATACCGGACGCGATCCCAATCTGGTGGACTTGGTCGAGCGCTATACGAAGGAGCAGGGCCTCTTCCGCACAGATGACACAACGGAGCCACACTTCGACGACCTGCTCGACCTCGACCTCAGCACCATCGAGCCCAGTATTGCCGGACCACGCCGTCCCCAGGATCGTGTACCTATAAGCAGGCTTAGCCATACATTCCGTGCGGCATATGCCGATCGTTTCCAAGCTCTAGCAGAGAATGTCGAAACAGAGAATAGCCTACTTCGCCTGGGAACAGAAGGTGGCAAGGCAGATCCCGATCCTGTAGCTCAAGTGGAAAATGGCAAGTCACAGCTAGCACAACACGCGATTAAGGGCAACGGCCATACTAACGGCCACATCCATGACGTTCCGGTCCAAATCGGTGGTCTACAAGCACACCTGACGGATGGCTCAGTTGCCATTGCCGCAATCACTAGTTGCACTAATACCTCCAATCCATCGGTGATGATTGCAGCAGGTTTGCTAGCGAAGAAGGCCATTGAGCGTGGACTTTCCATTAGCCCTACGGTCAAGACTAGTCTGGCTCCGGGATCACGAGCTGTCGTAGATTACCTGCAAAATGCGAATCTACTGTCCTATCTGGAGGCACTACGCTTTCATATCGTCGGCTTTGGCTGCACCACCTGTATTGGTAACAGTGGTCCCTTGCCGGAACCAGTGGCCGAAGCTGTGCAGGAGAATGACCTGATAGTTGCAGCTGTCCTGAGTGGCAACCGCAACTTTGAAGGACGCATCCATCCTCAGGTGCGTGCAAGCTTCCTGGCCTCTCCACCACTAGTCTTGGCCTATGCTCTGGCAGGAACGGTAGATATTGACTTGACGACAGAGCCGATCGGTACTGACGCCAACGAAGAAGAAGTATACTTGCGCGACATCTGGCCTACTCAGGAAGAAGTACGCAACGTTGTGTCCCAGGCTGTCACGCCTGAGATATTCGCCAAGAACTATGCGCATGTGTTTGAGGGTGATGAATACTGGCGCTCATTGTCAAACTCGACCGGAGCACTCTTCCAGTGGGATGATCAATCGACCTATATCCAGGAACCGCCATTTTTCAGAGATATGACCTCAGAGCCTGCCTTGGTAAAGGATATTCACGGCGCACGGGTACTGGTAATCCTCGATGATTCGATCACTACAGATCACATTTCGCCAGCAGGTAGCTTCTCTGACAAAAGTCCGGCAGGACAATACCTTATCGAGCGAAATGTGCAAAAACGCGATTTCAATACCTATGGTGCACGTCGTGGCAATCATGAGGTAATGGTACGTGGCACCTTTGGCAACATTCGCCTGCATAATCATCTGGCTGAAGGCAAGGAAGGTTATTATACTGTACATGATAGCAAGGAGATGACTATCTACGATGCATCAATACGCTACCAACAGGAGGGTATACCACTACTAGCGATTGCAGGCAAAGAGTATGGCTCCGGCAGTTCGCGCGACTGGGCCGCCAAGGGTCCACTGTTGCTGGGGATACGGGCCGCGATTGCCGAGAGTTTCGAGCGTATTCACCGCAGCAATCTAGTAGGCATGGGCATTTTACCGTTGCAGTTCCGCCAGGGAGAGAACAAAGAATCCCTAGGACTGACAGGTCGCGAGACCTATGACATCGTGGGCATCGAGCACAACTTAAAGCCGCACCAGCAGGTGACAGTAAAGGTGAGGCGCGAAGACGGTTCAACATTTGCCTTTCAGACAATTGCCCGCCTGGATAGTGCCATTGACGTTGTCTATTACAAAAACGGTGGCATTTTGCCTACAGTACTACGCAAGCTGCTGAAAGAGGAGTAAGTCGGGAGTTGATGGTACAGATGTATTGGGGATGAAAAGCCTCAATACATCTCCTCAGCTAAAGTTTCGCAAGTCGTTCAAACAGCTTTGCATATTGTGGCTCTATCTCCTCATAAAACCGTTTCATCGCTTCATTCTCGTCAGCTATTTTATAGTTTTTTTCTCCTGTATCTGCCAGATGCTCTTGCTTTTCAATTTCTTCCAAATGGCATTGCGTCTTTTGGGAAATGTCCCTCCGTCGCATGGCGATGGGCAGGATTTCCCAGATTCGAGATTTGTGTATAATTGTCAGGCTTGAAAGACGGGGGCTTTCTGGGCCGCGTTCTGTAATTTCATCATTCCTTAATCAACTTCTGAAAGCTCCCTCCATATCGGGTACCTCTTGACAAAATCGGTGACTTTCTGGTAAGTTTATGACTAGGAAGTCATAGAAAAACCTGACAAGTCAATCCCTAATAGCAAGCATAAAGAAAAAAGATCTAATATTTGGGGCAAGCCTGTCTTTGGCACACTTGCCCCTAACTCTGGCAGGTGGCTTCACTCCCTGCGTTCCTTCTGAGTAGCTACGAAGGATTCTATCTTTTAAGGAGTTTTTTTAAATATGCAAATTTCTGTACCTGCCAGCAAGCAGGGGGGAGGGATCGCCTACAAGTGGGTGGTTGCAGGTGTCGTTGTCTTTGGCATTTTTATGAGTGTGTTAGACAGTACTATCGTCAATATTGCTATTCCTCGCTTGCAGAGTGTTTTTGGGGCTAGTCTCTCCAATGTTCAGTGGGTCCTGACAGGTTATACACTGGCTCAGGGAGTGGCAACACCCTTAACAGCCTTTCTCTCCGATCGCATTGGCATTAAACGCTTCTATCTGTCTGCGCTGATAGCCTTCACGGCAGGGTCTGCACTATGCGGTTTTGCTGTAAGCTTGCCGATGCTGATTGTCTTTCGCATCATCCAAGGCGTGGGCGGTGCAGCTCTCTCACCACTGGCAATTACGCTGCTCTATCGTGAGTTTCCTCCGGAAGAACGCGGCATGGCGATGGGTCTACTAGGGGTACCGATTCTTCTGGCACCAGCGTTTGGCCCAACCCTCGGTGGTTATATCGTCACATTCGCTAGCTGGCAATTGATTTTCTATATCAATTTGCCTATTGGCATCCTTGGCATTATCCTGGGCTCGCTATTCTTACGTGATAGCGAACGATCAAGGAGTACCACGTTCGAT
>DASYAN010000302.1:0-4690 GCA_036501345.1 Ktedonobacteraceae bacterium
ACGAGAATGCTTCCCCAGAAACCAAAGCTTGCATCAGGACTGAGTAGGCTGACGAGGAAGCCTCCTATAAAGGCTCCAACAATCCCGACAATAATATCACCAATCATTCCATATCCACCCCCGCGCATCAACGTGCTGGCAAGAAAACCAGCAATCAGCCCAACCACAAGCCAAGCGATGAGACCACCAGGATTAAGAGCTGCACCAAGAACAAGTGTTGCAATAGCCATAACTTTTCTCCTTTTCATGTCTGAAAAACGGTTACAAGTATGAAATTTTCTTCTTTATGTACAATGCTCGTTAAGGTGACAAAGCTGTTTCATCTCTGCCCCGTTTCTAACACGGCTAAGATGAAAAAATGGATACAATGGTGTCCTCCTCCTGTTCATCTATCACATCGCATATGATCGAGGATAAGAAAGGCGGACTAGTCTTTTCGAGAAATGTCAATTCACATCCAAGCGCATCACTATAATGTAGTTCTACCCTCTAGCTAATAGTGATACGATCAATGTCAGGTGAATAGCTTGATGAGTCAGTAGAGAACAGGATTGTGTTGTTTCCAGCACTCAAGTTCACCTGCACGGGTAAGACTTGAACTAAAGTCCATTCGTTATCATTCGTCCCATGAGTATGGACGGTATTTACTGAACCTCCATTGATGCTGATATTGACCAGCCTGTCACCAGAAGACCCATCGATATAATAGAGCGTCAGAGTATACGTACCAGAGCTACTGACATTCACAGCATTAAATTGCGTCGATCCGCCATGGAAAAGCGCCCCAACTTCCTGACCACCGGAACAGGTTGAACAATTGCGAACTATTGCACCACCACTTAGAGTGTTCACTGGTGACTCTGCTTCGTACGAGGTAGCATTTTTCGAAGCTAGAGAAGGAACCACTCTCAAGAGACGCGAACCATGCTTATTGAGAGTCGCACTGAATTCATTCTCGAAGCTACCCAGATCGCTATGGCTCCACAGATCGTGGACAGTAGCTGAACCGCTAAAGCCCAGGTCGCTCCAGTTCGCTGAGACTTCTGCGCTGGAACTACCCAGGTTAAAGAGTGCTACAGTATAGGAACCATCATTATTCTGTGTATACCAAACTTGTTGGTTATTTGATTGAGAAATAGGCTTGGCTGGTTTTCCTTGCTGATCAACAGCGATGACTTCATCGTTGGTAAGCAAGTTGATACCATAATCATCCAGTTTGGTAAGATCATCACCTGTATATAGAGGAGCCGCCTCAATCGCCCACAAAGTGATATAACTTTGACGTTCATCTTGTGAAAGACCATCCATCGCTCCATTGCCGACATCAAGCGAATCTAAATCATTCCACCCTCTAGGTCCCGCAAACTTGATCCAGGGAACCACATCATTGAACCGCTGCCTCACCGAATGATCCCAAGTAACGAGAGTTTGGCAATAACACTCTACATCGGTATCGATACGCCAACCATTGGAGTACTGCTGCCACGTACTAATATCATTGATATCCAGGGACCAGGAAAGTTCCAACCAGATATTTTTACCAGCAAGTGCCAGGGACCATGCTTTGACATCGGGTCGAGTATCAATGCTACCATCTGTGACCCCTGACCCCGGACTGACTGCATCCATTTTGATAAAATCAACGCCCCAGGAGGCCAACAAATTAGCTTCTGAATTGACATAATCCTGAGCACAGGGTCTTGAGAAATCGATCTTAAAGCCGTTCCAAAAAGTATTACCCTTTGTCCAGGGTTGAGCTACAATATCCTGGGCATGACACTGCGTTCCTTCGATAGGCGTATTCCCATATACGGCTGATCCAGGAATGCCAGGGTTCAGGTATACACCTAGTTTTTGTCCATTGTGGTGTACATAGTTGGCAACATCAGCAATCCCATTAGGGAAGCGACTACTATTAGCAAGTAAACGTCCAAATGCATCGATCGATCCTGACCAGAAAGAATCGATGTTGATATAAGTGTAACCATGAGATTGTAAGGTTCGATGCAAAGCGTCAGATTGGGCTTTGATTTGGTCTGCATTAAGCCAGTTTTCGCCATATCCATTATATTTAGTAGCAGTCAAGCTCCAACTGCTCCAACCCATCAGGGGAGTCTGGGCCAGATTGCCTGGACGGTTAAGATGAGAGCTGATCTGAGCACTGAATTTCACGGCTAGAACTCCTGGTAGATAAATTTGTCCCATATATATAACATTACTTAAAATTGCAAATATAAATACGATAAATAATACAACGTATTTTCTTGTAATTTTTCTATGTTGTAACATACCAATACCTTCCTTGGTCTAAAATTGATGCCTTTTGGCTTCTCGATTTTGGTAGACGTTTCTCATCTACCCACCAAGAATTGTTGGCAGCTTTGAGATGACGTTGGCATCTTGAACGCGAACTGGGGGTATTGGAAAATATTTCCTAACAGGAATGTTCTTCTACAACTGATCCCCTTAGCCAAGGATACCTACCAGGAGGAGTTTTTTCTAGGGACAAAAAGGACAGCTTGAGGGAAAAAGCGGACAGCTTCTGGAGAGCCAGAGACAAGTGAGGAGGGGAATCGGAGGCAGGGTCATTGAGTATTCACTTTTTTGTGAACCATGAGAAACCGCATGCCACGATGTGACTCCTGAACGTCTATAGCGAAACCCATAAGCTGGAGTTGTGCCACGAGCCAAGAGAGCGCGAAGCGAAGCTTACGATAGCTGCTCTTCTGCAGCGTCCACCGCTCACCCTGGCGCGTGTAGAGAAGATCATGCGCCACAACGTGCTCTGGCTCGTATTCAAGAAAACAGGTCAGAATGGTATTGGCATCACTATGAAAACGGGTCAATCTCACATCGCGTCAGCTTGTGCGTCGATGATGAGCAACCCCCTTTCTCGTTCGCTGTCATTGAAGGAACGGCACAGCTCATTGAACCGAGCCGAGAGGAACTCAAAGACTGGGCAACCAGGATTGCAGGACGGTATATGTATGGGAGAGGATCGCGCGGAGGCATATGGCTTGCGTAATAGCGGCGAGGGCGATATTCTCGTGCGCATCACCCCAACAAAAATCATCTTTCAGCGGGATATCGCAAGCTAATCCGTCAAAAATCCTGCATGTTCTTCAGCGACTGCTGAGAAATAGTGCTGATGAATTCGCGGGCAGCACGCGGCATCGATCCGACGCGGCGGTAGACAAGGGCAAAAATGAACTCTTCTGTCAAGCCAGTGATTGGCAGAAGCACCAGGTCATTGCCAATCTGGGATGGCCGTATCAATGCGGGAAGCGTCAGGGTGACGCCGATGCCTTGCCTGACCATCTCTTTCAATCCCTCCACCGATTCAATTTCAATCAATGGGCGCACCGCTAGCCCACGTTGGGCAAAGATCCTCTCAGTGATCTGCCCCATGCGGGAAGTTGCATCTAGTAACAGGAGCGGTTCGGTCAAAATGTGTTCTAGAGTGACTTCTGGGACTGGCATATGAACGAGAGGATGCTGTGCTGAAACAAGCAAATGGAGCGGCTGGCGGAATAACTCTTTGACAATCAGCAGTTCTGATTGCAGCCGTGGATCAAGAATCAAAGCAAGCTCCACCTCTCCCTGCTCCACCAGAGTGATCAACCCATCAGTATGGTTCACACGCACCTTCAGCCGCACATGCGGATAGTGTTGATGAAACGAGGTAAAGAGTGCTGGCAACAAGGCGGTTGCCAGAGATTCGATGCAGCCAATCTGAATGGTGCCGCATTGACCAGCTTGCAACTTGCCGAGCCATTGTTGACCTTCCTGTAACTGCTCCATGGCATTTCTGACATAGACCGCAAATTCCTGGCCCTCTGGGGTCAAGGCGACACGTTTCTTCTTGCGTGTGAATAGCTCAACCTCTAGCTCGTCCTCCAGTGCCGCGATCTGCCGACTCAACGCGGATTGCGCGACGAGGCACAGTTCAGCAGCTTTCCGAAAGTTTTGCGTTTGCGCCGCTGCTAGGAAATAGGTGAGTTGGTGGAACTCCATCTGGCTCCTTTTCGTTCAATGATCTCAAAATGAGATCACTATTATATCAAATAAGTGTTGGACGCATCAACTAGTCTCCCTTATACTACACATGTGCTCATCCCGCGCTCACGGACATTGAAACCCCAGCAGAGGGAACAATGAGAAGAACGTCGAGAGCAAATATGACACACTTACGATAAGTGAAGAACAAGTTTCATATAACCTCAGGGAGAACAAGAAATGAAGAATGTAGCCCCTTTTCATATAGCGTTTCCTGTAGACGACCTTGCAGCTGCACGGCACTTCTATGGTAGAGTCCTTGGCTGCCCAGAGGGACGCAGCGCCGATACCTGGATCGACTTCGACCTATTTGGACATCAAATAGTTGCCCATTATAAGCCACCCGTTGCGGTGACTCAGAAGCCCCACCATAACCCGGTTGACGGACATGATGTCCCTGTCCCCCATTTTGGTGTGGTACTTCCGATGGATACCTGGGAGGAACTCGCCAACCGACTAAAGGAGGCAGGGGTAAAATTTGTCATCGAACCCTCTATCCGCTTCAAGGGGCAGGTGGGTGAGCAGGCAACGATGTTCTTCCTTGACCCAGCAGGAAATGCCTTAGAGTTTAAGGCATTTGCCGATACGTCTCAACTTTTTGCAAAGTAGAGGATATTCCCTCACTACGAATCCT
>DASYAN010000303.1:0-2699 GCA_036501345.1 Ktedonobacteraceae bacterium
CAGATGCCCCTCAGATTAGTGGCCTTAACTTCAATGGGAATGACACCCAGACTATCGGACCATTTAACACCGCTGGTGATTTTCACTACTATTGTACAATCCACCCCAATATGAACTTGCTTGTCCATGTCACAGCCTAAAAAGAGTGAGAAGAGCATATTGCCTATTTATGGGTAATACGCTCTTTTTATATGTGATCTTACCCACCTCGTTTCAACTATCAGGTATCTAGTACTTCGGCTGCTTGCTTAAAGAAGACTGTAACTAGTACTTTTGTGTATCTGTATATATAAATTTAGTTCTCCATCATCTTACTTGTGTTATACTTTTGCGTACAGTACTATCAAGCGCGTAAAGGCATGGCACTCTCATGAAAACTGAAGAGCACCAACAACGAACAATCAAATTTCATGTCTCTCTTTGTCTCAAAAGTGTTGCTGTTCTTCTCCTCTTATTACTCAGTCTACTGGTCATTGCTTGTGGTGAAAATAATGCAAATCCTACACCAGATCTGGGTAATCCACAAATCACTGTTACTATCCACTTTAGCAATAATATGTCATCAATACCAACTGTCGCTCCCTATTTGTGTGGCGCTTGGATTACTAATACTACGCCAGCCTTCAAGCCGGGGAATAAGATTCCTGTGTATGCGCATTTCATTCACGATGTGAATGGCAATCCTGTGGGTGTCACTGGGGCTAGTGCGCAAGCAAGTGTTGAATGGGCTGATGGCTATAGAGATAGCGAAGTTGCAATAACTGAAAGCGATGGTCTGGCTGTCTTCTATTTCACGATACCTAACCGATCAGATATGGTTAATAGAAATAATCTGGTTGTGGTCTCGTTCACAGGTCCCAATGGCGAGATCTGCAATGTCGATAATCAGCTGCAGCCTGCAGCCTACTTTACACTTATCAAGGGAACATCGACTCCCAAGCCTTCTCCATCAGCCTCGCCACCAAAAAAGCGTAAGAGGGGTGGTTGATTATTGCTAAATCCGCTCGGTTGTGTGAGGAAAGTTTTGGAGACAAAATTCCCGTAGCAGAAATACTGAGCATTGCATAGTTAGACAATCAGGCACTAGGTATGCTATGCTCTTCGCTATATAGTCTCTCACTTTCAGGGATTGCCCAAGCACGAGGCAAATCGTCGCTAGATTAAGCGTTAAGCTATCCGGCACGCGCTCAAAAGTATTGAACTCTCATAATCCTCTCTGTGAGGTACCACACACTAGAAAGAGAATTATAGTAGCATGTCCGACATTCATATCAACCGCTGGGCGCACACCCTTGTCCAGTACTGTCTCTACCTCAAACCAGGAGATATTCTTGCTATCCAGGCCACACCTCAGGCTAGTCCCCTCATCGAAGCGGTCTATCGTGAAGCTTTACAGGTGGGAGCACATCCTATACCAGTTATCGAACTAGAAAATCTCGAGGAGTTTCTCCTGCGTGAAGGAAGTGATGAACAACTTACCAAGCCGTCCCCAATAGCACGCACTCTGGCCGAACAGGCAAATGCACGTCTCGTTATCTCATCCAGAAGCAATCCACGTGCGTTGAGCAATATCGATCCAGCTCGCACGGCCAAGTATCATCAAGCACTCTCTCCCTTATCTAAGATCTATCGTCAGCGTGAGCAGGCAGGCACATATCGCTGGTGTAGGACACTCTACCCAACACATGGCTATGCTCAAGAAGCCAGCATGTCTTTAAAAGAATTCGAAGAGTTTGTTTACGACATCTGCTTTCTGAACGATCCAGATCCAATTGCTTGTTGGAAAGAACTCTCGACGCAACAACAAAGGCTGGTAGATTGGCTTGATGGGCACGACCGTGTTCGTATCATTGGAGAAGGAACAGACCTTACTCTTTCGACCAAGGACCGTATTTTTATCAATAGCGATGGCAAACGTAACTTTCCCAGTGGTGAGTTCTTCACTAGTCCCGTTGAGGACAGCGCTAATGGCGTTGTGCAATTTGATATTCCTGCCACCTATGGTAGCCGGGTTATAGAAGGGGTACGCCTCGTCTTTAGTGAAGGCAAAGTTGTTGAAGCCACTGCGCGGCAAGGAGAAGGTTTTCTTTTGCAAATGCTTGAGCTGGATGCAGGAGCACGTTACCTGGGCGAGTTCGCTTTTGGCAATAATCAACGTGTCAATCGTGCTACCAGAAATATTCTGTTTGATGAAAAAATAGGTGGGACTGTGCACATGGCTCTAGGAGCTTGTTATCCCGAGACTGGAGGCATCAATCAATCAGCATTGCATTGGGATATGATCTGCGATCTACGTACCCGTGGTGAGGTGTGGATTGATGATACACTGTTCTTGAAGGATGGTGCTATCCTGGTATGAGTAACGTTGCTTTGATTACTGGACAGCTATAATCCTGAGTAGGTACTCGTCCATTTCCTATTTGGAGGCACGTGTTGAGTCAAGAACAACTCGCAGCTATCTCAACCATTGATGATGTGCAACGTGCCATGCTCGGTCAGTATTACATTGCTGACCGTGGTCTGGCCACTGCGATCTATTTGGCTCTTAAACGGCACAAACCCCTACTCCTGGAAGGAGAACCGGGAGTAGGAAAAACAGAGGTAGCTAAAGTCCTTGCGGCACTCCTAAACACAAAATTGATCCGTCTGCAGTGCTATGAAGGGATTGATATTAGTACAGCTGTTTATGAGTGGAATTA
>DASYAN010000304.1:0-13036 GCA_036501345.1 Ktedonobacteraceae bacterium
TGGGGCCTATTTCGATTGGTTCAACTAACCCTGTAATATCTTGTCGTCCATGAAACAGATATTTAACTATTGAAAGTACTTCTTCGATATCGTAATCTAGAGATCTAGTATCTTCGTCATGGGCTTCTAATATCTGCCAGATAAAAGTTGGGTAGGCTCTATTAGCATAAAGCTGTAGCGCCTCCAGCAAGCACGACTTGCCCACATTATTTTTGCCAACTATCAGGTTGACTCTGCCAAGCTTTTCGATGCTCAGATGCTCAAAAGCTCGGAATCTACGTATCTCTAGTGAATTTAGGATAAGAGCAGCCATTATTGCCCCTTTTCATATTTTGTTGAGGGCTATTTTATACCTGAATGGGGATTATACCTTAGCATTATTATATCATTGCCTTGAATAAAGTCTATTATGGAGTGACTTTCAGCTTGTTTTCTTTGGTCTAGGGATCTCACAAAACAGCCATAAATTGATTTGCTTTTTTGCTTGCTCATTTAGAACTTGCTCCATAAGATCGTGAATGGATATTCTTAAGGCTTTTTTTATACCCCTAATGTAACTCTTACGAATATGTTAGCCCTACGCACTACCAGAGAGCGAAAACTGTCCCTGTTTTCCCCTATTAGAAATGTACAAATTTCTCTTACAATATACTCAACGAAAGATCACTGCCGAGTATGATTGGTAGCATATGTATTACCCTACTTGAGGAAAAGATATTATCATCAACGCTGTGCCTAATAGATAGCTTGATGAGGGTAACTATCAGAGCCTTGCATATCAACTCGGTTAATCAGTGCTGCTTTGAAGCTAGGATACTATAAGCTTATAGAGATACTTCCACACAGCTTTGGTACAGTGCTTCATAAGGATTTGATATTGCGACCGCGCTGACCAAAAGGGGCTATCGCAAAAAGCCTAACCAACTCTCTTCTAGGAAAGAGTAGAGAAAAATCACTGAAAGGAAATGTCGGATGGCCATATACGAGCAACCAACGCTCAACAACTTCCGCGCAGAGAAGGGATACTACACAACCCGTGAGATTGCAGAGATTTATCACGTCACTCCACAAACGATTTGTAGCTGGATAAGACGTGGTTGGCTGCAAGCTGAGATGAGAGAGCCAGTGTCAAAGCAAGCGAAGACTATGCGGGGGAGATATCACATATTTCCTCAAGCCATAGAGGATATCGAGACACACAAAGATGAACTGATAGAAGCCTCCAAGCGGTATTGGATATCCCTACTTGTAAAAATGCGCAGAAAATTTTGACCATCATCTAAAGAAAGAGAGGAAAAATGCACACTTGAGAGAAGTATCTCAAGTGTGCATTTTTGCTACAGAAACTCTAGTACGATGGGCGGCACTATCAAAGTATCAGTATTACCATCACTTTTGCATAAATGCAGTCTCAACCGCACGGGCCATCACTTGGTACCCCAAGGTCGTAGGATGAATGTCCAGTTGAACCGTCACAGGGTTCAGATTAACATCACACATCCCAGTATACAAGCAGACATTTGCAGGTCCGCCAAAAGCAGTAAAGATGTCTACCAGGACCCCAAACCCTTTTACATCATTGATGAGATGAGTATTAAGGGTTTTAATAAATACAGCCACATTCGGACAAGTTTTCTGAAACGGGTTATAGCTGTTCAACACCATCAAATTCTTCGGAACCTTGAGTACAGCATGCAACTGTGGCAAAATGGTCTTTTTTAGATTAGTGTCCAGGGTTTGCAAATGCGTATTAAAGCTGGCTGCGTTAACAGTACAAGTGTGTGTCTGGCTATTGAATTGGACATCACCTATGACGTCCGTTGCCCCGATATCGAGCGTGGCGAAACTCATCTGCCCTGGATGCAATTGTCGTAAATAGCCCTCCGCAGCAGCAAGCTGTGATGAAAATGGTGGAGGATAATGGCACAACCCACCAGAGATAAAACTGCCAGTAGTTTCGCTAGGACATCCCAAATCCTGATGATCCGTAACAAGCTTCCGTATTTCTAAAAAGGCGGAGAAGTCATCAACATACCCATGGCTATGGTCACCAGTGCTGAGAGTAGAGGGCTGAAGGCCATAGGCAAGAGAGTCGCCCAGCGCTAAATAATGCTGAAAGTGTGGAACGACCGACGTCGGTTGGACACCTATAGCGATCGCGATAGGCACAGAACTAAGCAGCCAGACACAGCCCACAATCAATGAGACCATTATACGCCGAGGAACATATCCCTGCCTAAACATAAAGAACCTCCTTTTCAGTATCTTTAAAAGTCGATAAACACAGGACCACCCTTTAAATCCTTTTACATCTTGCAGAGTCTGTTCCTTGACCTTTCTCAGGCCTATATAGCAGTGTTCAGAAAGATTGAACCCACATGTACATTACTATCCACTCTTCAGCATACCTGACAAAAAATGCTTTTTCTAGGGAAAAAGAGGGACATTTTGAGCGAATTCATGATAATTTTCCCAATTGCTCCAAAACCGTATGCCCTCCCTTCTCATTAAGGTAAGGGACTACTTGAAGCCCCTACCAATTCCCAAGCCGCAATTCTTCTCAAGCGCACCCGCCATCACTTGGTACCCTGCTTTCGTAGAATGAATGTCAGGACCAGGCGAAGAAGATAAGCCCTAGGAGTCCACCTGACAACTGACAAAAACCTGACAACTTTGCATACTGTCATCAAAGTCCACTACTTGTCTGGTGATAGCAGCCCTCGAATTGGGAATTTCCCAGCCATGTTATAATGCGGCTGAGTACTTCCGCTTTTGGCTCTCAAAAGCAGAAGAGAGAATTTGGAAGCATGCAATATTTTTCGCATTTGTTGGGAAGGCGGGTACAGCATCATGCTCATCACGCGCATCGAATTGGAGAATATCAAAAGTTATCGTCACATTGCTATCGATTTCCGGCGTGGCACAACTGCGATTAGCGGATCAAATGGAGCTGGAAAAACCACTGTTGTAGAGGCCATGGGTTATGCCCTTTTCGGTTACCTACCGTATAGCCAGGATCAGTTTGTGCGCGAAGGCGAGAAATATGGCAAAGTCGTGGTCCAGCTGATCGGCTGCGACGAACGTCCCTACACAATTGAACGCCGTTGTGGCTCTGGTGCCCGCTGGCTACTCCATGATGAAGAGGCCAATTTGCGCCTTGAGCAACGTGCCGATGTGCTGGACCGCTTGCATGACCTCTTCGGCATCGATCGCGAACGCCCACTCGATTCACTCTTTCGCGACGCACTTGGTGTTCCCCAGGGCACATTTACCGCTATTTTCCTGGAACCAGCCAGCAAGCGCAAGCAGACCTTTGATGCCTTACTCCAGATCGAAGACTATAAAACCGCCGCAGATAACCTGTTGGATACACAAAAATACTATAAAGAGCAGATGCAGCAGCAGAAGGCACGCATCGACCACCTTTCCTTTGTGACCAGCGAACTGCAACAGTGGTATGAGAACTTGAAAGAAGCTCGTCTGCTCGATGAACAGCAGAAATTCCAAAATGCCACCTGGAACCAGCAAGTGAAGCAATACGAGGAACGCGAGCTTATACTCAGTGAGCAATTAGTCCAATTGACAAACCTGAAGCAACTTTTTGATTCCAGCCGGGTGACACATGAGAATGCCAGCAATCTCTTACACGAGCGTGAACAACAGCTCCAAACTGCCCGCAAAGCTCACCTGTATGTGCTAGAGCATCAGGAGAGCTACCAACTCTATCTCCAGGCACAGGAAATCTTAATACGCTTGCGTCGAGATGATCAGCAGCGCAATGCTCTGCTCCAGCAACGCGCCGAGCAGCAGAATATACTGGCAAAGATTGAGACACGCGCTAACAACTGGCAGGAACGCCTAGCAGAGGTAGCAACTGCATGTCAGAAGGTTGTCGAACTTGCCTCCCTGGTTGATCAGCAGACAGAACTTGAGAAGAAGCGTGACGAGGCCATGCAACAAGTCGAGCGCTACAAAGAGATCGTAAGTCAAGGCAAGCGTCTGAATAGCCAACTCGCAAAATGTATGCAAGATCAGGAGACGTGCCAGCGCGAAATCGCCGAAATTGAGCCTCTGAAGCCCGTTGCTGATCTTTTGCAGGAACGTAATGAAGCTCTGGTCCAGTTGCGCATTCAGGCACAGCAAAGTACTAGCCTCCAACGGCAGTTGCAGGAAAAGCGCAATTCCCTACGTGAAAAACAGCTGCTGCATGATCAGGATGCTGACAAGTTGTGCAAAGCGGAGCGTAATGTCGAGGCTATCGAGGAACATCGCCAGGAAGCGGAAGAGATGCCAGGATTGCAAGAACAATACGAGCAGCTTTCCACACAACTCCATCGTCTCGAAGGCAATATCGAGGGCTACGTCAAATCACGAGCCCAGTCGGCAGGCGGTCAGTGTCCATTGCTGAAAGAAACTTGCCTCAACATCAAGCAGCGCGGCATCGTCAGCCTAGAATCCTACTTTGATGGATTACTTAGCACTGAACATGTCGAAGTGGAGCGCCTACGCCAGCAGCAGACAACGATTAGTGAGCGTATGGGCCAGATCAAGAAATATGCCGACGCGCTCAACAAAATCGGCCAGTATACCGAAAGGCGTGACACCCTGGCAGAACAATTGCAGCGCCATGCGACTGAGATTACTCGCACTGAGCACGATATAGCTAATTTGACGCAAGATCTAGAGGCTCTTAAACAGGTAGAGCAGCGCATGAGTGAGGCCGAAGCCGCATACAATGAGAGCAAGAGTGCTGATACAAAAGTGCGTGAACTCTCTGGCCTGTACAAGCAAGGGCAACAATTGCAGGAGCAGGCTCAGCAACTCGAGACCGATCTACAAGAGCGCCGTCAGGAAGCAGCACTATTTAAGGGAAGCGAAGCACTGTTTGCTCAGATGAAGGCCGAATTGGCAACCCTGAACGATCCTCGCTCACAGAGTAAAGTTCAACAGGCCATTATTGGAAAAGAAGCGTATTATCAACAACAGCTCCAGACAGAACAGCAATGCCAGCAAGAGACACTAAGCCAGATCCAGCTCTTCGACGAGCAAATTCTCGCTTATGCCTCGCTGGATGAAGATATAGCACAACAGGATGCAGTAAGCAAGCAATGCGAGAACAGCCATCGTATTTACCTGCAAAATGAGCAAGAGGCACAACGTCTTCCCAAGCGAGAAGAGGCTTATCAACAACAACTAAGCACAACCGAGCAGGCTGAACAGCAATTGCGACAGGTGGAAGAGGCTTATCACCAAGCCAAAGCTACATTTAATGAGGAAGAACTGAAGGCCGTCCGAGCGAAAGTAGCCAATCTGCGCAACGACCTAGCAGCCATGGCCGAGAAAATGCAGAATCATCAGCGAGAAATAAATCGGCTAGAAGCGCAGATTGCCGAGGCAGAGGAACACCTGATCGAGTTGGAAGCGGCCAACCGTGAACATCAAGAATTAGAAGAGCTGCATTCAATGACCGAACAGTTCCGCAAGCTGATTAAAGAGGCCGCTCCACATGTGCTCAAGGCAATGCTGGCCGATATCTCTGCCGAAGCCAATCGTATCTTTGGTGAAATAATGGGCGACCGTAGCGCCTATCTCTCTTGGCGTAACGACTACGAGGTCATCCTACGGCGTCAGGGAGTTGATCGCAGCTTTGCACAGCTAAGCGGCGGCGAGCAGATGAGTGCAGCCCTAGCAGTGCGTCTTGCTCTACTCAAAAAGCTCTCAACGCTCAACATAGCCATCTTCGACGAGCCAACCCAGAACATGGACGAACTGCGTCGCATGAATCTAGCCGATCAGATCCGCCGTGTTCGTGGTTTCGACCAACTCATCGTAATCAGCCACGACGATACCTTTGAGCAAGGCCTAGATAGCCTGGTCCGCTTGAATAAGGTAGACGGCGAAACACGTCTAGTCGCAGATGAGAACGGAAGTGTACCCCAAATCGACATGCAACTGATGGCTGTAGGACAAGTATAAATGTAGCAAGAGTGGAGAAACAAAAAGTATGCCAGACAATAATACACCTCTCACCTCACCGTTCGATGCAATTATGCATTATGACGATAAAATAGGTCAATATTGGAGCGCCCGTGAACTTTATAAAATCTTGGGCTATACCGAGTGGAGAAACTTCAACAACATCGTCATCAAGAGAGCTATTAAAGCCTGTGAAGAGAACGGACGAGCCGTCTCAGAACACTTTGTACGATCATACAAGGTGTCTGTTGGAGGTCAGGGAGCAAAACAAACTGACGAGAGCGAGGATTAACCAATGCTACACAAAGGCAAATTGCAAGCCGCACTAAACGCCAAACGAGCACAGTTTTCGCTCTATGACGGCTCATTTGGAGAACAGCTCAAACTCTACCAGTACTCGCTCGAATCATTATATGAGCATTATAAATCAAGTGCACAACTTGAGAATGTGCTACCCCCTGATCAGATCGGTATGCCATCTGCCGGAGCTCGTCCTAGTATCGAGTTCGATCGCTGGCTGGTAGATGCCACGCACCGTGACTATCACGGCCCGCTTTTTCCTTTCGGGCGCGATTTTGCCAACCATGAGCAGGCTCGTCAGTGGGCTGAATGTATCGAAGGCGTAACCACAGTAGCTATCGATGGTAGTCAACTCCTTCCCTGGCGTGATGCCTCTATTCCCGTTGCACTGATCCAGGTTGGCTTCTTCATTAACCCACACATGCAGGGACGTCCCTATACCAAAGATGTACGTATGGAAGTGCTTGCCCCTGACGAGATTATGGAGGAGGCGAAGAGCGAGAGTAGCGAGCCTGATAGCTATCCCTATTCCGAGATGCAAGTCACGTTACGTCGCTATCTGCTAGAAATTGAGACGTTATGTAGTCAGATGGAGCAACTAGCCCTGAAGCGTCGTGAAGATGACCCGGTATACAGCCCAGTTGTGTTCTTTGATGGATCGCTAGTAGTCTCTTTTGCTCTCACCATGCCAAATCCTTATCGCGACCGCTATATTAACTCAGCAATTTCATTGCTTAAAACCTCGGAAGAGCTACATGTGCCACTCATTGGCTACATTGATACCAGCTATGCTCGTGATATGATTACTATGCTACGCCGCCTGGACTCGGTTCGGCCACATCCTGTCTTGCGTGAGACAAAAAAGATCCATGATACTCTACTCTGGCAAGGACGCCTACGTTGGGGCGACCGCACACCCGCAATGATCTGCTCACGCAACGATATCCTGGAAAGCTATGGTGAATATCGCGACAGTGTCGCTTTCTGTTACCTCCAAACGACCGCACAGCGTCCTCCTTCGCGACTGGAGTTCCCTCGCTGGATGCTTGACGAGGGCCTGCTAGACCCTGTGCTCGATGTTGTACGCGCTGAAATTATTTCAGGCAATGGCTATCCCTATGCCATTGAAACCGCTGATGCCGTCTCGGTCATTAGTATGCAGGATCGTAACGAGTTCTATGCTCACTTTCAAGCCTTCATGGAACGCCAAGGAGTTAAATTTAGCTTCTCGACCAAGTCACTAAGCAAGAAACGGCGGCGTTGAGGAGTTGTCTATACTCAGCATGATATCCTTCGGTAGAGATAGGACCTCTGGTATAATAGTAGTGTAACGATTGTGCAAGCATAAAAAGATCGAGATTGGTACACGAATGTCTACAAGAGATGATGAACTGTTACAAGCCACTACCAGGGTTACGTCCAGACTACAAGTAGGGCTCATTGGTGATCCAGTCGCCCATTCTTTTTCTCCATATATGCAGCAAGCAGCATTCGACACTCTAAAGATCCAGGCCTCTTACGAGTTGTGGCATACACCTGCTTCGCAACTAGTGGAGCGTGTGCGTTCTTTATGCGAAAAAGATTACCTGGGGGCCAATGTGACAATCCCACACAAACAGGCAGTAATTCCTCTGCTGGACAAGGTTGATCCGCTAGCAGTCAGGATCGGAGCAGTCAACACAATCGTACACCAGGATAATTATCTTCACGGCTACAATACAGATGCTCCAGGACTCCTCAATGCATTACATGAGCATGGCCTGGGCGAATTGCAGGCAGATGGCAAGATTTCGCTACGTGGGTATACTGTTGTATTACTAGGAGCTGGCGGAGCTGCACGAGGAGCTGCATTTGCCACGACAGAGGTCGGAGTAGAACGCTTGGTTATTCTCAATCGCCATCTTGAACGAGCTCAAATGCTAGCGGCGGAGGTGCAGCAGCATTATGATAGGCCTGTGTTCAGTCTGAGTGATCCATCCCTTTTGATCTCGCATCCAGCGTCAATCATCATTAATGCCACATCTGTAGGGATGCACGGCGATGAAAGCCCATTGCCAGCCGATGTACTGGCCCATTTTGATCAAGACACCTTTGTCTACGATATGATCTATAATCCCTCTCAGACCTATCTGTTATGTCAGGCTCGTACGATGGGCTTGCGTACTGCTAATGGCCTTTCAATGCTTTTGCACCAGGGAGCACAGGCCTTTTCTTTGTGGACAAGCCGACCCGCCCCACTAGAAGTAATGCGAACAGCACTGATGCGATAAATTGGAACTACTTAGGTAGTAATCCGCCCTACCCTGCACTAACTCGATAAACCAGACTTAGCTTCCTCACGCAGCCATGATGGCTGCGTTCCCCACAAGTTCAGCGCCATAGCCCGTGTATGCCAGAGGCGAGGTGGAATAGTCACATCTTGATCATAATACTGCTGCATTTCAGCTGAAAGCTCGATATGAATGCCTTCGGGATCAGCGAAACGCAAGAAGAGATCATTGCCAGATCCGTGACGTCCAGGCCCCCACAAAATAGGCACTTCGTACGTACTCAAATAATCGGCCCAGCGCAACAATTCTCCTCCATCGGCAACATGATAGCCAACATGATCAATACCTGGTTCACCTTGAATAAATAGTAGGGTGTGATGATTATAATTACAACGCAGCCATGCCCGTTCCCGCAACAACCAGTCAGAGATATCAAACCCAAGCGCTTCTGTATAAAACTCAACCATCGTATCCAAGCGAGGTGTGTGCAACGCGATATGCTGTAGACTGTATGGCGGAGGAACAACACGCCGTCCTCGCGGAGATGCCACGGTTGCCGGAGATAACAGGTGGTCCTCTGGGGCAACAGCAATTTCAATACTATTGCCGTCAGGATCCTTGAACCAGAGAGAGTCACTCATATCAAAGGCATTATCGCTTGTGCCAAGGGCAAAATCTACGTCAGAGAGCTTGAGGCGTGCCGCCAGAGCCGCTAGTTCGGCAGCAGTATCAACCTCGAAGGTCAGGTGATGCAGCAAACTATATCGGACAGGATTGCGTCCATTGCTTGTAGTTAATCGAGTATCACCATACAAACCCAGGCAATGTTGCTCTTCGCCCAACCCCAGGAACATATTGGTCTCCGCGATCTCAGGATCATGGCTTGCCACAACCTCAGATGTTGCACGCAGGTCAAGACCAAGAGCTTGACAATAAAACCGAGCTTGTGTCACTACATCTGCAGACCATAGGCCTACACGAGCCAGATGCCTGACTTTCACCTTCTGTATTTGCTGATCGCTCATTAAGGTCTCCTTTGTTTCAATTGCTCGCGAAATCCTCTTCGGCAACATCTCTAGTCTCATAGACCAACGGGGAGTATCTAGACCATACTAATCCCTTATCTTAAATAAGATTGTACCTATATTACACGTGAAGAGTCAATAAAATCACCCTAAGGTCATAGGTTGAGTAGTATGAGAGGTCTAATCCTGTGGAGACAGGCCGATATGCTGATCACGCTCTTCTCTCGTAGATTTCACCACAGATAGATCTTGGAGAGCCTGGGAATGTCCCAGTTCAGTGGATGAAAGATTAATTGTTTCCAACACGCGAATGAGCGGCGTTTTGGGCATCGGTGTATCTGGGAACAAGATCAGCACAGACTCCTGCTCAATCTCCTCATCCTTATGTTCCGTATAGGGAATGGATGCTACTGGAGAATCAGCTAATCTGGATTTGATCAGGCGTCGTTTTTCTTTTCTTATTCTAATCGTTTTAAATTTATTTTTGAGTGTAAATCTACACATTATATTTTTTTGCCATTTTTGCATATTACTAGATGCCAGATGCATCACAACTAGTGAGGCTGTTGTGCAGATAACGGTTATAATGAGCATAATTGGCCAGTTATAAAGCATGCATAACATCTGGACAATGTCACTAGCAACCACAATAATAATGACGTGAATCGTACACGAACATCTTGCTAGCAAACGTTTAGAGAAGACTAGTCCCTTGTCGAATATGTGGAGGAAATCTGGTGTTCGCAGTCTGTGGAACTGTAGGAAACGCTTCATGATTATGAAGCGGCGTCGACCTTTCCCTGTAGCAACATACCGACGCACACTGGAAGGCCAGACTGCTTTGCTGACACCGCCCGTATGCTGTTTAAGAAACTGGATTGTTCTCTCTTCGATGTTCACCCCACTCACCACCCACCTCCTCCAGTAAAAACCGCACATCCTTGTCGTGACACTGAAGTGCCGGTATAGCACCAGCAAACTCCAGTAACCAGTGTAGAACAGACTACCCGCACTCCACAACCATCATCCCTTACTACAAATGAATGTCATACCCCAGCAAAATAATTAGGAGCATCAGTGAGATTATCACCGGGCTACCTCATCCACTAGGTAGGAGACTTTGTACGCCCCTGAAAACTCCACGCGTCAATACTTTCTTCGTGGTCAGCATCACTTCCACTGCCACCCCACACCATGCTGACCACGCCCCACTTCATATACCACAACCACACAAGAAAATAGATTGACGTTGTCGTACCAGCCAGATCGCACTTCCTGGACATCTCATGCCTGTAGCAATTTTCCCTTCACCGCAGACGCGACAAGCAACAGTGTTGGGAACTGTCTCTTGCAACACCTCTGGTGAATGCCTGCCCTGCGTAGCATATGTAGAAGCGAATCCTACATTGCCTCACACCAGCACTTCACTATCACGACCAGGGATATACTGTTTCTGCTCACATATCTTAACTTAGAAGATTTCCCTGCTGAATGAACCTCCTCGTGGGAACACTTCCACCACCCATCTGATAGAGACATCTGTCTCGCGGTCACATCACCTTAGTTATTGCAAAGTATACCCTATAAATATTTTATATTAGTTGGAGAATGATAAAGATTTTGTTAAGAATTGAAAAACTCCTTACGTAATTCTTAACCTTTTAATCAGTTTGTGAGCATATTGCCACATATAAATAATATATATCTAGCGAACTTGATCATCACCTAGGCTGTCTTGATCAAGTAGGTTAGCTTCCATTCGAGAATGTTTCCATTTAATTGAAGTGGCACTCTGACCGAAACCAGAATGCCGCCTCTTCGATTTTTTGAAGTAGAAAGAAGGTAAGGCTATGGTTATTCAAGTGAATGCAGCTTATACTTGCGTGGTTGCATGGACTGAATCTCATGTTTTGGGCCTATCTAGGAAGGACTTCTACTTTGCGGCTAGCAGCAGCTTACGTAGCACTGCCCCTAGTAGGTGAAGTTTCCCCCTCTATAGGTCCTGGCGTCTCTCGGGCTGTCAAGTCCGCGTTTTGTTCTTTAGATCTAGCTGCATTTTTGATGACATCCGTCGCTCCTTTGAGATGAGAATTATCTAGTACGTTCTCTACTGAGATATAATCCCAGTGCATTTGGCGCGATTCCAGGTCGTATTTTGGTGATGTTATCACTCCTTTTAAATCATTTAAGACTTCTAATGCTTTCACAATAGATTGTTGTTCTTCTTTACTTTCAATCACGTTATGCTTACTACTTACTACATTAATAGCTTCATCTATGTGTTCAGGTTTAATAGAAGTGACAAATACTGGATCATCTGCATAACCATCTATCAATTTGATCTCCTTGCTTTGCAAAACACACAGCATTGCTTTGCTCTCTTTATGAAGGTCCTCAAGCCTGATCGAAGCTTTGGCTCTATCGTTTTTAGCCTGTTCTGCTATGCTAGTAAGATGTTGATTCCATCTCCTGCGAGTTTCTGCATCTAGCTCTTCTCCTTCTGCACCTAGCTTTTCTCCTAAAGAAGTCAGTATGAGTCTAGCATTGTCTATGTTAGTCTTGATCTCGTCATGCCATCTTTCTACTCCCTCAGAGGAGCCTATTTGAGAAATGCTCACTTCCGAGTCAGCAGATTCTATCTGCTTGAGGATAGAATCGGGCCCCGTTAACTTATCCTTTCCTGCTTGACTCTCATCTGAGACGGCTAAATCGACCTTTTTCTTTCCTTTGCCAACTACTACATCATGGATCCAAGATACCCATTCTTCACGGCCTCTAAACATCTCGGTGGCATTTCTTAGTTCTTGAGGATTGGAACTTCCTTGAAGCAACCTTGCCGCATCCTGCTCATATTGTTGAAGAATTACCTGAAATGTACCTTTATCCATTTCACTAGCATCTAATGCCTTTTGTAGGATATTTGAATCGTCTAGAAGATTTTTGAAGAGATTAAGGTTTTGCTGAAGCGAAGACTTTTGCTCCTCAAATGCTTTCTGAGCTTCCTCAAGTACTAACAGCTCCTCTCCAGAACGTTCTCTGATAACAATGCCCTGGGTTTTTTTAGGCTGGTCACTGATTTCTGATGTAACATCGCTGTGGGTAGGCTTTTGAGAAATGCTCCTTTCCAGGTCATCGGACTTCGTTGACTTACCCTTTCCTGCTCGACTCCCATCTGGGACGGCTAAATGGCTTCCAAGCATCTCGGTGGCACTTCTTAGTTCTTGAGGATTGGAACTTCCTTGAAGCGACCTTGCCGCATCTTGCTCATATTGTGGAGGAATTGCGTTAATGGTAGACCTTGATCGAATGCCTTTAGTGTACTCGGAGGTCGAGTAGCAGAATGGTGTTGCCACCATTCCGCCCTCTAAGAACCGGACACGAAGATTTCTCATTCATCCGGCTCAAGCCTTTCAAACGCCCCTGTAGTATTGACGGGACGCGGTTTCGTTACAGAGAGCCGTTGGC
>DASYAN010000305.1:0-12454 GCA_036501345.1 Ktedonobacteraceae bacterium
TGAAGTACTCCTTCATAGCCTTGAAAGTGTTGCTTTGTATTTATTTTCAAGTCGTGCCAATACAATTTTACCATAGAATAACTCTCTTGAAGTACTCCTTTATGCCAGTGGAAATGTTTCTCTGCATCTGCTCTCATAAAGTTGCTTAGCTTATCTACAACTGAAACATTAGATCTGCTGCTGTTATCATATACCATATGGGTGTCTCCTCTAAGCGGTAATTACAATTAAATCTAAAAAAACGTTATATTGAAACTAGAACCAAAGAATAGAATCAGTTAGAATTGTTATACTTCTTTCCTGCAATTTCTCTTTAGCTATTGGTCGGTGAGAAGTACTTTACGCTTATAAGTATGCCTCATGAATTGTGGTAATGCAACGACAAGGACAAGACATCTGCTAGACATTTCTTTTTGGATGCAGGATTGCTGCTACTATACTACACTATTGCTTTATTCATCCTTATTAAGCATTGTAGCGATAAGAGGAGAGGAGAGGGGTGTTTGTCTTTTCGCTGTCGTGAGGATCTTGCTTGTCCTTGCTACTGTGGATAACTTGTGGATAACTAGAACACTTGTCCACAGTGTCGGCTTCCTGTCACCTAGATGACCTCTACTATAATCCGAGTAAGCAGCAGATTGACATCACGAGTCCTACCTCGTGTCTTTCTGCTGCTGTTTTTCTTTGATAGCGGCGACAACAGTGGATGGTGGCAATGCTTATACTCTGTCAAGCACTCTGTCACCACTGAAAACATTGTGCCGCTTAAATATCATCGGAGTCACTTCTTGATATAATCGTCGCATATTCTCACTTTTCACTGTTGGATACCATGGCTCATCTAAATAGTATTTTGTATCCCTGACCCAAGCAGGCGGATCAATCTCTTCTTGAGTACAAAGTTGCTCAACAGCTGCTGCAAACAAAGCGGCCCCCTGCCTCTCTTCAAGGCTAGTTGTCTCTCTTGGAGGCTCATTGGCAAGCTCAAGACGATCCTCATGATTAGAGCGTCTCCAGTCGTCAAGGAAGTCTCCGAAGGCGACCCAATGATTCTCGCCTTGCTTTATGCGGTCAAAGCTCTCCGAAACGGTATAACGATGCCAGTGATATATACCCATGTTTCTTCCTTGATTATTGCTGACCTTGGTCCGCTGGATTAAAAAGAGCCGCCTGTGAAAAGAAGCTATCGAGGTCGGAGATAGAGAAGGTTGACAGTTTATGCATAACAAAGTCGTCGAGGGCAGGTTTGGCTTGAGTAAGGCTCTCGCTGCCTGGACATGGGGTGATGGTGGTGGGTGTCTGATCGATCATTTGCTGTGCCTTCTCCAACTCCTGTTTCTCGAAACTGTTGGGAGAGAGACTCTGCGGATTTGTACCAGGTTCCAAGCCGAGAGCCAGGGCGCTCACACTATTTCCAGCACCGTTACGCAAGTCTAATACCATAGTTTGTATGTGAACTGGTGTGGCTGAGCCGTAGAGATAGGTAGTGGTATCATGCTGGAATACGTTGCAGAATATATTTAGGGCATTCATATAATCTGTGTTGCTAAAGCTATGTATAGTACTCAATGTGTTATGGATATTCGAAGATATGTTGTTGATGTTTGAGAGAATAGCAGATGAAATCCAGCTATCTACGAGCTTTTGGCTGTTTTGAGACATGATCCATGTTAACCCCCGGCTGACATTGCTGGCTAACGCGCTGTTAATGGGACTAGGCAGGGCCGTAACTAGAATATGTTTTTCCAAGTCGTAGGCTTGAAGGACCTTATACTTTTTCTGAAGGAGGGTTGCAAGGCTGCAATTCGTAGTGGAGATCAGCTGAGGATAGATTTGTTGTGCTGCAGCCGTATTACCAGTTCTGACCGTGAGCTCTTGGTTTGTCTGCTTGAGCAGCTCTGGGCCAACAGATGGCCATATCTGAGAGTACGGATAGTTCTGGGATGTATGAGCGCAGTTCTTGGAGATGATCTGAGCGTGTGCTGCCTGGGGAGTGCTCATGAATGCTGTCACGATGGCCGAAAGGATGAGCAAACTGAGTGCTGCTTCAATAAGTAGACTGCGTGTGTTCTTCATAAGTGATTGCCTCCCCAAGTTAGTGAAAAAAATCGTTAAAGGAAAAGTTTCATGAGCGATTGTGAACCGCTTCCGCTTCTGCTTCCGCTTCTAAAATGGGACACCTGATGGTCGTCTTGTGTCTCTTGCCTCTGTCTTGCTGACAGGTTTGCTGGCTTCTGTGTCACTAGCGGAGATATTTCCAAGCTTGGAAGCTCCTCCCGCGAACGGTTTGTGCTCTGGAGTAAGAATACCTGACAAGATTGGGTTTAGCCTAGAGACAAGTAGGACAATTTCAGAGAAAAACACGGACAATTTGGAAGATGAACACGGACAAGTTAGGAAGAAAGGAGCGGACAAGTTGAGAGGACAAAGCGGACAAATTGAGTAAACCCTCTCCAGTGGCCGATCCCTGCAAGTCGAAGTTGTGCCCCCTAAAAGCTAAAAGCTTTGCCAATTTGACTTTATGGCTTGCTCATGCTACGATACTTAGAGAGGAAGTGTATTTTTGACACTACCTAAGAAGTATTCCATGCCTGAAATTTATCTTTATTAAGAACGAAGGGTCCCGACTATGGGTTCAGCACTCCCTGTTTTTATCTTAGTAACCTTGGCTATCATTTTCGGTATTTTGGTGATGGTAGTGACTGCCTTTCTTGGCCCTCGCAAGCCAACACCGGAGAAGCTAGCCCCATATGAATGTGGCATTCAAGAGATAGAAGCGCCCAAACGGCGTTTTCCCGTCAAATATCTGCTGACAGGTATGCTGTTTATTGCCTTTGATATAGAAATTGTCTCGTTTTATCCTCTTGCCATCCTGCTTCATCAGCTAGGATTGTTCGGGCTAATCGAATTGCTTGTCTTCCTACTGGTCTTGATGGTTGGCTATATTTATGTTTGGCGGAAGGGAGTATTCGCATGGGACTAAAAAATCCCTGGGAGCCAGTACAGACATACTCAAATACCCAGACGCCTCGCTTGGACCGCGATTTGACGGTGCATCAGAAGGATGGTAGCTTTGGTATCCTGACAACACAGGTTAATAAGTTAATCGATTGGGGGCGTAGTTCTTCACTTTGGCCAGCGCTATTTGGTTTAGCTTGCTGCGCAATCGAAATGATGTCAACCAGCGCGGACCGTTTTGATATCTCGCGCTTTGGTGCAGAGGTCTATCGCGCTTCACCACGTCAGGCTGATTTGATGATTGTCGCTGGACGCTGCTCAATCAAGATGGCACCTGTATTGCGCCAGATTTATGACCAGATGCCAGAGCCCAAGTGGGTTATTTCGATGGGAGCCTGCGCGTCCTGTGGAGGTGTCTTTAATAACTATGCTATCGTGCAAGGCGTTGATAAGATTGTTCCGGTCGATGTCTTCATTCCGGGCTGTCCTCCCACACCCGACATGTTGCTCTATGGCTTCAATGAATTACAAAGGAAGATCCGCGAAGGTATCCCCAACCCTCCTGACCCCCTAAAGGCCAGTGGCTTGAAGCTGGTCGGACCTGTAGGCGATGAAGCATAAGAGTAAAGCGAGTATACGTTTATTGGGGCACCTTGCGAGGTGCCCTTTGATGCACTTTGTAATAATATGCTCTTTATGGGATATGAGGAACCGAAAGAACGTAGAGGCGAGCAGGCTTACCCCACCCCACGGTCATGATAATCGGGTCCCCACATTTTCTCGCAACCATGTACCTTTCTTTGGGTATAAATTGCGATTCGAAGGTTATTGATGATGGTTACAACAGCAGCATCGACAGTTGAAGCGGTGCGGAGCAAGTTCCCGCAGGCCATTGTGGAAATAGTTGAGTTTCGAGACGAGCAAACAATCGTTCTTCTGCCAGAAAATCTGGTTGAGGTATGCACGTACCTCAAAAAGAATCTACAATATGACTTCCTCGAAACGGTCACAGCAGTTGACTGGCCCGAGCGTGTACCTCGCTTCGACATCGTCTACCAACTTCTCTCTATACAGCACCAGTCTTTCGTACGCCTCAAAGTACGTGTCGGACAGCGTCGTGAGGAGCATCCTGCCGTGCCAACAGTGACGAGCGTCTGGACAGGTGCAAACTGGTATGAACGCGAAATATACGACCTCTTCGGGATTACGTTTACGGGTCACCCCGATCTGAGACGTATCCTCATGCCAGTTGATTGGACAACTCACCCTCTGCGTAAGGACTATCCTCTCTCTGGTTTTGATCTACCTGAGCCACATTGGGGAGGTCAGGTTCCCTATGATACCGATCCCGGTGTTGGAGACTACTACAACCAGACACTGCGTACTCCCGAAGGGCGCGAACTCAACGAGAACCGCAGCCAGATCAATCCGACTCAAGAACCCGGAACTTCCCAGCCTGCAGATCAAACGAATCGAGCTGAAACGTTTGCGCAGGGTAGCAAGCAGAAGAAAAAGGGATAGCGTATGAAGCAAGAGATAGAAAACGATTTTACTATAAAGGAAAGCGATCCAATAGGATCACAGATAAGCGACGAGTTGCGCAATGATAGCATGACTATCAACATGGGACCGCAGCACCCGAGCACGCATGGCGTTTTGCGTCTTTTACTCACCATAGAGGGTGAGACGGTGACCAAGGTGGTGCCTGAGATCGGTTTTCTCCATACTGGCATCGAGAAAACCGCCGAGGCTAAGACCTATCACCAAGCTCTGGTGCTAACTGATCGTATGGACTATCTATCTCCGCTCGGTAACAACTTGGCCTATTCGCTGGCAGTTGAAAAACTGTTGGGTATCGAGGACGAGATCAACGATAAGATTAATTACACACGCGTAATCCTTGCAGAGCTGCAGCGTATCGCCAGTCATCTGGTCTGGTTAGGTACGCACGCACTTGATCTGGGTGCCATGAGCATGTTTCTCTACTGCTTCCGTGAGCGTGAGATGATCCTGGACGTATTCGAGTATGTGTCGGGTGTGCGTATGATGACCAGCTATATCTGTCCTGGTGGACTTCAGGCCGATCTGCCACCCGGCTTCGACGAGAAGGTGCAAGCTTTTACCCGTGTTTTTCCCAAGCGCTTACAGGAATATCACGATTTGCTCACCAATAACCAACTGTGGTTGGAGCGCACAAAGAATGTTGCTATCTTGAGCAAGGAGGATGCTATTGCCTATGGTGCCAGTGGTCCAGTTCTACGTGGCAGCGGCGTTGCTTGGGATATCCGAAAAATCTTTCCTTATAGTGGCTATGAACGGTTCGATTTTGACATTCCCGTTGGTTCAAATGGCGATGTCTACGATCGTTACCTGATACGCATGCTAGAGATGGAGCAGAGCCTTAAGATCGTCAATCAGGCGCTGGAAGGCTTGCCGACAGGCAATTACCGTGTCAGCGATCCCAAGATTGCTCCACCACCCAAATGGCAAATTACTGGTAGCATGGAAGCGCTGATACATCACTTCAAGCTCTTCACCGAAGGCTATCGGCCTCCGAAGGGCGAAGTATTTGTGCGTACCGAATCGTCAAAGGGTGAGTTGTCCTTCTATATTGTCAGCGATGGCACAGCCAAGCCATACCGCATGCATGTACGAGGGGGCTCCTTTGCTAACCTACAAGTCTTGCCCCGTATGACCGAAGGTGGCTTCATTTCAGACGTGGTTGCGGCCATTGGCAGCATAGACATAGTACTCGGAGAAGTTGACAGATGATATCAGAACAGTCCAAACAGCGTATGCGTGATCTAGCAGCCAGATATCCCGTAGTTCGCTCGGCTGTGATGCCCGCTTTGCACATTGTCCAGCAGGTGGAGGGCTATATTACCCCTGAGGGTCTGCAAGCCGTTGCTGAGGTTCTCAATCTGACTGTCGATGATGTTGAGAGTGTTGCTACTTTCTACACCATGTATTACCAGCATCCAAAGGGCAAAAAAGTCATTAAGGTCTGCAATAGCATTTCTTGTTATTTACGTAACTGCGATACCCTGGTGGAACATCTTGAAAAACGTCTAGGGGTCAACCGAGGCGAGACCACACCTGATGGCAATTATACCCTGATGACAGTTGAGTGCCTTGCTTCCTGCACTACGGCCCCAGTGTTGCAAGTGAATGACGAATTTGTTGAGAATGTTACACTGGAGCAGGCTGATGCACTGATTGATAGACTAGATCAAGAGTTTAAGGCAAAGAAACCAGATTCTAAGTCTGAGGTGCGCCTGTAGACCCCACCCCACCCCAGTGGACGCGATAACCAAAGGGCATACGGTAAATCGCTCGTCGTTGAAGGGGTTAGGTGAACGGCGAGATTTGTACTGGGGGAACAGGGTCCGTTGCCTCCTATTAAAGGAATTATATATATGCCAGAATTAATTGTCACAAAGGATATAGATGTCCCTGGTATAAATTCGCTAGAGGTCTATTATCAACATGGCGGCTACCAGGCACTGGCAAAGGCTGTGCGCGAGTACCAGCCTGATGACCTCGTGGAGCTGATCAAAAAATCGGGACTCCGTGGACGCGGCGGTGCTGGCTTCCCGACGGGCTTGAAGTGGAGCTTTCTCGCCAAGAATGATAAGCCACGCTACCTCTGTTGCAACGCTGACGAGAGCGAGCCCGGCACTTGTAAAGACCGTATGCTGATGGAGAAGATCCCTCACCGTCTGGTTGAAGGTGTTATCATCACTAGCTACGCCTGCCGCGTTAACACAGCCTTTATTTATGTACGAGGAGAGCTAGCTGAGGCTGGACGACAGGTCGAACGAGCGGTACAGGAAGCCTATGATGCAGGTTTGATTGGGAAGAACATCCTAGGCAGCGACTATAGTCTGGATGTGATTGTCCATCGAGGTGCGGGAGCATATATCTGTGGTGAGGAGAGCTCACTCATGGAATCGCTCGAAGGCAATCGTGGCTATCCACGCCTCAAACCGCCCTTCCCGGCAGTTGTCGGTCTCTATGGTGGTCCAACGGTAATCAATAACTGTGAGACACTTTCGACGATTCCGGCCATTATCATGGGAGGTATTGAATGGTATACCTCGTTTGGGACCGAGAAGAGCAAGGGAACGCGCCTTTTCTCGCTGAGTGGACATGTCAAAAAGCCCGGTAACTACGAATTACCGCTAGGCACTCCTCTGCACACACTCATTTATGATGAGCAGTATGGTGGGGGCATCCTGGGCAATAAGCAGTTGAAAGCTATTATTCCCGGTGGGTCCTCGGCACCTATACTTGGAGCTGATAAAGTGGACACGCTACTCGATTTCGAGTCGATTGCGGCAGCTGGTTCAATGGCTGGCTCTGGTGCTGTTATTATCCTTAACGAGGATACATGCATTGTAGATGCAATCCTGCGCATGACCGAGTTCTACCGCGACGAGTCTTGCGGCAAATGCACTCCCTGCCGCGAAGGAACCTATTGGCTGACCGAGATTCTGGAGCGCATGGAACACGGTCACGGCAAGATGCAGGATATTGATAAGCTTGCTGATATTTGCAGCAACATCAGCGGCAAATCATTCTGCCCGCTGGGAGATGCTGCTACTAGCTCAATCGTCAGTGGTATTAAGTTGTTTCGCGAAGAGTTTGAGTATCACGTTAAGCATGGACATTGCATGGTCGGAAAGGGTGCAATCTATGGCCTTCCCGCATGAACATTGGATTAGCCCAGAAGAATATTTGGAGATCGATAGAGCCTCAGATCTCAAGTATGAGTATGACAACGGTCATATCTATGCCATGGCTGGTGGGACGCAAGCTCATGCACGCATTGCCTATAATATGGCAAATCTACTGGATGCTCATCTTACAAATAAACCCTGCCGCTTCTTCCAATCGGATGTGAAAGTACAAGTTGCAGAGGATAAGTATTACTATCCCGATGTTACTGTTACTTGTAATCCAGAGGATATTAAGGACAGTCTTGACGTTATACGTGCACCTCGTCTTATCGTCGAGGTTCTCTCGCCTGGTACAGAGTACAAAGACCGTGGTACAAAGCTGAGAGCTTACCAAGCGTGTGATAGCGTCGAAGAATGTATTCTCATTAGCACGCGCCAGCAAACTGTCGAGATTTACCGACGGCTACCACCTACTGACCTGCTACAGATACCACAGGGAGATTGGGCCTATCGGCAGTATGGACCTGGAGAAAAAGTTGAGCTAATAAGTATTAGTCTGACATTCCCTATAGAAGCACTTTATAGACTAACTGATGTGCCAGAGCAGGAAATTGATTAACTACGCATCTAGTATGCTAACAACTATTCTGCTCCTTATACTTCTCGTACTCTTGAGAACTGTTGCATTTAAATGGTCTGTATGCTATACTCCCCTCAAATACAAATGTTCTTGTTAGGAGGGGGGTATAGTGGACAGTCCAGCTGAAGACATTCAGCAGCCATATGATACATTCGTCAAGGCATTCTTTCGCACCGAGATGGATACACTTGTCTCATACTTTCTCAAAGGAGCGACTCTGGATGGAACACTTGAAGAGGCAGAGCAGAATGTTGAGATTGATCGGAGCATACTCAAAGCCGATTTAGGCTATTGGATCAAGTATCTCATGCGGCGAGCCATTCTGCATATCGAGCTACAGAGTGGTCCAGATAGTACCATGGCTCGTCGTATGCTAGCCTATTTTGCCAATTTGCATCTGAAATATAATGTACCTGTTTTTTGTATTGTAATCTTTCTCTTTAAATGTGCAGTCGAGCAGTCACCTTATAGGGTCTCATGTGGCGACAAAGTCATGTTACCGGAGTTTCATTACGACGTGATCCGTCTGTGGGAGGTAGATCCTAAACCTATCTTAGAAGAGCATGCTGTACCGCTCTACGTCTTGTTGCCAGCTATGAAAGGTCCTACAGTTGACATGCTGCGTCAAGCCATCAGAGAGATCAATGAATACTATAATCCTGAACGATGTGGTGAGCGTCTCGTTCAATTCCACGTAGTCCTGAGCCGGACCACTACTGTGCCGGATGATATCAAAGACATGATTGGAAAGGAGCTTTCCATGTCTACGCAATATATCGATTTTATGACCCAAAACCCGCCCTTTCAGCAGATGCTTCGAGAGTATGAGATCAAAGGCAAGATGGAGGGCAAGATGGAGGGCAAGATAGAGCTGATCCTCGAAATGCTACACACCCATTTCTCAGAGGCCACGGCAGAACTCGTTGAACTAGCCTTACGCAAAGTTGACATTCGAGATGCTGAGGTCATTGGGCCACTTAAGGAGGCTACTGTTAAATTAGATGAACAAGGCGTAAATAGGTGGCTGAAAGAACATCTCCCTACAGAATAAAGGAGCTTTCTATGTCTAGCCAATATGCCGAGTTCATGCAGCAAAATCCGCTCTTTCAGCAAATGCTTCGAGAGCGCGAGATCAAAGGTCTCGCTGAGGGGGAGATCGAGGTGATCCTCCAATTGCTGAGTATCCATTTCTCAGAGGCCACAGCAGAACTCGTGAAACTGGCATTACGCAGAGTTGACATTCGAGATGCTGAGGTCGTGGAGCCACTGAAGAAGGCTACTGTTAACTTGGATGAACAAGGTGTAACTATGTGGCTGAAAGAGCAGAATAAAGATTGAGCAGGCAGCTCAACGTGTATTGTCTTTGGTGAGAGCAAATGATCCTACAGAATGAGGATTTCTATGCCAGAAGAAGAAAAAAAAGAAGATCTTATACATTTAACAATCGACGACATCCCCGTTGAAGTTCCTAAGGGGACACTTGTGTGGGCAGCCGCTAAGCAGGCGGGGATTGAGATCCCTATCTACTGCTATCATCAGAAGATGCCACCGCTGGGTGCCTGCCGCATGTGCTTTGTCGAAATTGAGAAGATGCCTAAGCCTCCGCAGACGGCCTGTACTACGCCAGTCAGCGAGGGCATGGTGGTTCATACAAAAACGGACTTGGTGACCAAGGCTCGGCGTGGCACACTGGAGTTTCTGTTGATCAACCACCCGCTAGATTGTCCGATTTGTGACAAGGCTGGCGAGTGCGATCTGCAGGATTTCACTCTGCGCCATGGTCCCGGTGGCACACGCTTCGATCTCAACAAACGTCACTATCAGAAACCAATACCAGTTAGCAAAGACGTTTATTTGGACCGTGAGCGCTGTATCCTTTGCCAGCGTTGTACCCGCTTTAGCTCAGAGATCTCGATGGATAATGGTCTGGTGATGATCTCACGTGGCTATCGCATGGAAGTCGGCACAGCTCCTGATCATGCCTTCGACTCGGTCTTCTCGGGTAACACCGTCGAAATGTGCCCAGTGGGAGCACTGACAGCTGCTAGCTATCGTTTCAAAGCACGTCCCTGGGAACTGAAGCATACTTCTAGTGTCTGCAATAACTGTAGTGTCGGCTGTAATGCCCGCATCGATGTGCGCGTTGACAAAATCACGCGCTTGATGTCGCGCAACAATGACGAGATTGATGATGGCTGGCTGTGTAATCGCGGACGTTGGGAATTTGATTATGTCAACAGTCCTCAACGGTTGCGCACACCACTGATCCGCCGCAACGGCAATCTCACGCCTGCTAGTTGGGACGAGGCGCTTAACTATATTGCTTTAAAGCTCAGAGCAACCATCGATAAAGATGGTGCACAGTCTGTTGCAGGCATTGGCTCAACCCGTACAACCAACGAAGAGGCCTATCTCTTCCAGAAGTTTCTACGCCACGTTGTCGGTACACCTAATATCGATCACCACCATGGTTACTTCCCAGGCCCACGTAACAGTCTGACTGGCAAACCCTGGATGATGACCAATAGTATTGCAGAGATCGAAAAGGCCTCGCACATCATCCTAATTGCCTCCGATCCCTATCAGCGCCAGCCCATCCTCAACCTGCGTATCAAGAAAGCCATAAAGCAGGGTGCGAAAATCTGCGTCATCAACTCAATGCCAACCGAGCTGGATCGCTTTGCCACATTTAAAGTGACTATTCCACAGGATGGTGCTGGTGCGGCAGCCAAGATATTGCTCAAATATGCACTGAGTAATAATGCCCTAAAAGTTGAGGGTTTTGAAAGTCTACGCGCCAGCATTAAGCGTGAGGAGCAGGCAATCCGTGAAGCTGAAGATGCCTTTGGAGCCAGAAGCACAACTCAATTGCAGCAAATGGCTGAAGAGATCATTGGAGCTAAGGGTGCTATCATCCTCTATGATGAGATGGCGACACTTGCTCCCAACTGTGAAAACCTCGCTGAGGATTTACAGACACTCGCCGTCCTGACGAATAATATCGACCATCCTGGTGCTGGCGTTGGACCCCTCTTTGAGGATGCCAACTCGCTCGGAGCCCGTGATATGGGCCTGTTGCCGAATGCCTTGCCAGGTTATCAGGTACCTTCGGAAACTGGCTTGTCATACAACGAAATCCTGAGCAATCCACAGATCAAGGTCTTGTATGTGATGGGAGCCAATCCCGTGCGCCACCTGCCTGAAGCGTCTCTACCATCGAGCCTCGAATTTGTCATCGTCCAGGACATTCTGTTAACCGAGACAGCTCAGTTAGCCAACGTTGTCCTACCTGCTGTAACCTTCGCTGAAAAAGATGGTAGTATGACCAACATTGATCATCATATCCAGGCTATTCGCAGGGCGTTGCGTCCACTGCCAGGAGCAAAGGTCGACTGGGAAATCTTGACGACTCTGGCACGCCGTATGGGAGAGCAATGGACTTATGCTAGCCCACGTGACATCTTCCTGGAGATCGCCGATAGCAACCCCTTCTACACAGGCTTGATCTGGGAAGATCTGGGCTTGCAGGGTGTCAGAACGCAGGAGCAGGAGGTGGCTCATGTTTGATCTTCTCAATAACGCAATTGTTGCTGATATTATTAAGAGCGCGATTGTCATCTTTGCTCTCTTGACCGCTTTTGCCTATATGACGCTTATCGAGCGGCGTGTAGTCGCCAAGATGCAAGGTCGCCTGGGGCCTAATCGCGCAGGCCCATTTGGTCTTTTCCAACCAGTCGCTGATGCACTGAAGATGGCCTTTAAAGAACAACTGGTACCTGCCCAAGCCAAGAAGGCAATCTATCTCGTTGCACCGATCATCTCTGTGATTGTCGCGCTCTCGGCCTTTGCCGTCATACCTATTGGTAATAGTTGGAATCCAAAGGCACCGAGCATCTGGGACCCGCTGATCGGTGATATCAACGTAGGCTTGCTCTGGATACTCGCTATCTCATCGCTTGCTGTTTATGGCATTGTGCTGGGTGGTTGGGCCTCGGGTAATCGTTATTCACTGCTAGGTTCCCTGCGTAGTGCGGCTCAGATGGTTTCTTACGAAACAAGCCTGGGACTGGCTCTTAGTGGAACCTTGATGTGGGCTGGCACGTTGAGCATGGTAGGCATTATTCATCAGCAGGTTGCCATGGGCATCTGGTTCGTTGCAGCACAGCCCCTGGGTTTC
>DASYAN010000306.1:0-5461 GCA_036501345.1 Ktedonobacteraceae bacterium
ACAATCTCTATATCCAGGCAACAAGCAGAGCACCAATTTTTACCGATTCTCTGCAATTACAAACAGCTAATCAATGGCAACCAGCAAATACTCCTGGTAGGTGTAATCTCCAGGCAGATGCACTGCATACATTCAGTCCAAGTGGATCAACAGCGGCAGAATGCGTGCTAGAAGCAGCAAAATTCACGAATTTTGCCTTCCAAGTGCAAGTCAGCATTGTCCAGGGGAATACTGCTGGCCTCGTTTTTCGTGCTGATAGCCTGGGACACAAACAATATCTTCTGGGTATCACGACTAGCGGCAGGTATATGTTGGCACTTACCACCAAATCCAGTGGCTCTCAACCGCATGTACTTGCTAGTGGAATAAGCAGTGTGATCAATCAAGGACTAAACCACTTCAATCAGCTCACGATTATTGCTCGTGATTCCACCCTCTATTTGTATATTAATGGCCAGTTTATTACGCAAGTCAATGATGGGACCTACTCCTCCGGATCTATTGGTCTGTACTCTGTTGATCCACATGGAACAGCTACAGAAGCGGTTTTTGATTATTTATGCATCTGGAGCGTGTGAAGTAATAAATTTTTCCAACTATAGGAGAGACCTCCAAGGATCCTCCGCCCTATCGCTGTACTCATTTTCATTCTGGTATTGGTGCTCATCATAAGCAGCAGTGAACTTGGATGAGATCGGGACTTGACAAAGCCAGCATCGGCTGCTATCCTCACACTACGAGATATTTTACGGCAATGATTGGGATAAGTATCTCTTGCCGGGTTATGTTCACAGAGAGCTGCGGGACGGTGTAACGCAGCGGCAAGCAAGAGCGAAATCCACCCAGGAGCCTGCGCGATAAGCGCCAACGGATGCCTCCGTTATCAGGCAGATACAAGTTGCAACAGAAAATGTTCAAAGGGATAGAGAGTAAGTCTTCCTCCATTTTCTCTGTTGGAAAAATCAAGGTGGCACCACGATTTAGCGTAACTCGCGCCGTCGTCCTTCGCAACGGAGGGACACGGCGTTTTTTTTGTGAGATATTGTAAAGGAGAAAGTTATTATGCTCGATCTGGCATTCATTCGCAATCACCCAGACATTGTCAAGGAGGCAGCTCGTCTCAAAAACAATTCCATCGATATCGATGCACTGCTAGAACTAGACCAGCGCGTATTGGCGCTCCAGCATCATGTGGAAGAGACACGCGCCAAACAAAATCAACTTTCCAAGAGCATCCAGCAGGCAGCTAAAGAGAAAAATGTCGCATTACGTAATGAGCTCATCGCCCAAGGAAAGCAACTTGCCGAGCAGATTAAGGAAATGGAGCCAGAGCTTACTGCAGTTACCGAAGAACGCTATAACATGCTCTTGCTTGTCCCAAACATTCCTGATGCAAGTGCTCCTATCGGCAAAGATGAGAATGACAATGTGCCAATCAAGTATTGGGGAGAACCAACTAACTGGGACTTTAAACCTCTGGATCACTACGAACTGATGCAAAAGCTTGATCTGGTGGATATCGAACGCGCCGTTAAGGTAGCTGGTAGCCGTAGTTATGTGCTCAAGGGTGATGCTGCTCGTCTGGAACTGGCACTAATCAATTTTGCCCTGGATCGCATGGCTCGCAAGGGCTTTACGCCGCTCATTGTGCCAGCAATGGCACGAGATTTCTGCTTTATTGGCAACGGACAATTTCCCAAAGGGCGCGATCAGGTATACGAAGTTATGGATCAGGATCTATTCTTGGTTGGTACATCTGAGGTCTCAATTACTGGCATGTACAAGGACGAAATTCTCAAAGCTGAAGACCTGCCGCTAAAATTTGTCGGCTACTGCCCGTGTTTTCGCCAGGAAGCTGGTACCTATGGAAAGGATACACGAGGCGTCTTCCGCATTCACCAGTTCAATAAGGTCGAGCAATACATCATCTGCAAAGCCGACCACGAGGAGTCTGTACACTGGCATGAGCACTTGTTGCAAAATGCAGAAGAACTGGTTCAGGAGCTTGAAATTCCCTACCGCGTTGTGAATGTTTGTACAGGTGATATGGGCGATGGAAAAGTTGGCATGTACGACTTGGAATGCTGGGTTCCGAGCGAGAATCGCTACCGTGAGACTCATTCGTGCTCATATCTGCACGATTGGCAGGCTCGCCGTGCAAATATCCGCTATCGAGATGAAGATGGGAAAGTCAAATTTGTTCACACACTCAACAATACTGCTATTGCGACACCACGTATTCTGATTCCGCTATTGGAGACACATCAGCAGGCAGATGGTAGTATCCGTATTCCAGAAGCATTGAGCCCCTATATGGGAGGCCAGCAATTCATCCGTCCACGGTTGGGCTAGCTATTCAGCCTGAGGCACTTATTGATTGACTTGAGCTCAACTTGAGATAAGATTGCCCTTATTGAGAAGGGAAATTTGTTCTGAAAATGAGCTCAACCATTCAAACAGCACCATTGGTGAGTAGGAACTGACCAAACATGCCCAACTCGCCGGGGTCATCGTGGGAATGGAACATATAGCTCCCAGGAGTAAAGTGTTTTGTGTCAAATGTGAACTCAAGAATTTCACGCTGTAACAGGCTCAATGTCACCATATCATTGAGTTCAGTGGGAGTAGTTTTCGTTCCCGAAGGGTAGCGATTAAAGAAGTTGGCATGTAGGTGAAACGAGATAGCTGGCTCACCACAGACCATATTGACCAGATAGAGGCGTATGGGTTGGCCCAGAGGGATCGCTATCTGATTTCTGCCGTAGTGATTGGCTACTGTGTTGAACGCGTAGACGGTATTCTTGGTTGAAGGGGCAATGGGAAACGCGTTCATTACCATGACTAGCTCGACCATCGGCGGCCGCGCTGCGGGCGGATCGACAATCATCGCACCATAAAGCCCTTTCCCGATGTGCGCACTCGCCGGGAAGACATGACAGTGGTAGGCCATGAGACCGGGGGGGTCTGCAACGAATTCGTACTTGACCGTCTGCCTGGGGCCTGCAGCTATCAGTGATCCATCATTGCCAGTATTATGGATACCATGGAAGTGAATGGAGTGGGTAAAGGGAGTCATGTTCGTATAATTAATGACAATATTTTCTCCTTGAGTACAGCGTAATGTTGGTCCTGGCACCTTGGCAGTAGCAACCGATGTTCCAAATGCCCAGGCTCCAAATTGCATTGCTTGACCAGTGGTGTTATCGATGGCAACCGTAATGTTCCTGTCGACCGAAACAAGATTGAATACACGCGTTGGCTGTCCATTGACTGTCTGGACCTTGCCCTTCTCAAATTGTTGGATAAATTTCGATGGATCGAAGCCTCCATTGAGTTGAGGATTTACGCCTTTGAGCAGATATGGCAAGCTAGGTACAGCTCCTGCTGCCATGCCAGCCATACCAGCCATACCAGCCATACCAGCCATGCTGGAATCGTTGTTATTTGAGATATGGGAAGAGGCATAAGCGATGTTTGGCTTCCCTTGTGAACCAGTCGACAAGGCCAATACGTTGCTGACGAGTCCAGCAACGCCAATCCCTCCTCCTAAAAACATGCGTCGAGATATCCGCTGGCGCTTCGTCATTGTATTGCCCTCCTGAATGTAGTATTTGGCACTTCTCTAAAATAAGTGGTGCCTATAGCTCATCCAGAAATTTCACTGAAGCTACTTCCATGTAGGGGGCAGAATCCAGAGTATTTTTCGGACAAGCTCGTGGTTATGGCTTGCTCTTCCTGACCGGGCTTTATGAAGAGTGACTGAGACTACCTTGGCAATCTTGGGGTGAGGCAGGCTCTCTTGGAGTAAGTGAAATCTCCTCCTGAGAGCCTGATCTCTTCCCAAGTCTACTAGACTAGCACTGAGGCTGTGATTTGATAGGGAGCGTATCCGGAGCTTCCTTTCTGGAAAGGTCTACTGTACTACCTTACCATAAGGAAGTCCGAATGATACGATCTTACTTGATCACTTAACTCACTGACTAGTTATTGTTGTTGTTGTTGTTGTTGTTGTTCTGTCCGAGCAGGGTGCTCTCGCTAACGTTGATGAACTTTTGACCGATCTTAAGGCCTAATGTGTTGGCAGTTGTGCCTCCACCAGGAAGCTCGGCAACCCACAACTCGACTACCTTTTGACCATTGTTTACATCGCTAACTTTGAAGATTGAGCCTTGGAATACTTCGGTCTTTCCGTTATTGTCTTGCTTAGCAAGTGTAATCCAATGTCCTGTTACAATGTCAGCTGCGGTAACTGGGTGGAGAGTCATCGAGTCGAGGGCAGTAACGCCTTTAGGAATGAAGCTAAGGTTGAGGGCATTAGCTGCCGGGACTGGGTTAATTTGGGTAGTAGCAGCTATAGCCTTAATACTCTTGTCTACTTTTATGTTGTTGTTGTTATTGCCGCATCCTGCGAAGGCAACGAAAGGAGCGACAAAGAATATGGCAGCTACCACGATAAGGCAGAGTGTCTGTCCTATTACTAGTGCTCTGCGCCGGGTGTTGATTAGTACTCGGCACCTGTTAAGAAAACCTGTATTCATGAAGTTGTTTCCTCTCTTCTGTTCAGGGTTATCCTCTTTACTGAGGATGTATCCCGCTACCTTGATTTGCTGCTCAATCAGATCAGCTTCAGTCAAACTTTTGGACAAGTTCTAAGGTTACATTGCCAACCTTGTATTTAAGGCCAGTTCCCTTGGAGCGAGTGGAATCCCTTCCTGTAACCTAATCTCCTCCTATATAAGTTTGTTAACTTACTTTACTTTTACTGTTGATGGTGCTCCGACGACGGGCTTTGGAGCTGGAGCCGAGGGTACGATTGCAGTAGCACCCCATCCAGAGGTAGCAAGACCAGGAGGAACGATGACATTGCCCTGGGCATCCTTCACAACGTTAAGGAGAACAAAGTTGCCCTCATATTTCTGGATTACAGCTTGGGAAGTCATTGCGGTGGAGCTAGGTGTACCAATCAGAAGCTCGATCTTCCCAGTGGTCTTGTCGATGCTGTTGATTGTAGCTGTGAAGCCATACGCCTGATGTGTTGTGTCTGTCAAGTTAACCGCAATCCACGCACCTTTGTTCAGGTTAGCAAGAGGGACTTTGGGGGCGCGGGTAAGATCGAGAGCTGCATTGGCTGGAATAGGAATAAGTTTGCCGTTTGCATCAACTAGATTGGGCAGTGGGGCGCTAACTAGGCCCATGAAGTCGGCCTTGACACTCGTAAGGAGTTTAGGCTCTTGTACAACCTTCGCCATTGTTAGCGCAGGAAAAGCAAAGTAAGCTACAGCTAAAGCTGTCAGGACGAACAGACCAGCAGTTCTCGCTATCCATATTTTGTGAAGCGAAACAGTGTTTTTCATTGAAGTCTCCTTTTCTCTCAGTCAGAGAGGGGTTGGTTACTATTATAGCCGATGAGTCGGCCATTTCACCGAAACCTTACACCTTCTCAGGGTTTTCGGATAAACCC
>DASYAN010000307.1:0-19038 GCA_036501345.1 Ktedonobacteraceae bacterium
AAGCCAGGAGGTTGCTTCTTCAAGATAGGAAGATGCATCCAGTGTCCTTGATTGCTGCGTGCGTTTCGCTCCAATGCGTTCTGGGGGTAAATGCGCATATCCCTTTGGGAGCGTAATCATAAAAGTCGTTCCTTTGCCCAGATCGCTTTGTACCTTAATAGTCCCGCTGTGGAGCTCGACCAATTCTTGCACGAGCGACAAACCAATACCTGACCCTTCATTGGAACGAGACTTTGCACTTTCTACTCGCTGAAACCGTTCAAAAATATGTGGCAGGTCTTCTGGGGAGATTCCCTGTCCGGTATCTCGTACGTGCACCTCGATTTGATCCTTCCACTCCTTGAGGGCAACTTCAATTTCTCCCTTAAAAGTGAATTTCAGTGCATTCCCAAGCAAGTTGAGCATGATTTTTTCCCACATATCTCGATCAATATAGATGGGTTCAGCAAGTTTGGGGATATCAAGAAGAAGCTTCAGCCTAGCTTTCTCGATAGCGGAACAAAAAGTGCTAGCAAGCTCGGCCGTATAGGTGCTCAAATCTATTGGTTCATAACTTGCTTGAATTCTTCCAGCCTCAAGCCGAGAAAAGTCAAGCAACGTATTGACTAACTTCAAAAGCCTGAGGGCATTGCGATGAGCAAGCTCGACCCGTTCCCGATTGGGAGGAAGAGTACGCGGGTCATTGAGCATATCTTCTATTGGCCCCAGCATCAAGGTTAAAGGAGTCCGAAATTCATGGCTCACATTACTAAAAAAGATAGTTTTTGCACGATCGATTTCTGCTAACGCCTCTGCGCGTTTCCTCTCTTCTTCATAGGCTTGCGCATTAGCGAGACTTGCCGCAATCTGCCCAGCGACAAGGTTGAGAAAGCCTTGATAACTTTCGTCAAAAAGTCTGAAAGGATTGAGGCCTACGATCAAGATACCTGCTTGTCCTCGTTGACCAGATGAAGCAATTGGCAGAGCCACGGCCTGATGAGGGGGGCGCTTCCATGGTCCCGTGGGCAGAGAGTCAAAGGCCAAGTCGGAAATGAGGCAGCATTTCTGGGAGCTTACCACTTCAGCAAAAGGCCAGAGAGAAGGAGCATCGAGGCGTACGCGTTCGGGGCCGACCTGATGCCCTTGTGGAAGACCAGAAGTGCCTACAAGGGTAACCGTGTATTTGTCTGGAGCGAGCAGATAGAGCAGAGCAAAAGGGATATCATAAGCATTCTGCTGCAAACTCTTTGTACTGAGGCGACAGACTTCGTTGATCGTTCGGACGTCAGCCGTTGCAGCAGCAAGGGTTCGCAGTAGTTTCACTTGCCGCTCTCCGATAATACGCTGGGTATCGTCCGTATTGGCACAAATAATCCCTCCTACCCCACCTTGATCTGCAGGAACCGGGCTATAGGAGAAGGTGTAATAGGTCTCTTCCTGATAGCCATAGCGTTCCATAATCAGCAGCAGCGATTCATCATAGGTTCCCTCATTGTCTTGGACAGCTGTGCGTAACCGTGGTCCAAGGTCCTCCCACACTTCACGCCAGACTACTGCTGCTGGTTGCCCAAGTGCTTCGGGATGTTTGCCTCCCACAATGGTTTTATAGGGATCATTATACAGCTTGATCAATTCTGGCCCCCATCCAATCCAAATAGGTTGGCGGGAGGTTAGCATAATCCGCACAATCGTTTTTAAGCTCTGTGGCCATTGTTCTAGAGGACCAAGAGGCGTAGTTGACCAGTCTTTTGTGCGTATTCGCTCCCCCATCTCTCCTCCTCCAGCAAGGAAGTCAGGTGGAGAGGAGTGAAAGAGTGGTTGCTTGCTCTGTTGGGAGCCCTCTGCTGCTTCAACGGGCTCTGGTGGTTGAGATTTTTGGCTCATACATTTCCTTTCCTCTTCGCATGGGGAGGCAGCCCTTTCTGAGTCTGCATGAGAGAACAACGTGCGGACTCAGATCTGTCAGGTGCACCACACTGCGTATTTCTGCGCGGGGAGATACCCAAGTGCTGGAGAGCACTCCATCCATCTTGGCGGAGGGAAGCACGTAAGTTCGGCATTATTATAGTCAGCAGGGATCTTCCCCTCCAGCAGGCTAAGCAACTCCCGATTGATCGACAGGAGCTCTAGCCTATACATCTTAGCAGAAATGCACTTCGAAGGATATTCGGAATGTTAGCAGAAAAAGCCCTGGCATTTGCCCTGATGATTTCTGCTACTGTAGATTATATTACCTCAACCTCATTTTACCATAGGTACCAATGCAAAGAAAAGATTTTTTGTTACTTAGTAGCCTATATTCTAGAATCTGTGACAATGAGTACGGGTCTCGAAAGAAAACCAGGGTCATGGTGATATATGATCCTGGTTAGGTGGAAACGTGAATGATGTATGCCTGCCTTCTCATAAGCAGGTACGATTATGCGTGAGGATCTAGCCTATCACCTGCCTTCTGTTCAGCATGACCAAATGTAGACTCAACAGTGCCACCAACCTGTTTGGCCTTGCCTTTGGCCTCCAGATTGGGATTATCGGTAAGCTCGCCGATCTTCTCCTCAATTTTGCCCACAATCTTGTTCAACCCGCCTTTTAATGTATGCTCAGTGCCATGAGCTCCTAGATGTGCCCTTTGGTGATCCAAGCTATGGTTGGTCTGTTGCTCAGCGTTGCCATAGGTTGCCTGTGTGGTGCCACGGGTTTGATTGACATCACCGCGAGCCTCGAGATCAGGATTATTGGTGCGTTGTCCCGCTTTCTCCTGTCCCTTGCCTAGAGCCTGATCCACTTTGCCTTTCAACGTATCTTCTTTTCCCTGGGTACCAAGATCTTTTTCCTCGTAATTCATGTGATAATGCTCCTTTTACTTCTCTTTTTGGCCGTCGGTGCAGAATTATCGTCCTACCAAGCTCAAATTACAGGTGAATTGCAAGCTCAGTGAAAGTTCCTACTGCACTGACGGCTTTTTGTTATTAAACTCCTCTTCTTTTTATACTCATCAGGCCCTCCAATGGATACACGATTCGCAATCTCGACCACTTTCATGAAAATGTCGCTCTTTGTCACCAGAAAACATCCCTCATTTCGGTGATCATTAAGGCAGTAGTGAGTAAGGAAGAGGCTTTCCCATGAGCACATGACCGCGCAGAGGATCAAAACTGCAAACCTTTTGACCGGGCAAGCTCACAAGAGGAAGACCACTCCTTATCAAGAAGCCAGAGAAGCAAAGTGCAAAGGTACACTTCTACTGGTCTCTTCTTTACCAACCTAGATTGTTTGTGGCGTAGCTATCTATTTGTACAATTCATCGGTCAATGCAATTTAATCAAGTTATATCACAGCATCTTTTCTTAAATATTTTGCTTCGCTCAATGCATTCATTATCATCTTTATTGTTGAGGACATAATCCCTATCGTTGAAGTTTGGATTTCTTCATAGCTTTTTTCATCCAGTCCGTCTGTTGCTGAGCCATGAGCTATCTTATTTCGATAATTAAGCAATGAATGAAGTTTACCCTCATTTTCATTAAATGCATCATGAGGCAAACCTAGACGATAAAGAATCTTTTTCATCACAGAAGGTTTTAAATTGGCCTCTGTATCAACAACATCGTCAATAGGAATATTAACACGTTGTGTCAAAACAGTATTTAAGTTATTGATCAACTCAACTTGCCTAGCAAAACGATGAATTGTCCGATCATCTGGCAAATCTTTTCTGAACAAATTACTTTTCTTGTTCGTATTCTCAAATTCTCGAAATACTATGGCTAACGAGGATGCAATTATTTGATCAGTAACATGCGAACAAGTGAGTTCTTCTTGATTTATTGCGTTTGCATAAATCGAAAAAGCCGTCTTGCAAAACCCTTCAAAATGAGAATAAAGCATGACCACTAAAGCCTTACGATAGCGCTTTTGGTCTTCTTCTTTTGTAATATAGCTTAGTTGGTTATGAAGAAATCGAATCTCATCTTGCCTCCATGCTAGCTCATCTTCAAGCAGAGCGTTTATTTCTTCGAGATTCAAAGCGTTTTTCCAACTTTCTGTTCTACAAATGCTATTCTTTCTTGTAATCGTCTGGCGGTATTTTTGCCCCCACCAGTGGTCATTCTTTTAAATTCTGCATCTTTTTTTATTGATACTAGTACTTCTTTCAATTTTGCTATTACCTTTTTGTTGTATGGATCAATCTTATCTAGGTGAGGCTGTAAGCCCAAAGTAAATGCCTCATAATGGTAGAACAAAAATGTCGCTACAAGGTTACCCTGGGCATTCGTTCCTGAAAAAGCGGCATCCTCCAATGTATAATTAAGTATCTTGAATGTTTTCTCAAATAGGAGTTCTTCAGCAGCGTAGTCAAAAGGGCTTTCCTTCTGAGTTGGATCTGAAACTTTCTCCATATAATCTGTCATAAAATCGCTGATATCACCTATATAGCGTTCACGGTCATTTTTAAATGTAAAAAATCGTAATATCAATTCCTGATCCCCTTTTTGTTCTATCCTTTCTTCAGAAAGATTGCTAATACAATTCTTAAAATCACTATTCCTAGCTAAATTAATAATGAAATCGTTAAATTTATTATCAATAAGTCGAATTGTACAGTTGCGAATTTCCTGTCCACTAAGCAATTCGCCACCTGTTTTCAGCCTTTTGAAGACATAATATCTAAGCCGCTTGTCGCTTTCCTTCCTGATAACTTCAACACGCACAAAATTGCGTCTCAGCCTTATTTGAAGAGTCGCTGGAAGAGAGTCGAAAGTATGGCCATTTAGTTCCTTGACAATATCACAATCTGTTAGTATTAGTTTGCTGGGCGTGCCATCGGAATTTATCCTGTCTGGATGCTGACCCCTAAAATGTAAATATGACGAAATCCTTTGTAATCCATCTATTAACTCATAAGTTCCTTCAGAGAGTTCAATGACATATATAGGTGGAATAGGCATCTCAAGGATAAGTGACTCAATGAACCGAGATTGGTTTCCCTCAGACCATCTAAACAGTCGCTGATACTCAGGATCTATCATAAGCTCATCGTTCTTGTGCATATCTAAAAGTTCGTTGAAGGACAAATCCAAGCTACGAGATCGCACCTTCTCAATCTGGCGATCAACAGCAGTTATGAGTTCATATCCACTGACTTGAGGATCAGGCATATCAGGTCTCCTTGTTTACCGTAGGGAATATAAGATATGTCAGCACACCTTGAACAAAATTAGGAGAGTAGCTAACATAATAGTCATACCAACAAAACTTGCTCATCTTTGAAAAAGGGCCAGAAGGGACATGTTTGGGGTTATGAAATGAAGTCAAAGAATCCACTAACTTACCTCCTCATACACCTTATTGCTTAATTATAGCAGAAGGTAAGATTAATAGCAATTCATCAGTGGTAAGCATGCAAAACAGGATTGACAATAAGGAAGCCTTGCTGCTATACTTCAAACATCTGTTCTTGAAGAGGTAAGAGCTATGGCCCGTCAAAAGATCTTATAAGTTTATAGAAAGGTAAGCGTTAATCATGGCAGTACAAAGAGAGCAATGGGTAAGCCCTGAAGATTATCTTGCAATTGATTGTGCAAGTCTTGATGTAAAGTATGAGTATGATAACGGGCATATGTATGCCATGTCAGGAGATATAGTTAATCATGCAGAGATCGCTCTAAATGCCATAATAGCGTTAAGAGCCCATCTAAGGAATGGCCCATGCCATGCGTTCTCGTCAGATGTTCGCGTGCAGGTAGCAGAAAAGAAATACTACTATCCTGACGTGACCGTAAGTTGCAATCCTGAGGATTGGCAGCAAGGTACCAATGACATTGTCCGTGCACCACGTTTGGTAGTTGAAGTGCTTTCCCCCAGCACTGAAGCTCGTGATCGAGGCAAAAAGTTTAAGGCCTATCAAAAGTGCTCAAGTATTGAAGAGTACGTTCTTATCAGGACCGAATATCAAGAAGTAGAGATCTATAACCGCCAGGGCGACATATGGACTTACCGGCAATTTGGACCTAGGCAGGAAGTACAGTTGCTAAGTATTAATCTCACCATCCCTATAGCAGCCCTCTACATGCGTACAGATGTGCCAGAGGCCGAACTGGACTAATTAGAGCGGTTCTAGTCCTCGAAGCAAGACACTTTTCTGTTTTCCTGCTACCACAAGAATGTGAGTCTGCTGGGCTATCTACTTGCTAAAGTTGAGAATCTCCTATATGATGTGGAGGATTGATTTTTATAGCTGTAGGTAGGTGTGTATGGATAAAACAAAGTTATATTGTTTTGTAGATGAAAATGGGCAAGAGACAAAGGGGAGATTGTTTATTGTATCTGTTGTGGTAGTTATGGGGCCAGAAAAGGATGAAATGCTTGGGATTTGCGAACAGTATGAGAAAGAAAGCCGTAAAGATAAGTTTAAATGGGGAAAAGCCGAATATAGGAGAAGAATGGATTATTTGCAGAAGATATTTGGTGATGAAAAATTTAAGGGTAAGATTAGGTATTCGGTATTTAATGGTACGAAAGGTTATGATGTAATGACAGTTGAAGGGATTGCGAGAGCAATCAATTCGGATAGGCCTATGGGGAATTATACGACAGCTGTCTATGTGGATGGGTTAGGAAAAACCAAACGCCATGAGTATAGTAAAGGGCTGCGTGTGTTGGGCGTATCTGTGCATAAAGTCCAAGGTGTAACAAAAGATGAGAATAATGCTTTGGTGCGGCTTGCTGACGCTGTGGCGGGTTTTGTACGAGATGTCTTAGATGGGGAAACGGGAGAAGTAAGGAGGCTTTATGAAGTAGCGGTAAGGTCTAGGATGTTAATTGAGGTGTGAGCATAAAAAAACCACTCACAAAGGAGTGGCAGAGCCTACTTCTAGCAGAGCTAGACAGCTTACCGATACGGCCAGTCTTCGGCTCGGTTTTACAATGATAGTATAGTCTTTCTGGTTGCTCTTGTCAAGTCTCACGACCATTCTTCTTCAACTATTTGAGCGAGTACGTCCCAGCGCTGCTCGTACTGCGTTGGCAACTGGCGTGGCTTCAAGGGTTGCTAAAGCGACACAGGTCCCTCCAAGCTCTTGCGCAAGTCGGGGGGCCAATCCCATACGCACAGGTCCCTCTTCTGTATCGATTATCAGCGACAGGATGCCAGCGCTACGAAGCTCATGCGCTGCTGCAATAGCATCTTCGATTGGATTAATAGCCACAGCATGTTTTCTCTCAAGATCAGCCACATTAGCTCGTCCATCGGTGACAAGTACCAGAATGGCCTGTTGCTGCTTATTGCGCTTCTGGGCCATTTGGAATGTGTGTAAGGCTAGACGGAGACCAGAGGCAAGCGGTGTCCGTCCTCCCGTTGGCAGGTTGGTCAGGAATTTGAAGGCTCGATCTGTGCTGTTCGTCGGAGGGAGTAGGAGTGTTGCTTTTGTACCACGAAATTGTAGTAAGCCAACACTATCACGCTGCTGATAGGCACGCTGCAATAGTGCTAGTACCGCCCCTTTTGCACTAGCCATGCGCTGCCGTGCCGCCATTGAGCCACTTGCATCTACTGCAAAGAGGATCAATACCCCCTGTTTGTCCTGGCGTATTGGCTCGAGGATATCCCGGCGTTCAAGCCAGAGCCGTTGCCCTTCATGAGATGCGTGTTCTGCACGTCGTCGTTGTTGGTATGGTGCAGCTGCACGCAAGCTGGCCGCGAGAGCAATAGCCCTGGGACGATCTGCTGTATATCTTGCACTCACAATACGCCCTCTGGCTTGCGGTCCAGGGATACCAGAACGAGCCACTGGCAATGTAGGCAGCGCTTTTCGGACAGAAGTAGCAGGCATCTTCGTGCGTGGCAATGTGAATGTTGCCTGTGCCGTCGGTGCGCTCGGCGGAATTACTTGCTCAGGTTGCTGTACCTCTTCGGTGGATTGGGTAGGTAAAGAGTCTGGATCAGTCTGCGGTGTTTGTGCTCTATCCTCGGATGAACTACGATCTTGTTGCTCTTGCTGGTTGGAAGATGATGACTGTGGCGATGTGTTTTCAGTCTGCGAAGAGGGGGGATCGTGGTCATTGGGCTCTGGCTCTTGCTTGTGATACTCGTTGACGAGCTGTTCGATTTCCTCTCGGTCAAGCCCGGGTTGCTCGAATGGTTGTCGCCGTCTGCGGTGTGAAAGGGCCATTGTTGCAACTTGCTGCACATCCTGCTCGGTCACCGTATACCGTCCTTCCAGAGCTGCCAGAGCTGCTGACGCTTTATAGATAGTGATATCGGCTCTTAAACCTTCTACATCAAGCTGTGTGCAAATAGAGGCAATCAGTCCCATGATGTGATCCGAGATAACTACTTCGGGGAGTAACTGACGGGCCATCTCGATCTGTTTGCACAGGTCCGCTTCTGCTCCTAGCCACTCTTCGCGGAAGGCAGCTGCATCTGTTTCAAAAGCAATACGTCTTCTTACGACTTGAGTGCGCAAAAGGGGGTCTTTTAGCCCATGCACTTCAATCGAGAGGCCAAAACGGTCAAGTAGTTGTGGACGCAGGTCTCCCTCTTCGGGATTCATCGTACCAATCAATACAAATTGCGCTGGATGTGCAAAAGAGATACCTTCGCGTTCAACTACGTTCACTCCTGTTGTTGCTGCATCAAGTAGGGCGTCTACCAAGTGATCGGGCAACAGGTTCACTTCATCAATATAGAGGATGCCACGATGGGCAGCTGCGAGGAGTCCTGGTTCAAACTGACGAACGCCATCCTTGATTGCTCGTTCCAGGTCTAGTGTTCCCAGCACGCGATCTTCCGTTGCGCCCAATGGCAATTGGACTAGACGTACGAGCCGTTGTTGTTGTGGCAGTGTTTCTCCGTCTTCCAGACGCTGGACACATGATTGACACATATGTTTGATGTCCGTTGGATCACAGCCAAAGACGCAATCTTCTACCACTGTGATGGGGGGCAGCAGCGCCTGCAAAGCACGTACAGCGGTTGACTTTGCGGTACCCTTTTCTCCACGCACTAGCACACCCGCAACCTGGGGCGAGACTGCATTGAGCAACAGAGCCAGTTTCATCTCGTCTTGTCCCACCAATGCGCTAAATGGATAGGGAATACGCTGCGAGTGTATATAGTGTACGAGCTGATTCTGCTGCAATCCTGACCTATCTTGCATGAATGATGATCTACCTTTCTTTCCTCTTATTCCGCCTCAGAGAACCAATTAAGCAGCTCTTCGGCATGATTCTTGTGACAGAAGAGTACCACGGTGTCAAACCAGCCAGTTTCAAGGCAGAGTGCAGTGATTCCCGTTGGTTCGAGCAGTCGGTTGGCTATGGTACAGAATGCTCCCATCCAGTGGCTCTGATTGAGGTAACGCCAATCGCACTGTTCTTGTAGTCCGTCTTGGAGGATGCGCAATGACTGTGGTCCCAGCTGTGCGTCTTCATCCTCATACTCAATTTGCCAGTTGATCCCAAAGCGTTCTCGTAGCGCAGTCGTACACCAGTCTGCAAATTCGTGGACGCGACGGCTATCAAAGTCCCAGCGTAATGCAGATGTTGGCGGCTGTCCCGGCATGGCAGTTAGGATGTATGGCATGAGTGTCGTAGCTGTTGGCTTTTTTCTCTGTTTACTTTGCTGGGCAGTCAGAGCAGCAGTGATCTCTTGCATATTCATGATGCCAGCAGTTGTCACACATTCGCAAAGGGCTTTCCAGGCATCAAGAGCAGAGGATGAACCATGATCGTGCGTATGCTCATGGCTATGTATGTGTTCATGCTTATATTCATCGTTTTCCTCGTGATGAATATGATGATGCTCTTCATGCGTATGGTCGTTCATGGTTGTACCTCGTAACCCATGGGCGTGATCGGAAACCTGTGGTAGACCAACTAGGGCTTCTCGACCCACTAGAGGGACGCGATATTGACACATATCACAACTCATTGTCGCCTTGCCATTGCGCGTCTGTTCTATCATGCGTTGTGCTAATATATCCAGGCGCGTATCCTGTCCCATATGTTGCGCGACACGAAATTCACACTCAGGATGTATGGTAGCCATTTCTGCAACTGTTTGCTCTATACGCTTGACGAGTATGCCTGTGTAGAGATAATAGGGTACGACCAGGACGCGACTGACACCATGTACTAGGCAACGTTGCAGCCCCTCCGACACGGTGGGCCAGGTGATGCCTGAAAATGCCACTTCAACGGTGCGGTAGTTCCGGCCTTCCCATAAGAGTCGCGCTGCACGATACACCTCGGCATTCGCGTCAGGGTCGCTGCTACCGCGTTGGACTAGCAAGACTGCCGTCGTTGGCGAACCGCGTCCCTCATCAGGGTCAATTGCAGCTAGGCGATCTGCCAGAATAGCGAGCAGTTCCGGCTGTACATTGATTGGGCTACCGTAGCGGATGGTTACCTGTGGATAGCGCTGTCTGGCCCATTGAATAGCTATGGGCAGATCATTCTTGGCGTGTCCTGCTCCAAGTAAGAGCCAGGGGATGGCAAAGATAGTTCTGGCCCCAGCCCGTCTCGCCTCGTCAATCACGGATATAACAGGTGGATCAGCGAGTTCCAGAAAGCCAGCATAAATCGGGTGAGCCAAGCGGGACGCAAGACGGTTTGCGAATGTCAAAAACTCTTTAGCTCCCTCGGTATCACGCGAACCGTGTGCCATCAGGACTATCGCCTCGTCGGATACACGGGCCACACGCTCTGGCAGGTCAGATGTGCCTGTTCTATTCAATGGTAGCGTTCCATTTATTTCCATAGATTGCCTTTTCTCATATATTATTGCTCTACAGAGTTATATTGATCGTATCCTCGTGGCGTAATCATACGACCCTGTTGGACACGAGTGCACGAGTTACCAATCACAATGGTTGTGAACATGTCTATCTCATAGTTGAGCAGGTCCTCCAGGGTAGTGAGCGACACTTGCTGCCCTGGGCGATAGGCATTGCGGACCAGCCCGACAGGTGTCGTTGTCGACCGACTTTCCAGGAGCAAGCGCTGTGCCTCACCAAGCTGCCAATGACGTTTCCGACTACTGGGATTATAGAGCACAATCACGAAATCTGCTGCGCCAGCAGCTGAGAGACGCCGAGCAATCGTGTCCCAGGGAGTGAGCAGATCACTCAGGCTGATCACAGCGAAATCGTGCATCAGGGGTGCGCCTAAGAGAGCAGCAGCCGCATTGAGTGCAGAGATGCCAGGGACAACCTCGACCTGTGGCTCTGACTGTATAGTATCACCAGAAGCCTCTTCCTGGAGCGAAGAGAACAGATCAAGTACCAATCCGGCCATGCCATAGATACCAGCATCGCCACTAGAAACAATACAAACTCGTCGTCCAGTTCGTGCCTGCTGAACCGCCAACTTGGCACGCTCGACCTCGTGCGTCAACTCTGACACATGAATATCTTTACCTGCCAACAGATCTTGTATTTGCTCAATGTAAAGCCTATATCCGATAACTGTATCACACGCCTGTAACATTTGTATTGCCTGTGGTGCTATCAAATCTCGACTTCCTGGCCCTAAGCCAATGATTGCTAGATGTCCAGTGTTTGGAGCATATCCCTGAGTAATAGCAAGTTCACTGCCGATAGATAATTGGCCTTTTCCCATAGTTTAAACTCCTTTCATCGTATAGTATATGATAAATCTATTAGATGCTACCTGTTCATCGCTCTGCACATTGGAGAATGATAGATGATAGCAGATTACAAGGGTGTCGGGAGTACTATTGGGCTATCGGCATTCCCGAAAACGATATGTCATGAGACAGTCTTTGTGTAATCTCTTCTGCCCTGCTCCAGATGAAAATTGTCCTCACCAAAACATTCATCGGCTCGCCTCTTCAACTCTTGTCCAAATCTTTGTCAGAGTCTGCTTTCGTGCAATCGCCAATGTCATACTTTCACCTTTTTGTTTGGGAACAATCAACTCACCCTCGTTAGATGAGAGGAGAGCTGAGGCTTCGGAGACACTCGGTGTTCCTACAAGGCGTTGCACACGCTCCGAAGGATTGGGAATAGTTGTTATTGTCTTCAATGTTTCTACTGTATGTGCCTCGATACTCCAGCCGTAGTGTTGGGCGAGCATCTGGAGAGCGACTTCATCGGCTTTGATGTCGGCAGTAGCAAGGACCGTAATACTCTGGAACGCTATACGATGTTCAGCAAGTGTCTCTTTGACAAATCTATCCAGGGTACTAAAAGGAACGCCGCGCCGACAACCAATACCTAGCACCAAAGTTGGTGGTCGATATACGAGCGTCGGTACATCTTGTGGCAAGTCCTCAATCAGACGATCGGCAATCACAAGCAGAGCCGCAAAATTGCTCGCCTGCTGAGGATTGGTCACGTGTATAAGATTGTCAGGCCATGGTCGCTTGTTTCCCCACCAGTCCAGTTCTCCGCAGTCCTGTAGAATCGCCACTGGTTCTCTATTGATAATGGCCGCCGAGACTGCTGTCAACGTAGATGCATCCTCTGTGTGCCATCCCTGTGCTTGAGCAAGTAGATCCACAGCCAGCGTATTGTGTACATCGGAAGCCGTTGTCACAACAGGGATTCCACCGAGCAATTCTGCACTGCGCACCGCCAGCCCATTCGCGTCCCCAATATGACCTGAGACGACACTAATAGCGAACTGACCAGCATCATCTATCGCCACGATACCAGGATCTTTATGCTTATGCTGCAGTAGTGGTGCAATCAGCCGAACCACAGCGCCAAGGGCTAGGAACAGTACAATCTGATCGTACGTGGTCCAGAGCTGGCTCAGCAACGGAGCAACTGTTTCAAAGCTTGTAATAGAAATATTTGTATTCTGCTCGGCTAGCGCATCATAAGATTTACATACGCGCTGACTGGCATAAATATGTACATCTGGCCCTAACTCATGCTGCAAACGTAGGGCTAGAGCTAACCCTGCCCTGGTCAGGACAACAAGTGCAATACGTTTGTTGGTGCTCTTACTATTCTTCACATTTCAATCTCATCTGAGAGAGTCGGAACTCATTCCTAACAAGCAAGCGGTGTTTGAGAACTTGACAAGTGGAAAGCTCTCAAGCAGAATTTAAGAAACATTGTTTTCATCAAAGGTTTTCCGCAAGGAGCTTTCTATGCTAATCATATCAGAATCACGCGTCTTTAACCAACGGACCCTGGCTTCATATTTATTCGCATGACCCGCTCTCCTGCTCACTGCCTTTCCTTGTCGCTTCTTTGGACCAAATTTAGGTATAAGCTATCCTATCTAGATAACATTGCTAATACGTTTTCGTATTAATATTGACAATATTGTAAAACAATTTAATATATACAGACATTTGCACACTTGCCCGATTTTTTAGGAGGAACTTATGGCAAAGCTGATTATTAAGCTGGTTGCCAAGCAGAAAGGAATTAACCAATCGCGATTACAGATAAAGAGTGGCGTTACACCTCCTTTGCTCAATCGCTATTGGAACAACAACACGCAAAGTGTTGCCTTAGAGCCATTGGAAATGATTGCAGAGGCACTGGGCGTAAAGCCAGGGGATTTGATTGTTACTGATGCTGATTACCAGACTTTATATGTAGAAAAAAGCTAGAAAAGCAGTTATCAGAAGAGGAACCATCTGAACCGGGAGCGGCATAGCCTAGGATTGACAGCAAGCCGTCAAGCAAGAGCTGTCAATCCCAAACCACCTGGAGAAATTATAGCATCTATGGTATTATTTTGAGAGGGGAAAGGATACCAGCAATGGAAGAGCGAATGCGGAATCTTGAAAAGCGAATTGAGAGTCTTGAGCTAGCACAGAAGACTGCTACTGAAGCAGATCATTTGCAACACCAGCAAATGCAACTTCTGAGAACTGATGTGCAAGAAACGAATAGCTTGCTCAAGCGCATCTTGCCGGATGTAGGAACTTCGCGTGAAAAGCTTGATACCTTGACTCATGGGCAAGAAGAGTTAGTCTATGGTCAGCAAGGGTTGCTACAAGAGATCCATGCTATTTCTAAAACCTGGGTTGAATCACTACAAGAAAATTTCGATGAAGCCCGGGAGGCGCTGGTTGAAATCCGAACGACGCAAGGTAGTCGAAACGAGCGGTTTGATCACCTTGATATGCGTTTTGACAAGCAAGACAAGCGGATGGATAGCGTGGACAGCAAGCTTGATCAGATATTGAAATTGCTCCAGCAAAAGCCATAATCACCTGCAGCAAAGGGCTCGTCTCTCAGCGAGTCTTTTTTTTGTGCTCAATTGCTCCCAGATAGAAGAGCGGATTATGAAGCAAGTCAGTGCCAGCATAGCTGATTTGCGAGACGGCTTACTCGAGGTGCTCAAAGATCTGAAGCGACCATAGGTGTAACAGGTAATTTGCAATGTTCCACCGCCTTACCCCAACGGACCTGATTTACCGTGTGCCCTCCGGGTATCGCGTCCGTGGGGTTGAGAATATCAAATTGGCAAACATCATACTTGCCATACTTGCCATATCCTTCTCAATGCGTAAAAGATGAGATTGTCTTCCAAAAGAAGGTGTTACATTGGTACTTTGACCGAAGCTTTCCTGTCTCTTGAGCGTGGGAGAGCCTGCTTGTGGAAACCTTGAGCCAAAAACCTTTGGCTCAAGGTTTGAACGAAACCGCACAGTCTGTTAACTGTAACGTTTGGCGTGAGTTAGAAAGGACGAGGGCGTTTCATAACCCGGATAAGCAGAGCAATTGTGAGCTGAAGCAGCCCCATTGCTCCCAAAATTGTCCCTCTTTCCTACCAAGAAAAGACCCTCTTATGAGGTAGACTTTGAGCGTATAAACTTTCTACACTATCTTTGCAGTTTTGGGAACTTGCAAAAGGTAGCTTAACGGTTATTACGATTGAATGAGACAGAGAGTATTTTTACCTAGTAAGAAAAGTGGCCACTAGCCAATGTGGGGGAAAGGGTCGTAGGCATGAGCAACTCGTGGTACAAAAGAATGACGAAATGGAAAACCCTTTTGTTCTTTGGAGAACTGCCATGCCTCACCCAATTGTATGCCTTGATGAACGTTTGCGCAAGTACTTGCACAGCTTCGATGCCCTGTTTTCTCGTCCGCAGTTTGAGCACTTTGTGACCGTGCTCGTTGCTCTGTTGATGAGTCTCGAAGGGCAGACGCTCTCCCACTTGCATCGGGCAGTTGCAGGCAAAAAGAGTCTTTCCAGCATGAGTCGTTTTCTCTCCCAAGCTCCGTGGAGCCATCAGGAAGTGATCAAATGTAACTTTTCCCGTTTTTGTCATATGATGAAGCCAAAAATCGAGCAAGAATGCCAGAAGGTTAAAGAGCAGCAAAAGAAACTCAAACGGCATGGTCGTCGAAAAGAACCCTTCGTTACCGGGTATCTGATCGGAGACGATTCAACCATGTCGAAAACCAAAGGGGTCAAAATGCAAGGTTTGGGCAGACATCATTCGACCACCCACGAAAAGTGTATCATTGGTCACAGCTTGGTCCAATGCCTTTACACCGTTTTAGGACGTTTTTGTCCTTTGGAACCCTTTTTGTATCGCCAAAAAAAGACCGCAGAAAAAGAGGGAATGCCATTTTTGAGTAAAATTGATAGGATGATTCAATCTATTCAACATTTCACTCCTCCTGACGGGACTCTTACCCACGTGCTCTTAGACAGTTGGTATAGTGCAAAAAAGATCTGGAAAGCAGCCCGTGATCGTGGATTTCTGATTACAACGGGCCTGAAATGCAACCGTTCGTTGCGCATTCCCTATGATATTACTCCAGATACTCCCAAAGGGTGGAAATGGCAATCATTTTCTGAGTATGTGGCCTCTCTAGAGGCAAGTGCCTATCAGCTCTGTAGCTGGCCAAGAAATCCAGAGCGTCAGGTATGGGTGCATATTGTGGATACACATGTGAAGTCTCTGTACCGCTGCAAATTGATTATTATTCGTTATAACCTCAATGATCCCATCAAGTATGCTCGTTACTTTGCGACCAGTGACCTTGATGCTGATGCACAAAAGTGCTTAGAGCATATTAGCGCACGGTGGGATATCGAAGTTCTTTTTGAAGACGCAAAAGAACTTTTGGGGATTGATCAGTATCAACTGATGACGACAACTGCATTGCTTCGCTATTGGACTCTTTGTTGGGTTACCTTCAGCTACCTCGAAGAAATTCGGGACGAGCTAAAGCATCAAGGAATGCCAGATCATGAACAACATATTGAGGAGAAATTGGAAAAAAAGGGAGAAATAGAGTATGTTAGACATGAAGATGTGGAAGGACTTCACGCAACTCTCGGGCAAGCCAGACGTTCTGTTCAAGAAACACATCACGAACTTTTCTTGGCATGGGTCTATCAAAACGCCCTTTCAGGTACGCCTGTCAAGGATCTCCATGCCTTTTTGGTCGCTTAAGCTCTTCCTACGATGAAACCGCAAAGATAGTGCTTTCTATTGGGTTATCTATATAAATGCATCGATAAAAACAAAGGTTGCTCGACAGAGGAATGAATTACGAGTAAATAGTATCTTCTCTATCTTTACAGTTTTCTGCCCTCACTCTTAAGTCTATGTAGATGAGCTGCTTGGCTGGAGAGAAAGAGGGACAATTTGGAGAAAAAAGAGGACATCTTTCTACTCCCTCCTTATCTCTCAAGCTCACTCGAAAAAAGTGCAAAGATAGTGATCCTCTTTTGAGGATAGAGAGGAGACCAATTGTGCCAAGTTTGTTTTCTCGTAGAGGAGATAAAGGAAAAGGACCAGTTCGAAGTTCAGATAATCAAGGAGCCATACAAGGCACAGAAGAATCTCCAGGGAGTGTTGAGCGAAGACATCGTATGTTTACCTCTGGGGGCGATGGGAAGAGCGTGGTAGATCCAGCGGCTCGTGAGCATTTAGAGGCTACGCGTGCCAAGAACGGAATGAAATCAGAGGAGGGAGGTGCTAGTGACAGCAGACCCTTGGATAAGAAAACGATAGAAAGAGCGCTTTATGAACCAAAACATGCTCTTAAACAGGAGCTAGATTTTCTATCAAGTGCTATCAGTATCAAACCGGTGATGCAAGACCGAGATAGTGGAGTAGACTCACCGAGACTTGTGAATCATTTAATAGATAGGGAGACCTTCCTAGTAGAGGTTGCTGATGCTATCCTGCTCCGCGAGGATGCCTCAAGCTATATTAAGAGGGGCACGACGAAGCACGATCTTAATCTTACTCTAAAAGACTTCCAACAGAAGCTTCCCGAGGCCACCAGGGTTGTACGTGACTACAGGTTACAACTTGCAAAATGGCCAAATGAGATTGCTCAGGATCTGGAAGCAGGTATTAGTAGGGAAATAGATACATTTACATCAACAGTTAAAAATAATCTATACTTGAGCATGTTAGATAGCAGGGATTGGGAAGAGTTCCAAGGACACCGAACTTCATCAGAACAATCCCAGAGGGTACTCTTCCCAGACACAGCCGCTCCACCAGATTTTTCCACTCGGGCAGGTGCTTTCCTGAAGTTTCGGAAGGCGAACCAGGAGCTATCCAAAATCATTGAGAAACAAAAAACTCCTGATAAGATTCGAGCTGGCCTTGCTGAGCAACTAGCCTTGGCTGACGGACGCTATGAGGCAGCCTCGCTTCGTTCTCGAAGCAAGATCATGGACGTGGCAGATGAAAAGAATCTCCAGGAGAGTATGGCCGCGATCGAGACGGCCCGTGCACAGCTCACGGTGTGGGGTGAAGGGGGGATACAGCAAGCTAATCTTGCAGAGGCTATACAAGTCTTCGAAGCACTGGCACATGCTAACAAGCAACTAGAGTCTATAATGGAGGAGAACTTACCAGGATCTAGTTCTAGCCTCAGATGGTAAATTAGGTGAATTATCCTTCAAATCTCATAATGTAATACAAAAACATCCTCCTGAGAACAAGATTTTTGCTACGTGGGCAATCTTGGGGTGAGGCATGCTCGTTTGGAGTGAGGATAATCTCTTCCTTTGATCTTGTCTCAACCCCAGTTTGCCAATCTAGGATTTTTGTTCTAGCAAGGTCGGCCCCTTTTCTTGAAGATCCAGAAACAGACGCGTTTTTCAAGTCAAAACCATATATTGCTGTGTTGCCAACGTATAGACGATCAGATGAACAACGGGAGTATATGTTATCTGGTAATTTGGGTCGAAGTGGCACCCAATTTACTAGGTTTCTACTCCAGATAGGTTTCGGCAAGCCATCGACTTTCTTATCCCAAGCATGAATTCGGTAGTGTCAGTTTTCTAGCCGTTCCAACTCTCGACTTACATTAACTAGTTTTCTAGCAGCAGATCGATGCTGACGAGCAGCAAACTGGGCATGCCTTGTTTCTCGATTCTCTTGATAATAGTCGCCAGCCCGATTGATCTCCTCAATATGTTGTTTAAGCTGCTCTTTTTGATCGTAAACAAGATCTCCAAGAGGTATACCCCATTTCATTTCTCTAACACGCGGCCTAAGGCGTCCGAGAGATGCACAGCATTTTCTATGAAGTACATAAGTTTGCACAGTATCTGCTAACACTCCAAAATCATTAGTAGCAGTTTGAAGTACTTCAGGGCTCACATTGCCATTGACGATAGCATTAAGCGCGTGGCGATGGCCTTCAAATGCTCCTTTTGCTCCTCTATTATCAATATCATCAATATGCGTTAAGTAAATCCTAGTGTGTTCAGCCAATGCCGGTCCCCCTCGTTGAGATGCTTCTCTGATTAATCAGAGAAGGATTAATCTTTCCCGGTTGTCGCTGGAAGAACTGCTTTCCACTGCGTTAGGACGGTGTCTTTCCGTGTAACGAGCCCGAGACCAGTTATGAGTAGACCTCTGTGGGCTAGAGTGCCCATCACCATGCCATACATCTGACATAGTATTTCTCCTTTTCGTAAAGCTTATAGAACCTTTCTGTCAAGCCAAGCAGAACAAGTATCCATTCTCAACTGTACTCAGTATGATCCACTATGTCTATACTATGGGAGGTGACAAAGTGAGGTTTGCTGTGGTAGAATAGAAAGAGCAAAGAGAAAGGGGCTTGCCACAAGCAGAGAAAG
>DASYAN010000308.1:0-9643 GCA_036501345.1 Ktedonobacteraceae bacterium
CGTTGGACATTCCTTTGGCGTTATTATTAGTCAGGGTCTGGGCCAGTTGATGCAGGGCAGATTGCACATCTGGATTCTGGCTTGACTGGCTGGCAGCGTTTTGGAGTTGCTGGGCAAGCTGATCTCGCTGAGCCTGGGACAAATTGCTAGCCTGAGATGCCAGATTCTGAAGTGCCTGTGCAAGGCTTTTTGTATCATTATTGGCAAGTGCCTTGCCGATGGCTTGCAGATTAGCATCACTACTATTTTGCAGCGATTGGCCAGCTGCAGACTGGGACTGGATACGCGTGGCCGCCTGGGGATTGCGCAACTGATCAAGTTTAGTCTGAGCATCCGCTAGATCCTGCTGAGCTTCGGTCTCACTCTTGGCATTTTGTAATTGGGCTTCAAGATCGCGTAGAGCCTGATCAATTTGTTGCTTTTCCTTGACTGGAATTGCGGATTGAGTATCTATTTGGTGGCGTGTTTTCTCAATAGAGGCGATCTGTCGGGCCAAGCGAGCCTGTATTTCTGCTTGTTGCTTGAGAATTGCAGTCATAGGATTGGGAAGGAACATGAGGAGTGCAACCGCCAGAATGCTACAAATCAGTGTCAGGACCATCGAACGCTGGAGGCGTAAAGGAAATGTTGTAGCTGGTTTATATTTAGCTAATTGCTTGAGCGCATCGCTTCTTTGTAGCCCCGTTAGGGCCGATGACTGCTCACGCAACTCCCAGGCAGTGCTCATACGGTCATGAAGGGCCAGCCGCTTGTCAATGATACTAGCAGCGTGTGCAAAAGATGGACGATACCAGATCGCAGCACCCAGGGCCAGCACAGGACAAACAATACTAAATCCAAGCGCCCAATACATGGCTGTCGCCCAGGGAAAAACCCGTGCCGCCAGCAGCAACAAACATGCTACAACCAGACCAGTGATTATCCCTCGCAGCAACCAGTACAGCATCTGTCGCCTGAAGAGTTGCTTGCGCCAGGGCTGCAAAGCCGTGACAAGCTTCTCACTATCGAGAAGTTCTGGCGTAGGTGCCGCTATACGCGAAGGCATCAAGGTCGACATAGTAAAGCCCTTCCTTTGCTCAGTTCCCCAAGACCAACTCTCCATACTATATCACGCTTTTAGCATGGTCTGTGTTTCTTGAGCACAAAGATGGCTTTTGGCAAGCACAACAAAATTCGAATGACCTCTCAATTAGACCATTTGGCACACTTGAGCATCTAGTAGCAGCTTCAGAAATAGATAAATACCCCAACAGATCAGCATGGGATATTCGAGAAATATTAGTACGCTAATAAAGTATCGGTGAGCAGAAGCAAAAGATTTTTTCTAGGGGGAAGGGAAGAGGAACAATTTGAACCGATCTCAACCCCTCTTGCGATTTTTCCTGTATGCTATGAAACTGGCACGAATGCGTATCAGAGCATGAGGTTTGACAAAGCATAGGCTCAGCAAGAAGAACAGCAGGGTCGCCCCCAAACTTAATAGTATATAAGCAAGCCAGGAGGAAATATGCATTCCAGCAAATACATAGGTGGCGGAGACATAGGGCAAGACGCCTCCATTCAGGGAAAGAATGACTAACGGGTTCCAGACTAACAAGTTCAAGTTGTACTGCTGGTTTACTTGGTCTCTCACTATGGGCACTGGTACTAAATTGAGATAGAGAAATGGAGCAATCAGCCAGAGTAGAACAACTACATAGGCAATGGCTGTGGATGTAGAGCGTTTAGCAAAGAGTGTGGAACAGAGTAGCCCAAAGCTTGCAACCATGGCCGCTGTAATAGCAAATACAACTAAGTCCTGTAATATACGAAGCGGAGTGAAGCTTCCGAAGAAAAAGACGAGGCTGAAAAGTGGAATGGCTGCTGCAATGAGCAGAAGCACATTGCTCAAACCAGCAATCAGCTTCCCAGCAACCAGCGAAAAAGCAGAGATTTGTGAGCAGAGCAGCATATCATATGTCCTGAGCTCTTTTTCTGTATTTATCGCGCCAGAAGTGAAAGATGGTGAGATAAAGATGATAAGCACCATCTGTACTAATGTGAGCAATTGATAGAGTGTAGTCCCAGTAGCGTTCCAGTCATAGCCGACGCTGGAGCTATTACTAGTGCTACGGCTGAGGTATAACCATCCTAATGAACCTAGCAAAAGAACATAAACAATCATAACCCAGACAATACGCTCCTGACGCATACGTAGACGCATTTCCTTGGTTAGCAGAACAAAAAAGGTCATTGTTGGTTACTTCCTTCTGTAATGCTCATAAAGACTTCCTCAAGACGCCCACCAGCAGTGCGAGGAGCAAAGGATACGATCGGGATGCCATGAGATATCAGATCAGCCAGAACGCGGTGCAATGCTTGCTCATCACCAGTAAAATCTGCCAGGATACCTGTTTTTCCATCAACAGTCACACTACTGATAGTGGGAATATTTTTGAGCATGGCTATCGCATCATCAAGGCGCTCCTGTTCCAGGAGATGGATCTCAAGCTGGCGTTTTCCCTGGACCTGATGTATAACAGTCTCTACATCACCAGCAACGATAAGTTGCCCATCTTGCAGGATAGCAACATGTGTACACATTTCTGCCAGTTCAAAGAGGATATGAGAACTGATAATAATGGTTTTACCTATGCATTGCAATGTGTGCACAAGTTCTCGCAATTCAACACGAGCACGAGGATCAAGACCTGAAGCAGGTTCATCAAGTATGAGTACTTCTGGATCATGTACAAGTGCACGAGCAAGACAAAGGCGTTGTTTCATACCACGTGACAGTGCCTCTACCAGATCATCGCGTTTTGTGGATAGATCGACGAGTTCAAGCAAATCGTTAATAATGCCTATCCGTTTGTGACGCGCGATACTATGAATACCTGCATAAAATTCCAGATATTCGGCACAAGTGAGATCAGGATAAACCCCGAAGAAGTCTGGCATGTAGCCAACTTTGCGCTGTATGACAGTGGGAGTCCGGCTGACTTCATGATTCTCGAACCAGACTTGACCGGAGTTGGGGATAATCAATGCTGCCAAGATGCGCATCAGCGTTGTCTTGCCAGCACCATTGGGGCCAATAAGTCCATATGTTGTTCCACGAGGGATCTCTAAGCTGAAGTCATTTAGAGCCTGGACAGAGCGATAGCGCTTAGAAACATGCTGGATTTTAATGATTGACATGAAGTTTACCTCTACAGCGGACGCGATACATCCTATTACAGCAAACGCCATATATCCATTACGGCGAACACGATTTACCGCGCCCGTAGTGTACCCTTCAATTCCACAGCTGGCGTACTAAAAACGACCGAACCGAGGGACGAGTCCTGATTATCAAATTGTATCAAAATGCGACCTCCTGGTCCAATATAAGCCTGGGCATTGTCTACTTTGAACTCATAGGTACTAAATGTTTTTTCATCCCACGTACCAGTCTGCCAGTTGTACAGCTTGATATTAAGATGGGTGACATCGCTGACTGCTCCTGATGCACATGATCCCACTCCGCCTACCGGATTTTGAGGTTCTGTGAAGTCGAGGCTACTATTTTGCAACTGCGAGAGGGTTGGCAAAGTAAGTTCAAAGGTCATGCTTCCTGTTGCCATGCAGTAGACTCCTGGACGAGAACTACCATAACCCTGTAGATTGCCATTTGCCCCTTGAATGTTGGTAATCTGGCTAGGTATCAAGCTCGCCGGAATATCAACCGTTCCGGAGAAGTTGAGATTCAATGGAGCCTGGATCAACGCTTCCTGTATTTGAGGCGATGTTGTCCCACCAATAGTCACTGGGCTGGTCTCTGTTGACTGCGATGATGCCCAGCCAATAAGGGTCGCTGAGGCTCCAGAGAGCAGAAGTGGGTCTTGCATTGTTGTTTGCATGCCAGACGGGTTGCTGCCGTCAGGACACGGGCCCATGCCACAATCATTACTCAGAGCTGTAAGCATATACATATGGCGGTGCAGTGTATCAAGTGGCGAAGTGTTGGACGATGACGAGGTTGATAGCCCATTATAAGTCGCGATACGGTCGGCGAGTAGTGATTGAGTACCAAAATTCAAGCTGGAATTTAGTCTGAGACTAACTGGCTTTGTCTGCCCTGGAGCCAGAGTGCCAAGAGAGGCAAAGTCCTCACCAATCAATAGGTAGGCATCGTTGAGTGTATAAGGGAGTGTATTAGTGACTGTACCAGTCACTTTATTTTTTTGTTGATTGCTCAGGACGAGATGGGAGGCCAGTCCCCCAGTAGTATGAGCATCATAGTGAGAAACAAGAGTATGCAGTGTCCAAATACTCACTCCTTGCAAATCTACATCGGTTTCATTGGAGAATGAGGTAATCGCCGTTTTACGCTTCTCTGACAGAGATCTACCAACATTAGATACAAAATAGTAATTTTCGACAGGGTCTATCGGCTGGATAAGATTGGATGCCGGAATCCGAATCTGGAAATCACCCTGGTTGGGAACAAAGATGCCCATATAATCTGTGACATGCTCAGATGAACCTGCACCATCGGATCGATTGAGCTGAATGACTGAAATATGGCTGCTAATAATGGATGTGCCCTTTTCTTCCAGAGCGAGCCCGTAACTCAGCAAACTGAAGATAACAATCGTGCTTAAAACGATGCGCCAGCTCCAATCGCGCTTTTTGGTCCATTGCACTACCAGCAGCCTTAGTGGTCCAAGTATAAGAATATAGCTAAGTAACAGACCCAGGATAAGCCACATCGGAGGCAGAAGATTAGGGACGAGCATATACAAAAAACTGTCCATGTTCCCATACAATGTAGCTTGCCATGACAAGGCAGAACCGTTACTTGCCGTGTTGGCAGACAAAAGTTGATTGCCCAGAGAGCGAAAGATAAGCCCTTCCCACAGACGACTGGTGCCTGCCCAGTTCACCAGCGGGCTTAGAAAAGGATCATATGCAAGATAATAGACCAGCCCCTGTCCCTCATTTGCCTGCACAACCAATGGAGTAGTGCCTGAGGAAAGCAGGATACTTGTTCCAGGGTGAGGAGTAGCCACGCTAATAGAAACAGGGTTGGCAATAGTATCGCTTTGATCTCCATTAGAGTTTTCAGTTGAAATGGGTAGCAAGTGGGTCCCAGCTGGCACATTATTATCACCAGTAATAGTGACCGGAAGGAGATTGGAGGAAAGTTGGCCCAAGGTTGAAGACCATTCAGGCCCACCGACTGTGACGAGCGTTCCTCCTTGCTCCACCCAGCTTTGTAAACCAGCCACCTGATCATGGGTAAAAGAACCGCCTGTGAGGTTGTCAAGCACGAGCATGTCAAAGTTGTTAAGCACTGCAACATTGCTAGGAAACTGATCTGGTTTGACTATTTGCAACTGAATAGAAACATGGAGATTACTGAGAGAGGCAATAAGAAAAGTAGGATCAGGAGATGCACTGGCTGTTACCAGACCGATAAACAGAGTACCATTGTTGATGTTTTGTAGTGTAGCTGATTGTGAAGTAACTTTATGGCCGTTGCTGTCAATGAGGTTAGCTGTAAAGGGCTGATTATACCCCTGGATACCGGAAGTAATGGGGACATGCATTGTTACTTGTTTGTTGGATAGTGAGGGGAGGCTAATTGCTTGCCCATAAGTCGTTGTCGATGAGATAGTCGCTCCAGGATTATTAAATGAAGAGGGAATAGTAATAGTAATTTTTCCATCAAATTCAGGGCCATTGTTTTCAAGACTGATTTGTATAGGGACCCAGTTTCCATCACGATACATGCCACCAAAGCCCGCGTCAATTTTTTTGATCCTGGGCCCATTGCTCAGTGGACGGGTGCCTTGAGCTGAAACCTGCGGGGCAAAAAGAAAGCATATGAGTATGAAGGTAAAACAGATAGGAATAGACATCTTGATTTTTGTGCCATACCGAGGCCAGCCATTAGTGTAAAACATTTCTTCGAGCCTCTCCATAAATACAAAATTTCCAGAGCCCATCTTGCTCGTGATTATCGATCTTGAAAATTTGACACTTTTATTATAAACCATGCTTCTTCAAAGATACTGAACAGAAGTATCCCTTCGCTAGAGGAAAAGAGGGACACTTTGAAGGGAAAAAAGGCCATACAAGTTCCCGGCTTTTTATGCTATACTGTATAAGGATTTGCGGTCAACGAATCTGAAGGGACGAGGCATCGCCGCTAGCAGGCACGACTAGCAGCATTCTGCACCATGAGCACCTTCTTCTCCTTTTGTCATATTACAACCAGATTGAACAAGAAGTGTGTCTAAAATACAGCAACAAGAAATACCATGAGAAACCTCTTTCCTTGTATGCAGAATGTTTAACCAAGAAAAGGGCAGGCTCAGCATCTGCCTCAAGAGGAGTCATATACCATGAGCTACTCACGCCGAAACAGTATTGAGGAACAACAAGAGGCATGTCGGCAAGCCCAACAGATCACAGCTATATGCGAACAACTCCATATCACGCTTGATCCGATTGATTGGCAACATTTGGGCATGCAGGCCCCCGTGAAAGTAAACAATATCGAGATAGCTTCTCTCTTGGACATTGGTCAGAGGGATAGTGATGGCATTCTCCGTCAAGTTCAGATCAAACTTTTAGAACGGGCAGCTCTCGAAACTATTCACGCTCGACCAGATCTCAAAGCCTTGATGTGGAGTCCCGTTGATGTGGTACAACCACAAGAGTTTTTAAGCCTCTGGGTCATCACACTTGAAACGGATGAGCGCGTACCTATCGTTGAAACCATCAGCAATGGGCAACGCGTCTATGAGCACTATCAGCTTAATAGAGACGATGGGCAACAACTCACCAAGCTCTTTGGACCAGCATGTAAAGGTGAGTATGAGTTGGGAGAGAGCGTAACGATTAAAGAGCGCGATCGAGAATACACCGGAGAAATTGTCTATATCATTCCACCCAGCAAAGTGCTCGTAAACCGTAAATATTCATCAAAGGGTTATCATACTATTTCGGGCGTAGCATATACAAACGATGGAGCATCAAGATATATCGTCGATTGCAACGACGGTTTCCCTCACATTGTGAATCAGTCGCAAGTGACTAGGTAAATAAGGTATGGCACGCATTGCTAGAAATCAGTAGATCACAAGTCCATTGTGATGTAGGAGATATCCAAACAGGTATTGATTTAGGCAATGCGAGGCTTTACTATAGCATACCGATACTGTCAGTCACCTCGTACTACTCGTTAGCGATCAACAAAGAACTGCTCCACGCTAACAGGAAAATCTGGCACCACTTGAGAAGGAAGCGCCGTATGACCACTAAAAAGGCCAAGCGAGCCATAGATCCCGTCTTCCCACACCAAGAGTTCAATAGTTCGAGCATCAGGACTGACAATCCAATACTCTGGTACTCTTGCACGAGCATAGGCATGCAGTTTCACATCTAAATCATGGCGTGCTGTACGAGGTGAAGCTACTTCAACAACCAGATCAGGAGCACCAATTAGACGCGATGAGGTTATGCGATGAAGATGAGGCTTCAACACCACAAAAACATCTGGTTGTACAACATCTCCAGGACGTAATTCCACATCAGTTGGAGCCTGATAGACGCGTCCAAGATCAGGCAGCTTCACATGTGTCACAAGATAATAGAAGATCCAGCCCACAATCTCCTGATGTCCCGTACTTGGAGCAGGTGACATATAGAGTACTCCATTCACAACTTCATAGTGATGCCCATCCTCGGGAATGGACGCATAATCCTGATAAGTCCACAGCCCTTGCTTTGGACCTGGAACCCAGCTAGCAGGCATAACTACAGGAAGCTTCTCAATCGTTGTCATGATTATCCTGCCTTTCGCTCAGGGACAATTTCTCACATTATCATCAGTATATCATATTTTTGGTCGCATGAGGACTGGAAGTGCTTAGGTCAATATTCACTCCCCAATGCTTGGTCTAGACCCTAATATAGTACGACTCTTATCTATTCTCTAGCATAAACAGTTTTCACACGAAAAACCAAATAACCACGCAACAAATAATGTGCACATCCCCCAAAAGCACACGGTAAAACACAACCTCAGCTAGCCCAAAAAGCCAATTTCGGCAAGCAAGAAGAGAAATTGGCTACTACCTCTTAATTTTGCGTCAGAAATATGGTATAATGGGCGTATACCCTGGTATGACAATGGGCATCATGGCAACGTTTCACCATGGTGAGTACAGTTTCCCATTGTTATAGGTAGCTAGTTTGCTTACCTGCAAAGTTGGATTGAGAAAGGACAAATTGAGATACTATCAGGAGCATCCGAGCGATGGGCTCCGAAGACCTCCAATCCAAAGGTTGGGCAAAGAGTGTCACAGATCTAGAGCAAAAAATCCTCCGAAACGTAGAAAGGGCTGGTTCTCTCGCGTTACATACTGAGCAAGAGACCCGGTCCTTTTGGTCTTATAGGTGCTACTCGTTCGGACGGAAATGGATAGAGATTGGTTAGGAGCGGATGTTCCAGATAGAAGAGATGGTTTTCCTCTAATTCGAGCTGATCATGTAGTGTGTTTCCCAAGCGGCCAACTGTAGATGGAGTAGAAAAGCAGAATAGAGGAAAAAATGTTTCTTCATACTAGCTGATGCTTCTACTCCAATTTGGCTGAAGGAGGGTAGACACGAAATGTCGTCGTCAATCGGAACAAAGAGATGTGAGAGTGGTGTAGCTGAGTGCTCTCTCTTCCGAAAAGCACTCCAGGAAGGATAGCAAGACTTATGCCTTTTGTACACTACTAGTCATATAAAAGAGAGAGGATGAACTATGGATCTGGTGAAGCGGTTGGAAGAATACCGAGATCGTGAGCGCGAGCTCATGTGGGAAGGAACCTTCGCGCAGTACTTCGAGACTGCGTCTAAGAAGCCGGAGGCGGCCCAGCTTTCTCATGAACGCATTTATCACATGATTATGGATGCGGGCGTTGAAACCACACGAACGGGAGAGCCCCGTTACAATTTCTTTAGTCAGGAAATCTTTGGCATTGAGAAGCCGCTACAGCAGATCGTTGACTACTTCCACTCCGCCGCACAGCGCCTGGAAGTGCGCAAGCGCGTGCTCCTTCTCATGGGTCCCGTGGGCGGAGGTAAGTCCACGATTGTCTACCTACTCAAGCGTGGATTAGAAGCATATAGTCGTACACCCACCGGGGCTATCTATGCGATCAAAAATTGCCCCATGCATGAAGAACCTCTTCATTTAATCCCTAACGAACTTCGTCCCGACGTCGAGAAAGAGTTTGGCCTTTATATCGAAGGCGACCTGTGTCCCCATTGCCGCTATATGGTCGACACCCAGTATCGCGACCGTATTGAAGAGGTGCCCATTAAACGCATGACATTCAGTGAGAAGTATCGCTTAGGCATTGGAACATTTACGCCATCCGATCCTAAAAGCCAGGATATCAGTGAGTTAGTAGGTGGCATAGATCTTTCTACTATTGGAGAAATAGGCGTAGAAAGTGATCCACGAGCGTATCGTTTTGACGGCGAACTTAATATCGCGAATCGCGGTATTATGGAATTCGTGGAAATGCTCAAAACTGACGAGAAATTCCTGTATGTGCTACTTACGCTGAGTCAAGAGCAAAACATCAAAACAGGACGCTTCAGCATGATTTACGCTGAC
>DASYAN010000309.1:0-7462 GCA_036501345.1 Ktedonobacteraceae bacterium
GAGTCCCTCCCCCTGGGTGAGCATGCTCACTTTTCTTCTATCTATTTGTAAGAGCAGAGTTAGAGGATACCTGTGAGCTTCATCTTTTCCAACAACGCTGCAAGGACCTACAACTGGGGGGAGGGATTTTCATAGGAGGAATGTGGGAGCACTACTGATTTGGATGGGTAGGAGAGCTCACTGATACTGAACTCTCAAGAGGCACGGTTGCCTGAAATTGGTCGATATCTTTCTCCCCAGACAGCAGGAATTGTAGTAAGGATTTTCTCTGAAATCTGCACGTTTGGGTAATGCCAAGGAGCACCAAATAGTAGGTCGCGCCTGATTTAAAGAAGAACGTTGATATCTTTCTTTGTATGGCAAGATGCCTGATTGCTCCTTCCGCCGTATTATTATGCCAAGGAATTCCATCGTGTTCAATGAACGTAAAGAGGCTGTGTCGAAACCGCTGAAACCGATGCTGATACTTGTTCGTCAACTCAGAATGATAGACCTTGTTTTCAATCACGCGTTTATAGAATTCATCAATCTGCTTGCGAAACGGCTGGAGATAGCTCTTCTTGAGCCCATACTCTTGAGCAGCTCCAAGAATGGGAACGAGTAAGTGCACAACCATAAATAACTCCGACATATGACCATCAATATCCAGGGAGATACGTTTCACCCGGCCTGGAACTACACGATTCGGCTGCGAGCATAAACGTCGGAGTTATTTATGGTCGTCGACTAAGTTCTTGACCTCCAAGATGAATGCTTCAAATTCTCCGTCAAAGGGAGCCTTCCACAGGTCATCATTCATATCGCGAATCAAGTGAACGAGACATTTTTGCTGCTGACACTTGAGACCGTCATAGCCACCATAGAAATCAGAAATCAGAATGCCTTGATAGTCAGCGAGCAATTCATGAACAATCGTGGCCTCTCGGGTTTCCGTTAGCCTGAAGATAACATGGCTTCCATCCGTAAAGACCCACACGTATTGTTCAGTTCCCCGGATGTTTATTCGTGTCTCATCAGCATGAATGAAAGGGCTTGCCAGAAGACGTTGCAAGAGGAGGCCTTCGGTCTCTGCATAATACTGGGCAAAGTACTTGAAAAAGTAGGTGATGGTAGAACCACCAATCTGTTCGTGAAACAGCTCCTCAAAGGCTTGGACAATAATCAGATAGGGCAGACGGAGCACCATCCTTTGGTAAATGACCCATGTTTGCAGGCCATGCCCGAATCGTTGGACTCTTGCGAATTTGCTCCATACCTCTGGGTAATGAAAATGATAACATTTCCGACAATAGCTTTTCGGTCCAATATAGGTGGTAACCGTTTTTCGGCACCCGTCTTCGGTGAAGACGATATCGATAATCGTCCGCTCTGCCATGTTCGTTGATACTTCCAGAGGAACATTCCCGCTGCATTTTGGACAGATCTCTCTTGGTGGGACGTGAATGACTTCTGTCGCCTTCAAAGTGGGACGCATCTCTCCCTGATGATCCCTTTTCCCTCCAGCGCTTTTTTCTTTGGTCGTGTCCTTTCCTTCCTCTTGTTGGATGCGTATCTTCTTTTTGTCGTAGTCGCCGTGTGCAGATTTGAGTATTTCCTCAAATCGACTATGGATTTGCTCACCGACAGGAGTCGCAATCTGTTTCGGTTGATCAGCAAAATCAATGGTTGGCTCTGAGTCAGCCGTAGAGGCGATCGTCGAAAGTTCGTTGGTTAACAGGTGAAGAGCCTGGCAATCCTCTTCGTTATAGGTCATCAGAAGGTGCTGGTACTCTACATTCTGCGTTTCCTGCCATCGATGACGCCAAACAAGGCTCTGCAACCCGGATGCATCAGGCGCAGTCCACGATGCCCCAATGAATCGTCCGATGTCTTTTAAGCCGTTTGATCGCACGGGGAAATAGACCTTGCCATAAATGCAGGTCAGGATATTGACCAGACGTGGTGTGATGGTTTCGCAAGTGGTCTGGTACCGCGCCGCGAGTCTTTCAAGTGCGTGCGGCTCATACCCTCCGTAATGGTAAATCGGTGCCTCTGGATACTGGCTCACTTTTTGGAGAAACACATGCCACATCCGTTCTTCATCAAGAGAAGTGTCAGCCCAGAAGGGATGATACGAACACTCATTGTTCTCCGAAATCAAGAGGCCGATCAGGTAGTACACGTGTTGGTCTGGGATGCCCTCGATATCGAGAAACAACTCGACCGAATGTCTGGCAAGGACTGGTCGTTCTTGCAAGTAAATTTTGTTTGTTCGTATCGCTAATGCCTGAAGTTCCAGTTTGTGAAGCACCTGTGTTTTCTTCTTTGGTTTCCGAATGCGCCTTTTCCGGAAGAGGTACGAAAGCTGCGTAACGGTAAAGATGCCCTTTTTGTGATAGCGCTGGATCGCCTTGGGCGTCATCCGATCCAACAAGCTCAGGGTATCTTCTTTTTCCGCTTGCTGCTGGCATAAAGTCTGAAATGGGCAGGAGGGGCAATGTTTGTTCAACAGGAGGAGAGGTGATTGAGCAGGAGCAGTTCGTAACCACTCCTCCAAGGGATCAAGGAGCGACTTCAGCATATTATAGCGTGGTTCCAACCTCAGTTCATTAACCTGCCCGTCCATCCGCACAATACATCCAACCGCAGGAAGCGTTTGCTGGAGTTGTCCAAGCACAAACCCAGTGAACGCTAATGCCAGCTCTTGTTCTTTGCTGATGGAGTAAGTCCCAACAACCATCGTTGGTTCGTAACTATAGCTCCCCAAGGATGAAGGGCTTGCTCTTTTGGTGAGCACATCATAAGACGCTGCGAAAGGTTCAACCTGAAGAGTTGCTCCGAAGATGAAATCCCTTCCACTGCTCAGGTCATTCCCGTTAAGGAATGTTCCATTGGGACAGGTGTGCTTGAGGGCATCAATGTACTTCTTTCGATTGAGGCTTTTCTGTTGTTCAAGAATGCACTCGTACTCATGAGGTACTCCCTTGGCATCCGTGCAGAGGAGAAGATAGGCTTTACGAGGACAGTGGGAATAAGCGGTGAGCATTTCAGCGGTAATCATCGTTTTCATGGGCGTTTTTCTCCCTCGCTTGTCTCGGAGGTGATAACACACGCCTACGTGGAGCATGACTACGATCTTTTAGCATACGCTGACGCAAGTTATAGAGAGTATCGCTCGATAAATCAGTGTTCTCAGGGAGATTGGCAAGGAATAGTACTCTCTTTCTATATTACTTGTTCGAGCAGGAAAAAGGCTATTAAAAACACATAAAAATCCTGTGCCCACATGCCGCAGATAGCTAGGGGATTGATCTTGAAAATCTAGCGAAAGGCTTGATGCGTTGGTCCGCACTGGCGCGGTAACAGACATCTGCGTATCTTTCAATGCATCATTGAGTTACTCCATCCATGATTGCCGCCATGCCTGCCGCATCTCAGGGCTATTCCAGTCGCGTTGTTGCTGAGCGGCAAAGTTCTCGCCATCAAGCTCTGAGAGATGGACAATAGACCGAGGATCAGTAACAGTCTCGTCGTGAAATGGGCTTTATGCGGGCGCGTTTAATTTCTTTCCAATCATCTGACATGATGTGTTACTTCTTTACGTATTCGAGCAAGAACGTCCAGAGATTTTTATCTTTCTGTTATACTACTTCCGCTCCGGCAAGAGTTCTAACAATTGAACAAAAGTTCTTATTGGGGCGAACGAGAGTGGTTGCGGTGATCATGCCTGTGATTTCATCGCAGGCAGAGTGCCTTTGACAGCAGATCATTGCGAGGATATGTGGCCTGATTGAGATCATTATGGGCCAGGATTGCATAAATGATGCGGTCATCATAGCCGCCATCACGTAGCCATTGTGCTGCTATCTGTGTGTGTTCCTGCAGATCCGGATACTCCTCGTAGTCGCAGTCATGCAGCAATCCTGTCATTGCCCAGAGTTCTTCATCCTGAGCATATTTCCGTGCGTAAAAGCGCATCGCGGCTTCGACTGAAAGCATATGTTTTTGCAAATTCTCATTTTTGACATGGGCTGTCATCAATACATAGGCGTCGTCACGTGTCGGCATGCTATTCCTCTTGATCATACAGATTGGCGGCAAATTGCCGCTTGTGGCTTATTATAGCATAGGATTTGCCACTTCTTTGGGTTGATTGTTCTGGTGAGTCAGTTCTGTTAGAATGTACAATGAGGATACTTTGCGAGGAAGGATAAGTGCCAGCATTCTGGGCTAGTGATGGCATTCATCCTTCTAATGCTGGACATGCATTAATAGCCCAAGCTTGGTTGCGAACAGTCAAAGCACTATAGTTTGATCTTCTGGTAAAATTTGGATAAGTAAACAGAAATTAAAGAGGGACAGAATATGCAAACGTTGCCGTGGAGTCCGCGAGGCTTTCGGTCCTGTGCAAGAAATATCGGAATCAGGGACGAAACCCTCGATTTTACTGTCATTGCTTCAGATATTCCAGCCGCCGCTGCTGCTATGTTTACACAGAACCGCTTCTGCGGCCCAGGTGTTATTGTTGGACGTGAGCATGTTGCTAATGAGCAATTACAGGCCTTTGTAATTAATAGTAAAAATGCCAATGTCGCGACCGGTGAGCAAGGCTTGGCAAATATTCGAGAGGTTGTGCATCTGGTGGCAGAAGACCTGGGCATCTTGCCTAACGATGTCTTGCCTTCGTCAACGGGTGTGGTCGGCTGGCAACTGCCAATGGAGAAAGTACGTACGGGCATTCATGGCATACGTGATGAGATGCGAGAAGGTCAACTCCATATTTCTGCACAGGCCATTATGACTACTGATACTCGGCCAAAGATACGAGCCTGCAAAGTTGGTGATGCAGTCCTGGTTGGTATGGCCAAGGGCGTTGGCATGATTGAGCCGAATATGGCAACCATGCTTAGTTACTTTGTCACTGATGCAAAAATTACCCCTGATCAGTTGAAGCAGTATTTAAAAGAGGCTGTTGAACTATCCTTCAACATGGTCAGCATCGATACCGATACCAGTACAAGCGATACAGTGGCAATTATGGCAAATGGTCTGGCTGGTGAGGTGGACCTGGATGAGTTCCGCCATGCACTAACTACGATGGCCATTGATCTGGCAAAAGACATGGCCAGAGATGGGGAAGGGGCAACAAAACTGCTCGAAGTCATAGTAGAGAATGCCTCATCGTTCGCTCAGGCCAAACGAGTTGCCAAATCCATTGTCAATTCACCGCTGGTCAAAACTGCAGTCTTTGGTGCCGATCCTAACTGGGGACGGGTAGCGATGGCAATTGGCAAATGCAGTGAGCAGGTCGATATCGACCCCGAAAAAGTTTCTATTGCTTTTGGTGATCTGCTAGTCTACCAGGGACGAGCACTTGGCAAAGAGAACTTGGCGCAATTGAAGGCCTATCTGCAAAATCCCGAAGTTACTATTCGTGTCTCACTTGGCCTGGGCGATGCTAGAGCAACTGTGTGGGGCTGTGACTTGTCTTATGAGTATGTCAAGATCAATGGAGAATATACTACGTAGACCAGCAGCGGAGCACAATTGGCGCTTTTGTGACTTTTGATGACACGACCAATAGAGATGTCTACGTAGGAGTCAAGCTACATGACAATCTTATCAAGATCGGGTTCCCAATGCAGCTCCGAATGATTGGAGAACGTGATAGCGTTATTCCCTGCCTCCAAACCTATAGTGATGCTAGCTATTCCAATGGGACAGTAGAGGAAGCTGAACGCCAATATAGCATACTGATGGGATATGTACCACTGAGAGTGATACCTTGATAACTTGACGTGTATTCGAGAAAAATTCCCTGTAAATGCTCATGAACTTGACACGCAACATATATGTATATACAATCGCTCATATTTGATAATGAAGTTCCCTAAAAAGGGGGAAGTTATGACCGACCGCGTGGGACAGCGGCTAGATACCTACCAGCTTATCCGCTTATTGGGAACTGGCAGCTTTGGTGAAGTCTACTTGGCAGAGCATGTCTATCGTAAAAATCGGGTTGCTGTCAAAGTGTTGCCACAGTTGGCTGATAGCGATCTTCAAAGTTTTCTCAATGAAGCTCGCTCTGTTCGGCTAAAGCATCCTCACATTGTACAAGTTCGCGATTTTGGTGTAGATAAAGATAATCATGTGCCGTTTATTGTGATGGATTATGCTCCCCATGGCACACTAAGACAACGTTATCCTAAGGGAACGCATCTCCCCATCGCTTCGATTGTTACCTATGTCGGGCAGATTGCCAGTGCGTTGCAATATGCTCATGATGAACGTCTTATTCATCGTGATATCAAGCCAGAGAACCTATTAGTGGGAACTCGAAGCGAAGTGCTAGTAAGCGATTTTGGTATTGCCACCATTGCTCGTAGTTCACGTTCAAGAAGTCTTGTAGAGATGGCAGGCACGGTCGCATATATGGCTCCCGAACAAGTACAGGGGAAACCGGATGTGGCTAGCGATCAATACGCTCTGGCGATTATTGTTTATGAGTGGCTTTGTGGAGAGCGTCCCTTTAATGGCACGCCTATGGAGATTGCGGTTCAGCAGATGGTTACTGCTCCTGCTCCACTGCGTGAAAAAGTTCCGGACCTTTCACCCGAGATTGAGCAAGTGGTCATGAAGGCACTGGCGAAAGATCCCAAGGATCGCTTTGTGAGTGTGCAAGCATTCGCAGTAGCATTAGAGCAAGCACATGAATGGTACAGGCTGAGTTTACTGCCTCGTTCTACTGCTGTGCATCCAGTTGTATCTATAGAGCTTCCTAGTGGGCCTGTATCGAAGAGTAGGAAACAAAGACCTTTGTTGCTTTTAACCCTTGCTTTATCTATACTATTTATTTTCTCCTCTTTTGGAGGTATTTATTATCTTAAGCTTTCGCTACCGGATGTCGATCAAAAGTTTAACCATGCTACTTCTCTGATCGATCAAGCTAATCCCGATAAAGATGCTGATGCTGTAGATGCACTCCAGAAACTGGTAGCTGCTCAGAATGATTTACGAAGTGCCCAGGATCCCTTCTTCACAGGGCCACAAGCTGACAGATTTGTTGCTCTGCAGAACAGTCTTGAGAGCAAGGGAAAACAAGCTATTACGAACTACAATGAACACTCATCAATATTCTCTTTATGTAATACGATAGCCAATACAAGCGTTCTTAATTTAACTGGTGCTGGTGGACAATCTCCGCTGATTGCGTCAGTCCAGCAGGGTCAGACGGTTTCTTCGTATCTGCTGGCTGGTGATTCGAGCCTTTACTTACTCAATGGGCAGAAGAGTCAGAAGACGAAAGCGTCCTTGCCGAATGGTACTGTGCCGTTTTTGCTTGCCAGTAATGGGCAGCGCCTCTTTGTTGTGACAAAACAGGCAGGTCAGGGCAGTAATACGGTCAGCTATGCTTTGCATGTCTATAAGCCGGGCGCAAACGGGGCTTTGGCGGATGATAGTAATTCTCCTCGTCCCATCGATG
>DASYAN010000310.1:0-13670 GCA_036501345.1 Ktedonobacteraceae bacterium
GGAAATATGAGTGAAAGCAGGTCCTCCCTTAACATCACCCAAAGCATAGATACCTGGCACGCTGGTTTCTAGCCGTTCATTGGCGTGGAGAAAGCCACGCTTATCTACTTCTAGGCCTGTTGCAGCCAGATTGAGCCAATCAGTGTTGGGTGTCCGTCCAGTTGCTACAAGTAGATGAGACCCGCTGAGAACTCGCTCGCCAGATGGAGTCCGCACAGCTAGTTGTAGACGACCATCGGCAAGTTGTTCGACATGCGAAGGCGTTGTCTCTAACAATATCTCCAGGCCATCCTCGCGCATGATCTTTGCTACTTCATTAACCACATCATCATCTTCTCGTGCCAACAAATGTGCGCCTCGCTGGATAACGGTCACTTTACTACCGAAGCGGCGAAACATCTGCCCAAATTCCAGTCCAATGTAGCCACCCCCTATCACCAGCAAATGCTCAGGTACCACATCCAGTTCCATGATTGATGTCGAGTCCAGCACCAGCACCTTATCCACACCGCTCAGGGATGGCGTTGAGGGACGTGCACCAATGTTGATAAAGATCTTATCGGCAATCAATTGACGAGTTTCACCATTAGCCAGCCGCACTTCCACTGTCTTCGAACCAATGAAGCGAGCTTCACCAATCAAAAGGTCCAAGCCTTTGGTACTTTCGAGCCGTCTCTGGCCACTATTGCGAAAGCTTGTGACAATATCTCGTTTACGTTGCCGCACAACCTCCATATCGACGGACACAGGGCCGGTCCGCACACCATAATCAGCACCTCGCCGAGCCAGATAGGCAACACGGGCACTGGCAACCATGGTTTTGGTGGGTGTGCAACCTTCGTTAACGCAGGTTCCACCGACATGCTCACGCTCGATAATGGCTGTCTTCCATCCAGCTTCCGCTAGCGTACGGGAGAGCGGAGTTCCGGCCTGTCCTGAACCGATTACAATTGCGTCATAGCGCGTTGGTTGGGCCATCTTATATACCTCTTTCTGTCTTTAGACATCGTTAAATATGGGCAGCTACGGCCTACAGATCTCCTTTTATCTCAAAAGTCGATCAGATGAGAAACCTTGTATTGAGACCCTTCATGATATCACATCGACCCGTTATACAGTATATCAGAATAGCAGTATCATGAACTTTTTCTTTTCTCATCCGCTACTAAGAGCTTTCATGAGAATAAAGCGATCACGTTCGTTGAGGCTTGATACATGAAAAAGCCCTAGCATTAATTTGCTAGGGCTATTCCAAACTTCCGTTCTAATTTCTCTAAAGGTCTGCCAATAAGTCGCTCTTCGTTATTTATGATGCTTCCAAATAGTTACTCTCAGTATGCAAGCCATTCCTCTATGCTTTTATTGTGATCATCATTGGGCTGATTCATCCGACTCCTTCTTACTAAGCAATTGCACTATCAGATCGAGTTTCCGTCCATGACCATCTTGAGTTGCTTTGATACTGGCAATATCTTCCTCAAGCTTGCCGATACGGTTGCTGTGCTCATTCAGTATTGCCTTTACCTGTTTAATATTCTTGGAGCTTACTTCCATGTAACGCCTCAATTCGTTCACATCTTTGAGCAGATCCCCCCCGTTTATCTTATCATTACCCACAAGTTTTTGGAGCCGCATGTAGAGAGGGACGCCAAAGCAGAGATCATGTCTTGTCTCTTCAATGCAACTTGGCTTGCTACCATGGTTTGTAAAAACGTCCCAAAAGATGTGGGTAATGATAAGCCCGTTTATGGGGACCATCAAATTTTTCGAACGGCTTGTCCATGTAGGTATCCTTCCTCACTCCGGTCTCGGCTGTCTATTCACCTGGCTTTTGCTGCCAAAGTTGTTTGATTGCGTCGAGTAATCGGCCTTCCATCGCGGCTATCTCATCCTTGGTAGCCATGATTGCCTTTAGATCCGCTATCTCATCCTGGATGAAGGTATGAGCTTGTTTGAAGCCGAGATCGACGTGTTCTGACAAAGCTTTAATGTCGTTCCTCAAAGCTTTCAGGTCCTCAGCGGTATCGTTGGATAACTCTACAATCCCTGCTTCTATAGAGCTTGCACGTCTCTCTAATGAGCTTATGCGCGATTCTGGTCGTGGTTGATTCATTTTGTAATGTCCCTTTCCTTTTTTCTATTTTAACCCTAAGGCATGCGTCAAATCTGGTTGACAGTTTCTGACAAACTGAATCGCAGAGAGTGCCTTGCCAAGAGGCTTTAGACGTATCTGTGACTGTTCGAACTGTCAACTCAACCTACCCTCAACTTGACGCTTGCCTAAGGAAGTCTTCCAAAGATTTAGCAATTGCATATAACAACACTTCTATACAATTAATTTTCTCATATTGATACTCATCTGTCAATCCATGCATTACCTTTACTAATAGATGGCACATCTCAATATCCTGATTCTCCCTACCACTATTCTTGAGTAAATATAATCTTGTGCATCTTTATGATGAGTATACAACAGCCTACCTAATTATGTTCATCTTCGGAAACCGATGCTGAAACTGCCGCTTCTGCTGCTATTGGAACCTGATTCTGCTCTTGATCTTGTGCTTGTCCTTTACGACGAACTCTATTTCCATAAGCCACGGTCCACAAAATCAGTCCAATAGTAATTGCATTAAAGATGATAGGTGCAATAGCAACTACCTCTGCAACAGGAAGTGTGTAGACCAGAATGACACGGAGAGCAAATTCTGCGACACACCCAACTCCCCATACAACAGTGATCAGGTAATTGAAGGAACGAAACCTTTGACGTTGCCAGAGCGAATTATAAAAAGCGGCTTTGGTCGGATCACCACCTGACGCGAATTGCCTGCCGAAATAGAACATTAACGGCCTGGGAAAGAGCAGCGACACTAGACAAGCAATACCTAATGCTCCTGTAAGGACTGACTCCCTAATGAGAAAAAGTTTCTGATCACCAGTAATCAAGGCTGCAATGGCAGTTATGAGAATTCCCAGGATGACCAATGCACCGACATAATCGATATGCCCCTTACGTATGATATTGACAACGCCATTGATAGCTGGTGGCAACGCGGAGATGAGCAGAGGGATCAGACTATTGCTGGGAAAATGAGGACTTAAGATAACATACAAGCCATAGGGAATTGCAACATCTATAGCTAGCATTGGCACAAGATCGCGTAGACTAAATTTTTGTTGCATGAAATTGGCCCTTTCTAAATCAACCCATAGAGTTCTCTAGACTAATTGAGATACTGATAGGCAGGCAATGTCAAGAACTCCACAAAGTGGTCGTTAGTAATGACTTCAGTGAGAATTTGAGCCGCTGTCATAAATCGACGCTTGGCAAATTGTTCTTCACCGATTGCAGTTCTCAATTTTTCCAGTTCTTCATTCATCAACTGATGGAAGAGATCAATGGTTATCTTACGACCATCCTGCAAAATACCTTGAGGATGGTGAATCCATTGCCAGATCTGCGCACGCGAGACTTCGACGGTCGCAGCATCCTCCATCAGGTTGTTGACTAGTATCGAACCAGAGCCGCGTAGCCACGCTTCCAGATATTGCAAACTAACATTGATATTATTGCACAGTCCCAGTGCTGTAATCGTCCCTGCTGGCACTTTGAGCAAGTCAGCTGCAGTGACCTGCACATCATCACGCTTCCTCTCAATCTGATTTGGAGTTTGCATAACAGCATCAAATTCCGCCTGAGCAACTGCAACAAGTCCAGGATGGGCAATCCAGGTACCATCATGTCCATCAGTAGCTTCGCGCTTTTTGTCTGCGCGGATATATGCAAGTGCCTCTTTATTAGCAGCAGGATCATGCTTTATCGGAACTTGGACTGCCATACCGCCAATGGCAAGTGCATTGCGACGGTGACAGGTCTTGATTGTTTGCAGTGTATACGAGCGCATAAAGTGGCTAGTCATAGTGATCTGCGCACGGTCGGGAAAAATAAAAGCGGGAAAGTTGTGGAATGTCTTAATCAAGCTGAAGATGTAGTCCCAACGCCCACAGTTCAGTCCTGCTGAGTGCTCACGCAGTTCATAAAGGATTTCGTCCATCTCAAAGGTCGCCAGGATGGTCTCGATAATCACAGTTGCTTTGATGGTGCCTCGTGGAATGGTCAGCTCATCCTGTGCCATCACAAAGATATCGTTCCACAGACGCGCCTCCAGGTGATTTTCTAGCTTGGGTAGGTAGAGATAGAGACCAGTACCATTTGCCAGCAGATGCCTGATATTGTGGAAGAAACAAAGGCCAAAGTCAAAAATGCCTCCCGAGATGGGCCGACCATCAATGAGAACATGCTTCTCATCCAAATGCCAGCCACGGGGACGTACCAGTAATAGTGCAATCTGATCATTCAGCTTGTAAAGCTTGCCCTGTGGACTAGTATAGGTAATTGTGCGCTGGATAGCATCGCGCACATTGATCTGCCCCTGGATAGGACCTTCCCAGGTAGGTGAATGGGCATCTTCAAAGTCTGCCATGAATGTCCTGGCCCCAGAATTGAGCCCGTTAATAATTATTTTACGGTCGGCAGGACCAGTTAGTTCGACGCGACGATCTTGCAGGTCAGCTGGCAGGGGAGCAATTGTCCAATCGGCCTGACGAATATGCTCAGTCTCAGGCAGAAAATCTGGGAGCTTACCAGCATCAATTTCAGCCTGACGCTGCACACGACGCTGGAGCAACTCTTGCCGCCGTCCTTCAAAGGTTCTAGCAAGTTTGGCAACAAAGTTCATCGCCTCTGGCGTCAGAATTTCGGCAAATTCAGAGGGAATAGGGCCTGTGATCTCAATGCCATCTCCATACAGCGTTATTGCTTGATTGGTCATGAATTACAATCCTTTTGTGCTTCTTTGAGCAGATTGGATGTGCACTTGGTCTGCAAATCGCAGAGAGCCGTCATGCTTTGACCTCCTATTTCGTTCATCACTATAGCATAATTTAGCACACGTACAAAGGGTGAGCGTCACAGTTTTGCGAGGAGGAAAAGCTTCCTCCAGTGGGTGCAATAGGACCAAGGGGACCAAGGGGACAATTGTGACTGTTGAGACAGGATAGTGGGAGCAAGAGATCCTTCGGTGGGTGCAAAGGGACCAAGGGGACAATTGTTATTCATATTATTGCAAACATGAGCAGCAGGTGGAACAGAGAAACCTCTCTTCTCCATGAGAAGCTGGGTGCTCGTCACCTATGTTAAAAATATAGCTATGCTCTCTGTCATCTAAGCGTCCTATCTAAAGATGTCATCTACATGTCCTGTAGATGTCGCCCTTTATAGCTAGTAAAAATCACTTTCATTAGGTATCCTTAATATAGTGCTTCGCAGAAGCATCAAACCATCATAGCAGTTGACCTAATAGCGCCTATATGGAGTCAAGCTTTCTGAAGACTGCTGTAGAGTAGACTAGTCGTAGGAGAAATCTTAAGTTAGAAAAAGGTCTTTGGTAGATAGATAAATGCATAGTCATGTTTGCAAATGCTTTCAAGACTTTGATACTTCTATTAATATTATTACTGAATGCTTACTATTCTTTGCAAAAAGGAGCAAATTATGTTTAGAAGACATCTCACAGACTCAAGCCATTTAGCACAAAATGGTAAAAGATTAACCAAAAACGTGCCTTTGGATATGGCTAAGCTTTCTGCTACAATGGGCGCTGTATCCAACGATGCAATACCAAAAGCAAATGCAGCTTCCACTTCTGAGGTTTTGAGTAAAGAGCCTCCATATGATACCCCCCCTATACCAGATAACATATTGCCTGATAATACTAGAGAAAAAATCATCACAGGGATAAATAGTACATTAAGTAGTTCTCCTAGAACAACTGAACTAATTTCAGCTTCACGTAGGCTAGGTGGTATATTGTCACAGCTAGATGTAAGAAATAAATTTGCAAATGACAGGCGAGGGATCTCTACAAAAGACTATCATCCTCCAACATCAGAGGCCAATAAACAGCTTTTAGAAAAGATTTATACAGAGCTTGCTCGTCGAGAAGGGAAAACATACGAACAAATGTGTAGAGAGGCGGATGCACATGCCCAAGACCTCTTTAAGGATGCAGAACTCTGGACTCGCACTCAGCCAGAATTCCTTGAAAAGATCTTGGAAACAGGTGTCTTCAAATCACTGTCTGAGCTAGATCAAGCCAGTGACGAGCGACATAAGTCTCTCCTGCTTAATGCAGATACACGGATGAAAACAGCACAGCAAATCTTTGGCTATCCCGAAAATCATCCTGTGAATGAGTATCCTTTCTATGGCCATCCAAGCGATGATAACTATGGTAAGATTGGGGAGGATTTGGTAAGCCCCTATGGTGATATCGCCATACGCTTCAAAAAATCTCTAGTGGTGGATGCTACAACTTTAGCAACAGATGACACTGCTAAACATTCTGAGGGTTCCATTAAACCTGCTCCATTGAAATATTTGCATAGAGGCATTTTTCCATTGATGAAGTACGACGGAAAGGGGAAGCTTGTAGAGAATTATCAGAATCCACTAGAGATCAAGAGTATGCATAATATCTCTCCATATCCAGAAACACAAATCCACCCATCTTGGCTGGAAGGACATCGTCTAAAGCTTGAACATATAGACTTAGGGACTTGAGAGAAATAAATTGTCCCACTTCTGAGATTTCTCCGGCCTGTGAGTTGGGATGATTATTTACTTCAGGGTCCCTTATCCCGCCTGCATCCAATGAAAATCACCCGACTTGAATAGAGACTTTATCGTAGCCTGTCGCCCCATTTGGTACGGTTCCCTGCTCACGGCTGGTTTGTAGCTCGCCAGTACCATCGGTGGCACGACAGACTAGTGTGTACTGTCCAGGCAAGACAGGCGTCCATGGCCAAGACCAGAAGACCCAAGCATCCTGCGATAGCGGCTGCTGTAACTTTGTCTCGTGCCAGCTTGTGGCTCCATCCACGCTGACCTCAACTTTCTGGATACCACGATTTCCCGCGAAGGCAATTCCACCAATCTCCACTGTCTTACCCAGCTGAGCAGTATCAAAAGGATGATCGATGCGACTCGTTGTGTGCAGCGGACCATTGTACCAACCCTGATCGGAATAGAGTCCACCCACAAAGTGATCGGTCAGCTCGACACGGGTCACCCACTTGGGATTTTCCTCGCCATAGCGTCCGGGGATCAATGCACGTAGGGGATAGCCATGTCGCTGCGGAAGCTCCGCTCCATTCATACGCCAGGCCAGCAAAGCATCAGCCTCCAGTACTTCATCCAGAGGTAGGCTCATATTATAGCCATCAACGCTATAGAACGCGGCATATTTGGCATCCGGCAGAGATCCCCCATGTCGTTCCACCAGTGAGCGTAAGGTGACGCCTTGCCAGACAGCCGTACTCATTAGACCATGACCAACACCATTAGCTATGCATTCAAGGGTAACAGCCCGCGAGGTCGAAGGCAAATTCTGTAATTCAGCGTAGTTATACGAGCCGGGATTTTTCACTAGGCCAGTAACCTCCAGTTGCCAGAGATTAGCATCCGGCGCCGGATCAACCGTGTTTTGCGTCACCACATAATGCTCACTATTAGGCGTGATAGGCAGCGTTACCCGATTATGTAGATGTGTCTGCTGGCCATCATAGGATGCATAATTGTTTAGGTAGCCGCGTACCAGTCCGAGTGTGCCACCAACGCCACCAACAGTTAAAGCGGCTACGCTGGCACGCGAGAGCAGTTGTCGCCTGCCTGACACAGATACCCCCGATGATGCTTGTCGTGGCAGCCATGCACGGTAGGCGAGACAGAGCACAACACCATAGACAGTGAAATCGAGCAACAGACCAAGAGCAGAGATCGCACGTGCCCAATTGACAGGCAGTCCCAGAAAGTTCTGACGCAACTCATCCCAGAACAGCAAAACCCCTACTAATGTCATACCTATAAGAATCGCCAGAGTCGTAAACCACTCTCGTCTTGCAGGTCTAAGACCGTCAGCAGGCAGCTTCACACAGACAATGATAGCATAGAACAAACCCAGTGCTACCCCAAGCCCGATCATGCCCAGCAGCGCCAGACCAAGTGGGGCTGTCTTAGCATTAGGGCCGTACGTCACTAGCAAATGCACAAAAGTATTTACATCGAGATGCTTCAACACAAAATCGCCAAACAGCTCCACAGGAGTTGGTATGCCGAGCCACAGGCGCAATATAATCATCATCACAACAGCTAGCAAGCTCGCTGCCAGACCCGCTCCTAACCCACATAGCCCGGATACAATCCATATGCGCCATGGCGGGTAATTTACAGTAGAAGCATCTGTTTGTTCGTCAATTTTAGATTCTTGATGCGCATCGCTCATGATTTCTATTCCTTCCTTTTTGCACGTATACGCCTGAAGCCAACAAAGGCGGCTATACCCAGGCCGATTAGCATAGGATCATAGACACAGAGATAATAGATAGGCCAGTATGCGCCACTGCTTACCCAATATGCAGAGATCGAAGCACAGACAAAGTACCAGACCATCACAGTCGCCAGTCCCTTTACATTTAGCCCTCCCAGCCTCGTCCAGACAGGTCCAACTAATAAGGCTACCCAAGGGAGCAGGGCTGGATTGTACCAGGGAAAGACATGCGTTGAGACACAGAAGACCGTCCCAATCAAGATCAGCGCTGCGGCCTCTATACTGATACGCTCCCGCTGACGTTGCCACCAGATTGCCAGTGTAACCCCACCAACCAGCAGCAGATCAATGCTATAGCTTAGTATATGTGCCACTACTCCATTAAACTGCAAATGTTGATTGAGCCACTGGATGAACAGGAAAACGCTACCACCATTCCAGCTATATTCACTTACATAGGTGGAAAAGAAGCCAAAGGCTTGTCCATGTCCCAGAATTATATAAGGAACGTAGGCTAGTAGAATAGTAACGCCACAGGTTGCCAAGCATGTCATCATCCAGACACGACTACGGCGAGGGAGCACAACTACCAATAAGAGAATAGGATAAATATTAGTGAGTGTAGCCAGCGCAATTAGCAGTCCCGTTAATACAGAATTCCATCGCCAGGAACTTAGTGCGCTGACCAGTGCAAGCATAGTGAAGACCAATGTGATCGCTTCATGATGTCCCTGCATTGCAAATTCAACAATTAGTAAGGGACACCAGGCATAAATCAGACAACGACTGGGGTCCAGGCCACGGGAGCGCAGGAGAACGATTAGAGCCCCACACGTTACCATCTCCAGCAATACCAGGATGCCCTTGAATACTACAAGATTATCCGGCGCGATAAGATAGCTCAACAGATAGATTGCCTGAGCAGCCGGAGGATAAAGCGTGGGGACATTGCGAAAGCGGCTATTGTCATAAATAAAATTGCGTAGGTGCACCAGTACAGGATTGTTCGGAGCATATACGTAAGGGCTATAGCCATGTAAAGTAACACGCGCATCCCACAAATAGCGCCAGGAGTCATGCGATAAGTTCGGCGGCAGTGGGAGCAAGATAAGGCGTAGAACAAGCGATCCCAGCAGGATGACCCCTAGTTCTACCCAACGCCATCGGCCCTTAAGCGGCCTTGTAGCCAAGATCAAGACTGACGCAGCTAGGTACGGTAAAAAGCTGAGTATCCAGAGGAATATCCAGGATGCAAGAGGAGTATCAATTGGCGGTGCACTCATGCGCAGGAAGAGCATGAAGCCAAGGGATACCAGGAAGAGTATAGATAGTATAGGCAGACGCCACTGTTGCCAGCGTCGGCGTTCGCTAGTAATGGCAGGAGCCAGATCTGGTGAAGAGCGAAGTGATTGTGCTATCGGCATACGACGTTATTGCCTTTCCAAGGAACGATCACGAAAGCTGTATACGGTTTTCGCTCTATACACGTACAAGGGGTACCTTCTTTTTCATCAAGACAATCGCCTCTCTCTTTTGGGCACCATGCTGAGTGGGCAGAGCAGCACTATTATACGATAGCATCTACAGTTAGGGGTCATTTGTTAAGAGGGACAGTTTTCGTTTTTGGAACATCACTTAAATATGGCTTTGTCTCCAATTGTTGTATACTAACCAAAGCAAATAATCATGGTTTGTAATTTGAGTCACGGTCAAGTCCGACGTTGCTTCACAATTGGGCCGTGGCAGATGTGCTAAAGAGCACGATTAGCTTGATTTGCTCCAACAAGGATAAATCACAAGAGGAGAAAATTCATGCGCCTGGGATTACAGGTTCCCAATTTTACTTGGTCAAATGGTCAAAGTCAAATTGGAGATACATTTGGTCTTATTGCACAGCGAGCAGAACGCGCTGGCCTCTATAGTCTGTGGGTTATGGACCACTTTTTCCAAATAGGTTTTGTCGGGCCTGCAGAAAATGAGATGCTTGAGGGATGGAGTGCGCTAGCATTCGCTGCTGGTCGCACTAACCATATCAAGCTCGGGACAATGGTTACTGGCATAACCTACCGCCATCCTGGTATCCTGGTAAAAACAGCAACCACACTTGATGTCCTTTCAAATGGGAGGGCCTATTTCGGTATCGGTGCGGCTTGGAATGAAGAGGAGCACAAAGGATTGGGTGTGCCCTTCCCACCACTCGGTGAACGCTTCGAGCGGTTGGAAGAGACACTGCAAATAGCTCATCAGATGTGGTCGGGGGATCAAAAAGCATATGCAGGCAAGCACTATACGCTTGAGCGCCCACTGAACTCGCCACAGGCAGTGCAGAAACCCCATCCACCAATTCTGATCGGCGGGACTGGTGAACGCAAAACATTGCGTATGGTTGCACAATATGCGGATGGATGCAATCTCTTCGCTCGTTTGGGTAAAGAGGAACTAAAACGCAAACTGAATGTGCTACGTGATCATTGCCAAACCCTAAACCGTCCATACGAGCAGATCGAGAAGACGACACTCGACCATATGCATATCACTCGTGACGGTCGCAATGGCACACTCTCACCTAACGCAGCCATAGACCAGTTTGCAGCATTGGCGGAACTGGGTATCGACCAGGCCCTCTTTAGCCTTACTAACGTAGAAGAGCCTGAAGCATTTGATATTCTGGCGACCAAGATTGTCCCAGAAGTCGAAAAAATTCCAGTAGCAGGCCGCTAACGAACCGACCTTGCCGCAATAAGGGTTGCAATGGCACAACGCAACACGCTCACCACAGCTGAAAAAGCATTTATAGAAAAGTTGCGGGTTGCAAGATTGGGCACAGCAGATGAGAACGGGACTCCCTACCTTGTTCCCGTCTGCTATGCATTCGATGGCACTTACTTCTATACACCACTTGATGAGAAACCCAAGCGCGTCCCAGGAACAAAACTACGGCGCGTCCGCAACATTGAGGCTCGGCACGAGGCTGCGCTACTCGTGGACCAGTATGCCGACGACTGGTCACAGTTGGGCTATGTGCTTATACATGGGCACGCGGAATTAATTGCCACCACAGATGAGCGACATAGACGAGCAGTAGCATTGTTAAGAGAGCGCTATGTGCAGTACAAAAGCATGGCATTGGAACAGTATCCCTTGATTATGATCACCCCCCAGCGTATTACGGCGTGGGGACCTGCTCTCTCCGGCTAACCAGCTGCATGCTCTAGAGCCGAGGACAACATTTTAGTTCTAACAACCGTAGATAGAGTAGATACTACCGACCTTCGTTCTCGATTTGGGAAAGAAAATAGCATATGTCGTCATCACATCTAGAACCAGACGCTCGACATACGAGTAAGAAAACGAGAAATAAGAGAGTCTCCCGTCGAAAAAAGCAGGTGCCTTCAGCGCCTTCGTCGCAACCAACACCTCAAGCACCAGCCGAGCTAAACGCAATGCTTGGGTATGGGACAAGTTCCAGTTTTCCACTCTTCATAGCGGGAATCGTTTCTCTTGAGGGCGTTTCGTAACCCCTATATTTTTTTCAAACAAATCTCATGCGACACTCAAAACGAGTGCCTATCTCAAGGATACCTGAGAAGTCGGGAGTTTTTCTAGAGAAAAAGAGACTTTTGGAGAGCGAAAAAGACATTTTCAGGTTTTAGCTCATCTCTGGAGGGAGGAATCCAAGTTACGAAACGCCCTCCTATTAGACGTAAAAGGATGGAAAATGACACCAGAAGAATTCCGTATGGTTGGTCATCGGTTGATTGATTGGATTGCAGATTATCGGGCCAATATCGCTAACTTGCCAGTGATGTCCCTGGCCGAGCCCGGTTCAGTGAAAGTGCAGCTCCCGGTTGCACCACCAGAATTGCCTGAGTCATTTGATGATATATTCCGCGATCTGGAGCAGATCATCCTACCTGGACTCTCGCACTGGCAACATCCCCACTTCTATGGTTACTTTCCCTCAAATAGCGAGCTTGCTTCGGTGTTGGGTGACTACCTGAGTACTGGTCTGGGTGTGTTGGGCCTCTCCTGGCAGGCGAGCCCGTCCTTGAGTGAGATGGAGGAGGTGGTCACTGACTGGATGCGTCAGATGGTAAACCTCTCCCCATACTGGAGTGGCGTCATTCAAGATACTGCATCCTCCAGTACACTTGTTGCTCTCATCTGTGCTCGCGAACGCACCACAAACTATTCCATGGCTCGCAGAGGTTTACAAAGTGAAAAACGGCCCCTGATCATCTATACCTCTGCACAGAGCCATAGCTCGGTTGAGAAAGCTGCGCTTCTAGCTGGCTTCGGGCGTGCCAATGTTCGTGCCATTTCCACAGACAAGAGATATGCCCTGAGTCCCTCTGCTCTCTCCGCTGCTATTGAGGACGATATTGCGCATGGCTTTATTCCTTGTGCTGTTGTTGCTACCTGTGGTACCACGGCTACAATGGCCATCGATCCCCTGGAGGCCATTGTACAAATCACTCATCATCATCACCTCTGGCTACATGTAGATGCCGCCATGGCAGGATCAGCGATGATTTTGCCCGAATGTCGCTGGATGTGGCAGGGAATCGAAGAAGCTGATTCTCTTGTACTCAATTCTCACAAGTGGCTTGGTGCGGCCTTCGACTGTTCACTGTATTATGTGCGTGATCCAGAGCACTTGGTACGAGTGCTGAGTACCAATCCAAGCTTCTTGCAGAGTGCCGTTGACCACCGTGTGAAGAACCTGCGAGACTGGGGAATCCCGCTGGGACGACGCTTCCGCGCACTTAAGCTTTGGTGCCTGATCCGTGAACAGGGGATATCAGGCCTGCAAGCACGCTTGCGTCGCGATGTTAGCAATGCATGGTGGTTCGCAGATCAGGTACAGGCCACATCTCATTGGCATGTTCTTGCTCCTGTTCTGCTCCAAACCATCTGTGTGCGCCATGAGCCAACTGGCATGAGCGGCGAGGCACTAGATCAACATACTCACGCTTGGGTCAATCGTCTTCATCATTCCGGTCAGGCATATCTTACTCCCGCTATGTTAGACGGTCGATGGATGGTGCGTGTCTCCATCGGGGCTCTAGCTACTGAACGCTCACACGTAGAGATGCTCTGGAGATGCATGCAACAAGAGGCGAGTCGCACCTAGCCATGATTCGTGCTGACCCACAGTTTATACACTGAGGGCATTTTATAACTCAGATGCCCCTTCCCACAGATGAGCTAATGCAACGTGGTGACCAGAGTCAGAGCATCAATATGCGCGAAGCACGACTCTGCCGGGCTTGTGCCCTC
>DASYAN010000311.1:0-5665 GCA_036501345.1 Ktedonobacteraceae bacterium
AGTTTAGGAGAGAGATGATGACTCCACTAATATTCGTCATAGATGATAGCCTAGTCGTTCGCAAGACCCTGGAATTGAGCCTGAGACAGGCCACAGTTGAGGTGATAAGCTTCAATGATGGGATTGATACGCTACGTTGGATGACGACACCAGAAGCTCGTATTCCCGACTTGGTCTTCGTTGACGTAGGACTGCCAAAAATGGATGGCTATGAAGTCATCAAGAAACTGAAAAACAAACCAGCCTTTGCTGGCACAATTTTTGTGATGTTAACGCGGCGCGACGGCATGATAGATAGCCTGAAATCGCGCCTCGTGGGCGCAACTGTCCACATGACCAAGCCATTTAAGACCCAGGACATTCTGAAAGTGGTCTCAGAGCAGTTGCATATTCCAGTTTCTTCCTAGGTCTTGAGAGTAAGTTTGCATGCCTGTATAGAGGAAAACAGGGACAAATATATCATCCTGATTTTTGGTGCTCCAGGACGCGTTTTAGCACACCAAGAAAGACAATTGTGCCGAACCAAGCACCAACTAAAATCCATGATCGCTTGTTTGATTGCTCTTGCTCGTCATGCATAACATCACACCTTTCATAACTTGCTGGCAAAGATCTGCATGTCCAAACTAGACAGTGCCTGCATTGCTGCGTTCAGGTTGATCGACAAAGCGTTTCATCATAACATTATTATGCCACGGAGCAGTAAGTTCTTGGTAGCCCTGCACGACATGTTCAGCAAAAGGCGGCAGAGGCTCTATTGATTTTACCACTTTCCATCTCCACCCATTAGGAAGATCCGCTGATTTTTGCACAACATTGATGCCTAGCTTATTCATCACTTGCATGTTGCGCTGCGCTAGGACTTGATGAGGGACAAACGAGAATAGCGGCGACTGCATCTCCTCCAATTGTAACACTATCTGCTCGGGAAGATGCCCATACTGCTCACAGGCTTGGTGCACACTCCTGAACAACACATCTTCAGGCAACGCAAAGAGAGCATCCAACGCCTGCATCAGATTCATGCCACGATTGAGCAAAATAGTTCTGCCGTGCATAAGACGCTGCGCTAACCTATCATTGGCATCAACGCGAGACGCTTCATGGACCTGACGGGTAATATCAGCTAGTGGCAACATATCCAACTTACGATGCAGAAAAGCGACAACCTCGGCTGTGTCTTCCTCCTCTTGCCAGCGTCGTAGCAGATGCAAGCAGAGCTGCCCATCATACTCTTTTACCGTCTTTGACACGCTAAGCAAGCTGGTCTTGCATTCACAGACCCACAGAGCATGAAGGTAGCGCACTGTATAGGCAACGGAGAATGCAGAGAAACGTTTCTGCCCATGCACATCTTGAACAAATTGGAAGCAATCTTTAAATTCTGGCTCTAGACTCGTAAAAGCATCCAGTTTCTGTTGCACTAATTGTGGCACTCTCACCATTGTTGTCATAGTTAATCTACCTTTCAGGGAGGCTCTGCTGATATCTTCACAGCCCTCGATTCTTTCTTACACCAACCATAAAAGTTTGCACAATAGCTATATAGAGCACGGAACAAGTGTATCAAGAGGAGACAACTAGCAAACCTCCATGACAAATGCGACAAATCGACTGACAAGCAACACAACTTCTCGTTGTTTATGTATCGAATGTCTATAATCTTTACTTTTAATAATTTGTCCCTCTTTCCCCCTCGATAAACATGCAAATTTCCCCTATATTGTATTCTATAGAAAGGTTTGTATTGCAGAATTTTTAGTGAGCATAACTCATTCAGTCTATTCAAAACCCTAAAGGAGATTACTAATGCGAGATAATGAATTCAATCGTCCTGTTTCTACAGACTCGACGCCAGATGGAAAGAGTTGTGAATGGTGTGACAGATTAGCAGAACAACAGCTAACAGCCATTGGTGGAACCCATCATAACGAGAGTGGATTCTTTTGCCACCCCTGTGGTGAACAATTCACACAATCTGTACAAAAAAGTTCCGATACATCACTTCAATGCATCTAGTAAGCATTGAAGCTTTAATAACAAGCTAGTTTATGAAAAGTTTCTTCCTATAGATATCTCCCCAATTCATACGGCAATACAGCTATAAAGCTTAGGAGTAGATAACATACTATTCCACCCTAATGTTGATTTTAGAGCCACTCTTCGGAGTGGCTCTTTTGTCGCTATACAACTGGTTGTTGCAAAGCCATCCACATAGCTGACACGTTGGCGATAACTGTCCCTGTTTCCCTCTCAAAAAGCAGCGAAAATTCTGTTATATTTTCCTCGACACGAATTTATTGCGTCAATCGAGAAAACCGCAAAGATAGTGTTAGAGCGATATCACGGTGGCACAACAAAAAAGGAGAAACACGATGAATCGAGAAGATGGCCGATGTTCCTTTTGTGGTCAATCTCTTGATCCTTCCTCATCAACATGCCCCTCATGTAGAAGAGACATCTTTCAACCACAAATTGATGAATTAGTTAGTTACAAAATACAACCCCGGCCTCTAAGCATTGCACTAACCCCAAGGAACCTTGCTATTGGTGGAGCTGCGCTATTGCTTATTGTGGCCATGCCCTTAATTGCATTTTTGAGCTTGAGTAGAAGTGGCAGTACCCGACCAATTGGGAAAACGGTCATCACGCATAATCAATCTCCTCCATCGATTTCTACTTCTAAAACAGTTTTGTGTCAAGCAGACTGGTCACGCGGAATGAACGGCTGGACAGGTTCTTCCGAATGGAAAGTTCTAAATGGCAAGTTATTGAGTGATGGAATGAATATAGGGCTAGGTATCAGTGTTGCTCCTACAGGAAGTGATGTGATCACATCGCCTTGCCAACCATCTACAACAAACTATGCAGTAGAAGCGAAAATGCAGATTCTGGATAGTCCTAATCGTTGCTATCTTGCCATTCGCGGACGAGTAGAGCCTGCAGGTTCAGGATACGGTGGTTACTTCGTTGGATTTGATTCTTACTTTGGAGATGCAGCCATAATTCCTTTTTCTCCTAGCGAGGGATTTACACCTAGTAAGAGCAGAATTTACAACCCTGGTTTGAATGAACACACCTATCGTGTTGAGTTTAGAGATAACCAGATCACCCTGAAAATAGATAACCATGTTGTATTACAGGCAATCGATAACAGATTCCTTAGTACTGGGGAAGTAGGACTTGAAAATGGCGGCTGCCAAATCAGCATAAGTAGCTTCCAGGTGATCGCCCTATAAGATAATGCTCAATCTATTGCTTATTGCGCGGGCGCCCACGCGGCTGGCTACCAGCTTCCTGGAAGTATTGCCGTACGGTCTCTTCTGAAGCATACCAGTATTGGCCTCGTTTCTTCGCCTCAAACTTGCCTTGTCTGGCAAGCTGGCCGAGGTAATCTACTGTGGTATTGAATAGAGGAGCCAGTCCGCTCATGGGCAAGAGGTGCATCGTACTTTCCACGCAAGTCTCCAGATAGAGATCGAGCGCATATTCTACAGCAAGGCCAATCAAATCGATGAGCCGGGAGTAGTCGCCCAGGCGTGCTTGCCTCAGTGCCTGGATATAGCGAGCACGCCACTCCCTGAGCACAAGTGCTGGCGGATAGCCATCTTGCATAAGTATCAGATTGAGTAGCAAGCGTCCAACTCTGCCATTGCCATCGGTATAGGGATGTATAGCTTCAAAGTCGTGATGAGCAATCGCAGCGCGTACAACCGGATCATAGCGCAAAGCAGTGTCACTGGTGAGCCACTCGACCCATTGCGCTAAGTACATAGGCACATTCTTTGCAGATGGCGGCGTAAAGTCAGCACCCCGGATATAGACTGGCACAGTTCGCAACCCTCCAGCATGAGGATCAATATTTGCCATAACCAGACGATGCAAGCTACAGATCGTTTCAACGGTAATAGGATTTTTGACGAGATGCGGGAGCGTATCAAAAGCCTCAGCATGGTTTGTCACTTCCAAGTATTCACGCAAGGGATGTCCATCAACAGTGATACCATACTCCAGAACCATCTGGGTCTCAGCCAACGACAGTGTGTTTCCTTCAATCGCATTGCTATGGTACGTGAGCATGAGACGCAGATCATTGTGTAGTCTCTGCACAGTGAATGACTCCATTGGTCGATACGCATCCAGCTTTTTCTTTTTCTGAAGAAGCCGCTTCGCAATCCTAGAGTCCATTTGAGCATTCGTTGACATTGGAATTCCTCGACGAGATTTTATTTGAGCTTATATATTATATCGTCGAGGAATTCCGAAAGCAAGAACGGAGAGCAGGCATACCAAGAGGAGACAATTCCATACACTTCCGCCTATAGATGTGCTATACTACTGCTGAGATATTTTAGCAGCACCAAGCTCCATATCTGTGGAGCAAAGGCGGTAGAAGAACACAGACATGCAAAAGCAAGACATTGAACACAACCTGTCTTTGCTAGGGAGTCAGCTAGAGGAGCTGGGCATACAAACAACCATTCGACTGCTTATGATTGGTGGAGGGTTTATGCTGACCCAGATCGGCAACCGCGCCACGACCGATGATGTTGATGTGCTGGTAAAAGATATCAGCGATCCACAGCACTCCGACGACTACCGCATTTTTAGGAATGCAGTCCACTTTGTCGCATATGACGCTAGACTCAGTGACTCATGGTTAAGCGATAACATCGGCGACTTTTTACGCATGGCAGGGCCAGTACCCCAGGGGCAATTATGGCGACGATTTGGGCGTTACCTGGAGGTCTCTATCCCGCCAAAAGCATTCATTTTAGCTCATAAGCTGATTGCTGGAAGATTAAAAGATGAAGAAGATACCAGGGCACTTTTTCAAAGTCTACACATTACCAAACGTCAGGAGGCACAAAATATTGTAGATAAGTATATTACAAACAAGGATATCCAGGAAAGCGAAGAGGTCCAAAAGAAGCTCAATCGTTTTTTTAGCCAGGAATAATCTGCTATACTTACAGTAGCGAAAAGTTGTCTGACGAAAGAAAGCAAAGAGGGAACTATGCAAGCAATTCGTCCCCGTCCACCTCTGCGTACTATGAGCAGGGCATTTCAAAATATCTGTGCAGGCGAAGGGCCGTGGATTGCGTTGGGAAACTTCCTGAATTACTGGTTTGCCGACGCCAAGGATCACCGCTATGATCTTGTAAGTGAGCCGCTACCAGAGGGACCAGCTGATGACTATTGCCAGCGTTGGGCTGCATATTGTGCTGCCTCCGTCGAGCATCTGTGTGCAAAATATAATGAGCCTTGTCCTGAATGGGTCCACGATCCAAAGTATGTGTTATCAGATCCCTGGTACTATGACTCTGAAGAGCGACTCCGTGAATGGCTGATTGCTTCATCACCAGTCGAGTTCACAAAGAGGAACATCTATAGCGGCGATCGCATGTTCAATAATAAGTGGGAGCTAGCAGAGAAATACAAGAACTGGCCGAAGCCGGATTGGTCAAAGCCTGCTCGACCAAGGAAGATGAAAACATAGGCAAGCTTAAGTCTCCTACTGCGAAATCTCCTATGAAAATCCCTCCCCCCAGTTGTAGGTCCTTGCAGCGTTGTTGGAAAAGATGAAGCTCACAGGTATCCTCTAACTCTGCTCTTACAAATAGATAGAAGAAAAGTGAGCATGCTCACCCAGGGGGAGGGACTC
>DASYAN010000312.1:0-3148 GCA_036501345.1 Ktedonobacteraceae bacterium
GCAAATGAGAATATCGTCCTAAAGTTATTGAAATGTCGCTATGTCCTAATAATTCTTGCACAACCTTCATATTCACTCCCATGCTTAACAATATTGTCGCCGCACTATGCCTGAGATCATGGAAGTGCATATGAGGTATACCAGCTTCTTGGAGTATTTTCTTGAACACTTTTAGGAGATAGTTAGGGTTGAAGTACCCCCCATGCAGATCAGCAAAGACGAGATCACGATTTTCCCAATCTTCTCCCAGCTTGACTTGTAGCTTCGTTTGCTGAACATGATGCTGCTTTATCATGTCAATGAGGAATGAAGGAAGACTCACCAAACGCTTGCCTGCCGCTGTTTTTGGTTCTGTCTCAACATAACCATATTTTGATATATAGTCCACCGTATGAAGCACCAGGAGGGCTTGATGCTCAAAATCAATATTTGACCAGCGTAGGGCTAACAATTCACCACGACGCATACCCGTAACCACCGCCATCGTGAGCAAAACTTCCAAACGATGCTCACGAACACTCTTTAACAAGCTATGAGCCTGCTCTAACGTTAGTGGTGTAGCTTCACGGCTTACAATACGTGGAGGTTTCACAAGATCACACACATTCCTTGCTACATAATTCCAGCGTACTGCATTCTCTAATGCCAGATGCAGCACACCATGAATGGAATGAATAGTCTTTGATGAAAGGCCATCATTCCCTTTTTTTGTATAGAACCTCCTTACTTGCTCAGGAGTAAGTTTCTGTAGCCATATATGCCCCAAATCATCAATGATATATTTGATAAGCTTCTTATACTTTACATACGTACTGATACGAAGCTTATCCTTATGGACATTCTCTATCCAATCCTCTAGATAGCTTTTGAGCTTCTGTTGTGGACCCGTTGCTAAGACACCTTGCTCAAATTCACGCAAAGCTTCGTTTTTCTTCTTAACCGCTTCTTGCTTCGTCTTACAATAGAACTTTTTGCGCTTGCTAGGTCCCATTGAGATTTCTGCTACCCAGCGATCACGCTCAGCTACATAATAGACCGAGCCCTCATTATGACCACGGCGTTTTCTTTCTGCCATCATAGACCTCCTAGACAAGTTGATGCTCACGCTCTTCAAGCCATTTTTGGAGCGAGTCAGGATGCACACGCCGAACACCTCTTACCTTAATGGTTGGCAAACTTTCAAGGTAGATGAAATTATAGACCGTTTGGCGGCACACACCTAGCACTATTGCAACATCAGCAACACTCAACCTCTATTGTTGAGTTGTGGAAATCCTTTTAGAAGCCACAGAACACCTCCTAGGCAATAGCCTTTTCTTTCTCAACAGAGTACAGAACCCGTTTTTTCTGCACTTGCTCATTGAAATTACGCTTTTTCTCTTCCAGATAGCTCTCGACCTCCTCATAGAGAAAGTGGAAGGTATCGGAAAGATCGGGTTGAGCCCCAGCCAGCCGACCAGCTGGACGCCATGCCTCAGCCGTAATCGAACACCCAGCAATTTGGGCCACCATGCGACGCAGATTCACCTGATAGCGACGACGACGCATGAAAGGAGCCAGATCCAAGGTCACAGCAGGCAGGAGCAGAGGCACCCGAGCAGGAGCAGAGGCACCAGATGTCTTATACTTGACCATCTTTGAGGTATCCTTCCAGGGATGAGCCTCTAACTCTGCGTCGACTAACTGAAGTAGTTCTTCTTGCTCGCGTTCCTCTCGTTCATAGTCCGATTCTGGAAGGACGACCGGAGCAAAAGCCGACTGAACGACACGCCAGTCAGGATGCACAGGCCAGCGCGAGCGGTTGGTATCCTCAGTGGGAACGATATAGCGCAGCCAGCCATCAGGAAGGCCATCCTCACCGCCATCCACATGACCAACGGCATAGGACCAGAGCCCAGGCAAACGCTCTTCCAGATCATAGGCATTGTCAATGCCATGAAAGACGCCCTCTTGCAGCATTTCACTCAGAGCAGGACGTTTGTAGCGCACTTCGATACGCCAGACAGGGGAGGAACCATCCCATACCGATTCACCGTTCTCATCCTTGACCGAGAGCCATAGATCATGAAACCACGCCTTCTCAGGAGATTTGTACTTGATCTCGTGCGTCTTGTCATAGATCAATGCTGAGAGGGCACCACCACGGGCACCAAAGGGCAGACCAGTAATATGCCCCCAGCGCTGTTTAATCGAGTCAGGACCATCGATCATGCCATCATCAACGACAGGGCTTTGGAGTTTACCCGTTTTGCACCGATAGATTGCCAAGAAGCAACTGCAAGATTTTCTCAGGATGTGCACAGTAATGTCTCATTTGTTTTGCAACATTTTTGATGCTCAAAAAATCCATGACTGCTAGTATCCCTCCATTTAATGCAGCTAATGCCTCGGGAGCACCCTGCACACGAACTTGGGAAGCATCTTCGTCAAGAGTGACATCGCGTCGGTAATGCAAACGATTCTCAATAAACCAGTGTCTTCGATTTAATTCGAGGATACGCTTGGCATCAGCCTTTTCCCTTGGCAAACTTGTCATGCCATAAACGATCTCTATCGCACTTCCCCCTTCTCTGTGACGGTTCTTCTTATCATAAAGACTTGTGCTATACCAGCCCATTCTTCCTTAAAATGTGCATTTATCTGGGTACTGGTCCAAATTTCTCGCACTTCTTGCCTCCCATGCCCTTTATTCGTTTCTTTATAGCATTGAAATTCACTCCTATCAATCTTATTATTCTCAAAAAATGCAATTAAATCTCTTCGAACGGTAGGATGATTATTTTTGATGACTATCTGATAATATCCACCAAATATATGCACAAGTGAACACCACCCTTTATACCCGATACCTGCATCTGTTGTAAGGATGCGTTTTTTGACAAGTGATGGATGTAGTATTGCTATACACTTGGAATACTCATTCTTTTTCTTTTCAACGGTAAAATGATCGAGCACAAAGCCTCCTTCGCATTCATAAAATGATAAAAGGTGCACAGGCGGTTGATTCGCTCTCTCATGTTTTCGCGTCCCGCGCATGGTCTTCCCATCCACTGCGGTATGAAGCAATTTTTCCTCCCTATCCACTTCTTGTTCAATGGATTTGCCTTTTTCATCATTACTCTGCTTTTCTGCTCGTGCTTTTACAATA
>DASYAN010000313.1:0-9455 GCA_036501345.1 Ktedonobacteraceae bacterium
TTCTCGGCAAAGAATAAAGATTGTCAAATGTACTAATATTCTTTATTTCTGCTATCAAACATACTTATGAGTTGGTACCTTCTGACAGTCAGCTAGCCAGAATGACGTAAGTATGCTATGCTTGACCCGCAAAAGTGTAAAGTAGTGTACATTGGTCAAATGGTTTATTGGTCTTGTACATAAGTAGAGAAGTTTGTGGAATCCAAAGAACAGCAAGCACCCCTGCCAGAGCAGAGGAAATCAGAACAACAAGGATATTTTGGCTGGCAGTATGATAATGGTGATCAGGGAGATCGGACAGAGCTAGAACCATTGCCTCCAGTAGCTCTACCGAAGTTGTTTCTCCCCCATCTGGAACGACAGCTTCGCCAATCATCCCAGGCATCAGAGTCTCCTGCACAGCACCCTAAAGGAGGTCAGCTTCCGAACCTACCTCAAGTTGACTACCAGCCTGTACAGGATATGGGAACGTCTCTTGGATATGGTCAGGGTATGGCCCATCAATATTTTGATGCTCCTCAGCCTTCTCAACCGATAGCAAAATTACGCCAGGATCGGTTGCAACGGCTGCGTGAAGAGCGCTTGTACCGTCGAGTGCAACCTATTGGTCAAGAAGCCAACACTCTCATTCCTTACATGGAGAAATGGAGCAGGTGGTTCTCAGAAAATGTGGTTCCCAGGATTACATCATTGCTCTCATCTCCTGCAAAAAATGCTGGTAATGCCGTTTTATCCCAATTCCCTGCCCAAGCAGGGTTACAGCAGGAAAGTGTCGGTGCAATGGCTTCATCAAAAGAAGATACAGGGACACTACAACGGGCTCGTATTGGCAAAGCAACACTGGTTCTCACCAGTGCTTTTGTCGCCAGCCGAGTTCTGGGCCTGCTACGTACCTCCCTGTTTGCCTCCGTCTTTGGGACGAGCAGCACCTCAGATGCTTATCTACAAGCTTTTCTTATTCCTGACCTTATCTTCAATATTATTGCCGGAGGAGCCCTACTCTCTGCTTTTATTCCTGTCTTTACCAACTACATGACGAGCCAGAATGATGAGAAGACGGCTTGGCACATTGCCAGCAGTTCGCTCAATCTAGCGATAGCAGTGATGAGTGGATTCGCTCTTCTTGCCATTCTTTTTGCCCCTGCACTTGTCCCACTCTATAATCCAGGATTGCATGATCCCGTTGAGCTTAATCTGATTGCTTCACTAACCAGGATTATGCTGTTGCAATCGATTGCGCTAGGAACTGGGGTGATCGTGACTTCTGTGCTCAATGCAAAGCAAGATTTCCGTTTACCAGCCATCGGGACGGTATTATATAACGTGGGTTTGATTGTCGGATTACTGCCGGGCATGGCACTTATGCTTACCGGTCAGCACAATGATCAGCTTGCCATTTATGCAGCGACATGGGGTGTAGTATTGGGAGCTTTACTCCAAATCGGCATCCAGATTCCTGGATTGCGCAAGGTTGGTATGCGTTACTCTTTTACCTTTGATTGGCATCATCCAGGTGTGCTGCAGATTGGTCGCCAGATGGTTCCTCGCGTTATCAATGCTGCAATGCTCTATATCTCAATCTTTGTAGATCGAGGCCTGATCCAACTCATGCTGCTTATTATAGGGGCGGCCAGCATCGCAGGCTTCATCACACAATACTATCAGGCATTTCAACTTGTCCTATTACCGTTAGGCATCTTTGGAATGGCAGTGTCAACTGCTGCTTTTCCGACACTAGCTGAGAATGTTGCCTTGGGACGCATGGATCGTGTGCGCAATACTATTCTGGAGACATTACGCAGCATTCTCTTCATGTCAATCCCTTCCAGCGTTGGCTTGATAGTACTTGGGTTCCCTATTATCCAAGTCTTGCTCGAGCACGGTCACTATAGTCTGCAAGAGGCTCAATCGACAGCTGTACCACTGGCCTTTTTTGCAGTTGGTCTGACTGGGCTAGCCGCGGTGGAAATTTTGACACGAGCATTTTATGCACTACGTGATAGCCTGACTCCTGTAGTAGTAAGCGTATCTCAATTCGGCATCAAGATCGTCTTGAGCTTGATATTGATTAATGTGGCCATCTGGGGAGCCCAATGGGGACTTGGAGCGCTAGCGTTATCGACATCGATAGCGGGACTGCTTGAGGCAGTTGCATTGTACTGGCTTCTGCACCGACGTCTTGGGGATCTCCATCTGCGAGTGACTGGCAAGTTTATCATTCGTGTCCTGGTTACAGCTCTGGTGATGGGCATTTGTCTGGTTATTGTGCGCACTATCCTGGACCGGATCCTGGTTACAACAACTCAGCCAACATTGCAATTGGGCGGTACAATCCTTGCTACTATCAAACTGCTGATCGAACTCTTTGTTGGAGTGTTTGTCTATGTTCGTGTGGCACGCTTCCTAAACCTTGAGGAACTGACTCCGCTCAAACGCGTTCTTGATCGTCTAAAGTTATCCTGGATCTAGAAAGATTTATTTAGGTTATTTTTATGAAAAAGTTACGTCTTTCCATTATTGGTTTTGGAGTTGTTGGTCAAGGTCTAGCAGAACTGCTGGCTACCAAAAAGGATTTGCTGCAACACGATTTTGGCCTTGAGGTAACCCTGGTAAGCGTGGCAAATGCTCGCCATGGCTTTATTTATCGCGAGGATGGGCTGGATATTCCTACCTTGCTAACCCTGGCTGCAGAAGGCCAGCCACTCACGCAACACCCAGGCGTAAAACATTGGACCAATCCGCTTGAAGGGTTGCGTGTGACTGGCGGTGATGTCTTAGCAGAAGCTACTGCCACAAATTTGCATGACGCCGAGCCCGGTATCAGTCATATTCGTGCAGCACTGACACAAGGTATGCATGTGATCACAGCCAATAAAGGTCCAGCAGCCTTAGCAGCACAAGAACTCTTTGCCCTGGCACAGCAACATCAAGTGCAGTGGCGAATGGAATCGACCGTCATGGCTGGTACTCCTGTGATCAGTACCATTCGCGAAGGTATGGCAGGCGCAAAGGTACGTGCTATTCGTGGCATTCTCAATGGCACAACAAACTATATTTTAAGCGCGATGGCTAGCGGACGCGACTATGCTGACGTATTAGCAGAAGCTCAGGCGCAAGGCTACGCTGAAGCCGATCCAACTGCTGATATCGAAGGCTACGATGCCGTCGCCAAAACGTTGATCCTGGCCTCTCTCGTCTTTGGTCATACGCTCAAACCCGAGCAGGTCATACGCCATGGCATTACCACCATCACCAAACAACAGGTGCAGCAGGCATCTAATGAAGGAAAGAGCATCAAGCTAATTGCTTCCCTCCAAACTGTTTCTGCTAATGGAGCTACTGCGCTAGAAGCTCGCGTAGAACCGATAGCTCTTCCGCTGGATGATGCGTTGGCACGTGTAGATGGAGTAATGAATGCGATTACTTTTCAAACAGATACGCTATCTGAGGTAACCGTGATTGGGCCAGGAGCTGGTAGGCTGCAGACAGGTCAAGGACTGCTGTCAGATTTGATCGCTCTGGCTCCATTTCTACAATAAGTTCGGGGCTAGGCAATGGCCCTCTTCATGAAAGAAACCATGCAATGCAAGGAAAGATAGCCCGCCCTGGTAACAGGAGCAGCCCAAGGCATCGGAAAACAAACAGCCTTGGCACTCGCCGAATATGGAGTCAACATCGTTCTCTGTGATTTGAAGCCTATGGTCGATCTCGCTGATTTACTTCGTACCAAGGGTGCACATGTGCTTGAAATACAAGGAGATATTTCTGACGAAGGGGAAGTGAAGCGGTTCGCCGCCCAGGTACGCCAAGAATTCGGAGGACTCGATATTTTGGTAAACAATGCTGGCATCAGCCTCATCACTCCTGCTACAGAAACATCTGTATCAGATTTCCGCCGTGTACTGGAGGTGAACTTAGTTGGTCCGTTCCTGCTATGCCGAGAATTCGGACAGATGATGCTGGAAAAAGGCAGCGGATCAATTATCAATGTAGCCTCTATCGCTGGCTTGTTCGGTATTACAGAACGCTCCGCTTACAATGCCAGCAAGCAAGGTGTGATCGGATTAACCCGCACGTTGGCCTCTGAGTGGGGCGGATACGGGGTGCGTTGCAATGCAGTATGCGCCCTGGCTGGGTGAAAACGGAAATGGATGCTGCCGATCAGGGAAGTGGCAAATATAGCGATGCAGACATCATCCATCGCGTCCCGATGGGATAATTCGCTCATCCCGACGATATTGCTCAGCTCATCTGTTTCCTCGCCGATGACAAAAAGAGCGGTTTCCTCAATGGCCAAGCAATCGCAGTGGACGGAGGATGGACCTCGGATGCAAGTTGGGAATCTCTACGATTGAAATACCGCAAGATTTGATAGGATTGATAACCCTATATCCTTGACCTATTCTTGACCACAGGTACCTGCCCCATGCCAGGGACTTCAAACGTCACGCGTACGGTACCAAAATGAATGCGATCACCATGCTGTAACAGTTCAGCCTTTAATGGCGTCAGGATTAATTCGCCAAGCCGTGTCTTGTTTCGACTCTTGAGATCTTCAATATAGAAGAATGTTTCCTCAAAGCGAATGCGAGCATGCAGTCGTGAGATAGTCATTGTTGGATCTAACGGGGTCAAGTCGATGTCGGGACGAACACCGCGCTTAGGATCTAGCCGTCCAACTATCATGCTTTTTTGTGTGATCGCAAAGTATTGTGGCTGGTCTCCGTCTCCATTCATCTCATAACGGAGATAAGCATAAACGCCTTCTTCAGTAGGCACATTGGGAATGGGCTTCTCTGTCGCTGCCTGGGAAATACCTGAAGAACGCTCTATAAGCATTGTGCTTTTTGTGATATTACCTTGCAGGGGAGGCATCTCTGTGGTCAAACTGATACTTGAGGATGGTGGTATGAGAGTATCAGGCGTATCTTTGTGTTTCTCGCTACGTATTGGCAATACAATGTTATCTAGCGCATTGATGAACGCATCAGCATTGGCAAAGCGCTTAACAGGGTCCTTTTCCAGGGCACATTCTACCAGACTCTGGAGCATGGCAGGTGTTGTGTGTTCATATCGGCTCATAGGAGGAACCGGACTGGTACTCTGCATGACGCCTGTTTCTGCTGGCGTACTCCCAACGAATGGAAGGCGTCCAGTGACCAAGGCAAATAAGTGCAGTCCAGCCTGATAAATGTCGCTCCACGGACCAACCTGCTCACCATGAATAGACTCAGGAGATGCATAGCGTGGATCAAGGTAGCCAACATCATCATTGCGCTGACTACTGACGTAACCAAGCGTTAGCAACAATGAGCGTAATCCGATATCATCTATTTGGACACGGTCAGTAATACCCACAGTATCGACTGTGATAAGTTGTGGGCGGAGATCCAAGCCGACAATCCCCTGCTTGTGGAATGCCTGTAGCCCTCCAGCTAGCTGACGAGTCAGGTCAATAGCACGGGGGATATCAATATTGTCATGATCAAAAATATGTTGTAATGTTACTCCGCGTGGAGGATCGGTAGCGATAAAAATACGGTTGGCATCAATGCCCCAGTCATAGACACGAATGACATGGGAAGAACGTACCTGCCGCCGTTTGTCAAGAACTGGCTGGAGCTGTTGCATTATCTGCTGCAGTCCAGAAGACGGAGATTCTATAAGGTAAAGCCCTACGACATCATTTGTGTTATGGTTATAGGCGGTATACATCGTTAGCATACCGCCTGCACTAATCAGTTGCCCTGTACGGTAGACACCACCGATTACGCGAGCATCACGTCGTGACATATTTTAACCCTCATGCATAAAGGTGCTGCTGAACATAGTCTTGAACAGCTGGCCAATCATAATTTTGAGGGACAACAATCGATTGTCCATCACTTGATGTATCATATGCCATAACATTGTCAACACCCAAACCAATATGTGCTGTCTGAGGACTATTCAAATCCATCTTCAGAGCAAATCCTGCTAAGTCAGCAAGCGACATATTTGTATACACAGCCTTTTGTAAAGCATTTTGCGCATCCAAGAGTTTGGGCCAGGTCGATATTGATTTGACTTTAGCAAGTGCCGCCTTAATAATGATCTGCTGACGTACCGAACGAGCAAAGTCCGAAGCTTCTGCCAGATTATCGGTGACATAACGTGCACGTGCATACTCGATTGCACTCTTGCCATCTAAATGTTGATTTCCCTTGTCAAAGTGGACGGTTGTCCAACTGGCATTAACAGTTGGATCATCATTAGCCGGATAGTTGGCGGTGAATGCATCAGGGACGTTGACATCAATACCACCAATCGAATCAATGAAGTCTTGAAAACCACTGAAGTTGATGGTAAGCCAGTATTGTACATTGAGACCCGTGACCGTCTGCACTTTCTGTGCAGTAGCATTGCCTCCTGCAATTGGATTGGTGTTGTTCTGAGAAGCGTCTGAATAAAGAGCATTGAGTTTCGTGTACACACCCTGCCCTTCATAGGGATTCTGCACCCACAGGTCACGTGGTACTGAGACTAGCGATGTATGTTGGCTCTGTGGCATCAAGCTGATAACAACCAGAGAGTCTGTGAGATATGCACCATCGTGACCGCTTCCGCCATAGCCCATGATAAGCAAGCTTGTGCGCTGACTGGTCGTCATGTAGCCTGTTTCTGTACTCAGTGGCGCTTTGGGAGAGATAGCTGAGCCGAATGCCAGAGCTTTTGAGACCGTGGTGCCTGCGAGTATCGCAAAGATGACCAGAATGGCCAGAACACCAAGACACCCAATCATGCAACCTTTGCGACGACGTTTGGGCCGCGACTGAGGGCCTGACTGCGAATAAGGATATGGGATTCTCGCCTGATTGTTATTTCCCTGCCGCACAGGTATCGTAGGTGCACTATACGACGAGTCGGGAGGCTGACTTCGTGGGGACTGAGATCCTTGGGGCTGATATTGATATGGCTGACGTCGAGATGGATCATTTGGATTGACATAATTATTTGACATTGTTGTTAATCCTTTGCTATGCAGGGCATACTTGATAACCTATTCAATCATTGCGGATCGCTACCCGTTCTTGCTCTCCTACAACTTATTTGGGCACTACAAGATGATAACAAATAGAACACTTCTCAAATAAAGACGAAGGAGGCTAACGGAAGTTGCGTGCTAGACAGTGAAGTACTCCACACTATAGGTCAAGATTACTACTCTTAATAGATAGACGACAACCAATATCTTTTTCCCAATAATTGCGTTGGTCAACAAACGATGAACTCGTCGACAAAAGGAAACCGTTCAGGTGTATGGCAGTTTATACAGGAACGACTAGAATTGGCAATGCTGTTCACCAAGCGGCTATCCTTTGTGGTATGTTCTGGTGCTACCTACGGACTGGTCTATTATCATCGATCGATGAGAGCAATCGGCCTAGGCTTATCAAGCTATTCAGGTTATGGGCGGGCAGAAAATCGTCGATAAAAGGCAAGGCAGTTTTCATACCAATGGTCAAGGGACGATAATCGGGTGATCCAAGCAATGGGTTAAGCCAGATCAGGCGGTGACAACTATGCTGTAAACGGTTCATCTCGCTACGTAAGATCATACCATCACCACGATCCCAGCCATCACTAATGATCAGCACAACTGCACCTCGCCCCAAGACACGCCGTCCCCATGTATAGTTAAAGTGGTGGAGTGCATCTCCAATACGTGTACCTCCTGACCAGTCTTGTACTGTCTTTGAGACATCTTTGATGGCTTCATCTACATTGTGCTTCTCCAATTGGTGGGTGATACGTGTAAGTCTGGTGCCGAACACAAATGCTTCGACCCTTAGACGCCCATTTGAGATTGCATGGATGAAGTGCAAGAGCAACCGCGAATAGAGGCTCATCGAACCACTAATATCGCAGATAATCACGAGAGGACGCGGCTTACGCTTGATCTTGCGCCAAGTCAGCTCGATCATCTCAGCTCCTTGTTTCAGATTACGACGTAACATATGGCGCATATCTGGGTAAGAGCCATGGCAGGCGGGGATTTTGCGCCGTGTGGAGCGCAAACCTACCTTCCAGCGCATCTCTGCCATCAACCTCTTGGCCTTCTGCTCCTCCTCCCAGCTAAATTGCTCAAAATCTTTTTTGCGTAAACGTTCAACAGCACTATATGCGGTCCCTTGTGGCTCACCCTCTTCCTGCTCTTGTTCGTCTTCATCGTAATTTAGCAGGGGCCGCTTAATCTCTATTTTTTTACCACGCAGGTGTTTGCGTTGATCATTGATATTGAAATGCTCAGTCGAATTTTTACGCTCGGAGGGAGGAAGACGCAGCCAATTACCAGAGGGCCTCTTGCTTTTATTCGCTCTAGCATTCGTTTTTTGATCTGGAATGTCACTTTGCAACCAGAAGTAGGTGAAGACCTGATTAAAGATTGGCTCCTGCTCATGTCGAGTAAGTAGACTGCATTTGAGAGTGTTGTAGAAATCATCTCGGTTGGCGAGATCGATATAGTTCAAGGTCTCAGCCAAGTCTTGGAGTTGGTGCGGTCCAACGTTGACACCTACCTCACGGAGGAGATGCCCAAATGCTGTCAGACGCTGGAGCAAGCGTTCTGCATATATGATGCCAAATGAGCTGTCGTCTATATTATCATTATGCGACTGCATGTTCATAATGACGACTTTCCTCGTATCTTCTGAAGAAGCTTGCCCAGGTTACTATCTCCAACCTTTAGAATATCATCCTGGTACTTGAGCAGTGCACCCAGAGTATCACGTACCGCACCTTCAATCAGTTCCCGTTGGTCTAGCGCTAGCAATGAACTGATCCAGTCGAGAGTTTCTGCCACGCCGGGTGCTTTATAGAGATCACTATCACGTAACTCGCCCACAAATTGGACAACCTGCTTGGCTAATCGTTGGGGAACATCTGGCATACGAGCCAGGATAATCTGATATTCTTTCTCTTGCGTAGGAAAGTCGATCCAGTAGTAGAGACAGCGCCGACGTAAGGCATCGTGGATCTCACGGGTACGATTTGACGTAATAACAACAAAAGGCGGCTTCTTAGCCTGGATGGTGCCAATTTCAGGGATAGTGATCTGGAAGTCCGAGAGCAGTTCAAGAAGATAAGCTTCGAACTCCTCATCACTACGATCAAGCTCATCAATCAGCAAGACTGGAGACGCTGGATTGGTCGGATCAATAGCTTGGAGAAGTGGACGTTGCAGGAGAAAATCAGCACCAAAAATCTCTTTGAGTTCTTCTTGGCTATTGACGGCACTGGCCTCGATCAGGCGAATATGTAACATCTGCCGCGTATAATTCCACTCATAAACAGCTGTACTAATATCAATCCCTTCATAGCACTGCAGACGGATCAATTTTGTGTTTAGGAGTGCCGCAAGGACTTTAGCTACCTCTGTTTTTCCTACTCCCGGTTCTCCTTCCAGGAGTAGGGGT
>DASYAN010000314.1:0-12415 GCA_036501345.1 Ktedonobacteraceae bacterium
GTGTTCATGTTAGAGCACCTTTTTCTCTTTGAGCCACGAGACAAAACTATCTGGCACACGCATCGTTGACAGGCGAGACTGACGCACTAAGCTCCAATCATCGAAAAGATGGCTTTCTTTGATCTCACGCAGTGTGACAGACCGGGTCAATCGTCGGACAAAAGCCACATCCACCATCCAACTCTTACTATTGTTGGGATCAGGACGCGGCTCCGAGACCACACGCGCCAGACCAACCAGTGCAGTCTCGCCCTGGCTATGATAGATCAGTAGATCATCATCGGGCCGCATGGCCCTGATAGCCTGCACCGCCTGAGCATTGCGTACTCCATCCCAGGGAGTCTGCCTATCCCGTTCCAACTGCTCAATCGAATAGGTTTCGGGGTCGGTCTTTGCCAGAAAATATGCCATAAGTTACCTACCTCTGTGATTCACACTTCAGCTCCATTGTACAGCCAAAGGAAGCAATAAACAATCAGGCTGTATCTCAGCAAAATGAGACAAAGTGGTGACAGATTTATTCAACCTAGTAAACGGTGGGTCCGTATAGAGTGTGTGCCCATTATATGTCGGGCACGGGAAAACCCCCGTCATTTAAGCCTGACAGTTATACACAAGTCTTGGCGAATCAGGAAAAACAGGGTGGTGATGGGAAGCATGGCTCTTGAGTCAAAACGATGTCCATATGGTTTCGTTTTTCAGCGAAAGCCGCCCGCAGAGGGCTTTTGTATAGAACACTTGAGTATGGCATCGCATTTTTTGGGAAATGTCCCTCTGTCGCATGGCGATGGGCAGGATTTCCCAGATTTGAGATTTGTGTATAACTGTCAGCATTTAAGCGGGGGATGAGAGCGCCGTTCCTTTTGTGGGGCTTGGGCACAGGGGTTCCAATTGCATGACAAAGTAGTCATTTGTTTGTACTATACTATGAACATTTGTTTATTGACATATATGATATAGTGTGTCTATATTCAAGAAAGGAGAGTCAAAGTATGATGAAGGCGTTTAAGTACCGTTTATACCCCACACGCAAGCAAGTTGGGACTCTCCAGTTCACGCTTGACCGCAATCGTGAGTTGTACAATGCGTCGCTTGAGGAACGTCGCGAGGCGTACCGCATGAGTAAGATGAGTATCTCCTATAATGACCAGTCGGCTCAACTGCCCGCAATCAAAGAGATCAGGCCAGAGTACAAAGAGATCTACTCCCAGATCTTGCAAGATACTCTCAAGCGCGTGGATAAAGCATTCAAGGCCTTCTTCAAACGGTGCAAGGAAGGCAAGACTCCAGGCTTCCCCAGATTCCAGGGATATGATCGGTATGACAGCTTCACATTTCCACAAATTGAGAAGCTGAAAGGCAAACCAACCGTCACGATTGAAAACGGGAAAGTCATTCTCCCAAAGATCGGCCATGTCAAAGTCAAAGAGCATAGGCCGCTTGAGGGCAAGGTCAAGACAGCCATCATCAAGCGCGAGGGCGAATGCTGGTACATTGTTTTCACCTGCGAAGTTGAGGTACGGGTGAAACTATCCTACACTGATCTTCCAATTGGGATAGATATGGGGCTCAAGCACTTCATGACTGACTCACACGGCGATGTTGTGGACAACCCGAGGTTCTTCCGCAAGTCACATGGTCGGCTGAAGAAGCTACAGCAGAAGCTAGCTAAAAAGAAGAAGAGGAGCAATCGCCGGAAAAAAGCAGTTAAATCGGTTGCCAAAGCTCATAAGAAGGTCAGGAACCAGCGCCGAGACTTCCATCATAAGGAGTCTCGCATACTGGTTGATACATTCGAGACGATCATCTTTGAAGACCTCTCGATGCATACCATGGTGAGGAAGCCAAAGGCCAAGCAAGATGAGAATGGGAAGTATTTGCCTAACGGGGCAGCCGCGAAAGGCGGTTTGAACAAATCGATTTTAGATGCTGGATGGGCAAGCTTCATAGAACTGGTAAAGCACAAGGCAGAATGGGCCGGTGTCACCGTCTATGAAGTTGACCCAAGGAAGACCAGCCAGATCTGCAGCGCCTGTCACAAGGAAGGTGAGCATAAAGATCTCAGTGTACGCACACACGTCTGTGAATACTGTGGAGTTGTGCTGGACCGGGATAAAAATGCTGCGATCAACATTCTTGACCGAGGGCTTGGACGGAGCCTACGCGAACCTGCTTCTTTGGGTACGTTCCAAGAAGCTCTTGCGTGAAGCCCCTGGATAAATCCAGGGGAGTCGTCACCAAGTAGATACATATCTATTGATGTATCTGATCTAATAAGTTCTGTGGCAGCGGACGAAGAAGAGGAGGGAAGCAAGCGAGTCCAATTCGTTTGATAACTCCATAGTTTGCTTGATTGTGACGTAGTCTGCACTCAGGAGAGGAAAGGCCTTTTAGGATCTCTGATCCAGCTATACCTCTTCTGAATAGTTTCAAAAAAATTACAAGTAACGTCATTACTACCGTGGATAGTTTCTGCAGCATAGTAAGGAGAAGATGAGTCATGACACAAACAGATCCCAATACTTCAAATGTGGAACCGAAGCAGGGTTATGGCATTGAAGAATTACAAGTTGTCGGTGAACAACTGGTTAGTAAGGTGAAAGAACTGGCGCGTGAAGGCAATGTTCGCCGCATTCTTATCAAGCAAGAAGGCCATACCATCCTGGAAATACCACTGGTCGTCGGAGTAGCAGGCGTCCTTATTGCCCCTGTTTGGGCAGCCATCGGTGTCCTGGGTGCACTGATTGCCAAATGCTCTATCGAAGTTGTCCGAGCGGATAACCCCGTAGAAACGGCCAAAGAAAAGGTCGAAGACATCAAAGATGGTCTCAAATCGAACATCAGATAAATCACACATTTTAGTAGCGGGAGGCATGACGTTGCGTGCCTCCCTACACACGCCACTCGATGCGAACGTTTCGCAGGTGTTCCACATTGACCTGCCCTATCAGGCGGACGGCAGCGACGATTGGATAAAGAGGTTGTTAGATGCCTACCGGACCAACATCGCGGGCGTGCAAGCGAACCTGCGCGACCACGAGAACTATCAAACGCTCGCTGGACAGGAAAAGGACTTTGCGATCCGCTGCAACTGTTGATGAGAGGATGCTTCGTAGATCTAGACTGATCAGGAACCTGTTTCTGGCAAAGGAAGCCCTGAAAGGATGGAAAGAATATGAGCGGAACATGGATAACCGATCAAGATTACCTGTTACGTGAACAGTATAAGGATGCCACCTCTTTTAGTACATGTTTGCAGGCGATAAAACCCTTACTCACAAGTCCGACTGACTGGCATCGCTGGATTTTTCGTCAGATCCGCAAGGATCCCGGGTGCCGTGTTCTCGAACTGGGCTGCGGGCCGGGCGACCTGTGGTAGAAAAATGTGGAGCTGATCCCCTCCGATTGGGACATTACGCTCTCTGATTTTTCGGCTGGCATGCTCAAAGGCACACAAGAAAACCTCAGAGATGTCGGACACGCCTTCACCTTCCTGGTCATCGACGCGCAAGCGATTCCCTTTGCAGAGGCTAGCTTTGACCGGGTGATTGCCAACTGTATGCTCTACCACGTTCCAGACTTGCCACGCGCCATCGCGGAGATCAGTCGCGTCATTAAATCCGATGGCTACGTGTACGCAGCCACTTTTAGCAAGAACTGGTTCTCCCAATGGGGGAGCTTTCTGAAGGAAAGGAAGATATCGGTACCAGCTTGGCAGGATATCAGCGGCTCTGCCCTAAAATTTTGCCTGGAGAATGGTCGTGAGCAGCTCGCCCCTCATTTCTCGCATATTAGCCTCTATCACCTGAAGAATATGCTGGTGGTGAAGGAGGCAGAGCCACTGCTCGGCCTAATGCACGCGAGCATGCCCAAAGCCGAATATGATGAGGCGCAGTTCCAGCAGTTGCGCGAACTGCTCCAGCGTGAGTTGGCCCAAAACGGTCCTATGCAGATCAACTTCGATATGGGGCTGTTTGAGGCGTCGCAGCACTGAGGACTGCCTGGTCAGGGAAGAAAGCGCGTGCCTTGCGACCTATGAGGGAGAGCCAGGGGTAGATCTTTTTCTTCCCTGACCAAAAAGGTGAGCATGAATGAGAACTAGGCGCTGGTTGGCTCAGCCTACGAGGCAGCCATGTTTGCCGAACTAGACCGGATCGCAGCAGCCAGTTCGCACCGACGAGGCCTATTCTGCGCCCTTGCGGAACCTGTACCTGCGTTCTGAGATGGAAAGGAAAGTGTGCCATTAAACCAATCTCACAACATTCATCATGCGTCCGTTCACTATTGGCACTCCTTGACGTGCACGGGGGAAAACTTTGAGCTCGCTTGCCTTGATCACGGTCGCATGCTCACCTTTCTCGCCATTCTCACCAGACCAGGTCACCAGCAGGGTCTCATCTCTATCGACAAGCATCGTCAGTAGGATGTGATCCTTTTGCTGCAGATCGGTGGAGACGACACCAGCGGTCGCCCGTCCTTTCTGTGGATACTCACTGATGAGAACTTTCTTGGCCTGCCCGCTCGGCGTGACAATGAGCAAGCTGGTCAGATCCCTGGCTTTGTCTTGTTCACCGTCCAGATAAGAGGCACTGACCACCGTCGACTGCTTGCCCAGAGCCATCGCAGCCACGCCCTGACCAACACGGCCTTGAGCACGCAACTGCTCATCGCTAAAGCGCAGCGTCTGAGCATTCTCAGCGGTCACAAAGTATTCTCCACGACCTTGGCTGATCAGTGCCGTCACAATCCTATCGCCATTGGCAAGTTTCATATCCGGTGCACCATCCACATCAATAGTCTTATACTCGCTCAGTGGCGATTTCTTGACCTTGCCATAGGCACTAAAGGCCACCAGATAGCGATCCTCATCATAGGCATCAACGGGCAAAATGGTCACCACTTCCTCGTTAGCAGCAAGCCCAAGCAGGCTACGCACTGGTTCCCCTTTTGTCGAGCGCTTCCCCTCAGGAATACGATGGACTGCAATCTGGCAGACACGGCCAGTGGAACAGACGCACAGTAGGTAATCCTGCGAGGTGGTAGCAATCAGCTGACGCAGTTGTTCATCCCCACGCACAGGTATGTAATCAGTATTGCCATTTTTCCCTTTGGGCTTGAAAGTCTCTGACGAGAGAGCTTTGAGGGTTCCGTTGCGCGTAAAGGCAACTACCAGCGGCTCTCGCTCATGCAGGCGAGCTACCTCTTCGATCGGTGCATGAAGCTGTCCGTCTACGTCAATAGTGGTTCGCCGCTCATCACCGAATTGTTTAATCAACTGCTGCATCTCTTTTTTCAAGAGCGAGGTTAGTTCCTTCTCATCGGATAAGAGACGCTCTAATTCACTGATACGAGTCCGTAGTTCTTCTTTTTCTTTGGCATATTTTCCGGCATCGAGGCGTGTGACCTGGGCTAGCGTCATAGAGGCAATGACGTCGGATTGAATGGGCGTCAAGTTATAAAGGGTCTCAATCTCTTTGCGAGCGGCGGCACGGTCCTCTGCCTGCTGAAAAATCCTCACGATCTGCTCGGCATGAGCCGCACCGATAATCAAACCCTCAACGACATGTAGACGCTCACGCGCCTTGCGCAGATCAAACTCTGAACGCCGTGTCAAGACATCAATTTGGTGTTTATTCCAGTAGTTGAGCAGTTCAAGCATCCCCACCTGCTTTGGCTGGCGAGCCGACTGCATCGGTGAACCAAACAGGAAGACCATCTGGAAAGAGAGCGCAACTTGCAAATCCGTTTCACGGAAGAGCTGAGAGAGTACTTCGGCGGCATCGGCATCCTTGCGCAGGTCTAGCACAATACGTGTGCCCTTCTCAGTATCGCTCTCATCGCGTACATCGGGCATCAATCCCTCAAGCTTGCGTGCATTGATGGCCTTCACAATCGAAGTCTTGACCTTATCGCGCCCAATCGGTGGGATCTGGGTAACGACGAGCGAGCGGCTGCGTGGCGTATCCTCTAAGCGCACCTCGGCACGTACAATGATACGACCCTTGCCAGTTGTAAAGTAGTCTTTGATGCCATCAATGCCGACAATACACCCTCCCTGGCTGAAATCTGGCCCCTGGATATAGGTCATCAACTGCTCGACATTCATGTTTGGGCGATCCAACAAAGCAATACAGGCACGCAAGACTTCAACCAGATTGTGGGGGGGAATATTGGTAGAGAGACCCACAGCGATCCCACTTGATGGGTTAACAACGGGGGGGATGCGACCAGGCAAGTAGTCAGGCTCCACAACTTTCGGATCTTGCTTGTAGGTAGGATGAAGCGGCACGGTCTCACGTTCCATATCTGCCATGAGCGCTTCAGCTAGAGGAGAGAGCCGCATCTCTGTATAGCGGTAAGCTGCAGGGGCATCCCCATCCTCGCTGCCCATATTCCCCTGGCCCTCGATCAACGGATAGCGCATAGCAAATGGCTGAGACATACGTACAGCCGCCTCATAGACCGAACTATCCCCATGAGGGTGATAATTGCCCAGGATTAAGCCCACCACCTCAGCACTTTTCACCGTTGGGCGTGAAGAGAGATAGCGAGCCTGAAGCATACCGGCCAGGATACGGCGTTGCACTGGCTTCAAACCATCGCGAGCATCAGGTAGGGCACGATCTGTCACAACCGAGAGACCATATGTGGCAAAGGCTCGGGACAGAATAACGGAAAAATCTTCCTGGACAATGCCATTTTCTACGGTAGTATCTACTGTTGTACGAGCCATCTTCTCTTATACATCCAATTCTTTAATTTTGCGGGAATGTTCAGCCAGAAATGTTCGGCGACGCTCAGCATTTTTGTCTTCCATCAGTTCAGTAACTAGCTTAGCAGCCAACACTCCATCTTCCAGTGTCACTCGCTTGAGCATACGACGCGCCGGATCAAATGTCGTATCACGTAATTCCTTGGGATTCATCTCGCCGAGACCTTTGAAGCGCTTGAACTCGAGCCCTTGAGCATCAGGATGCACACTCAAGAACTGTAAGCGAGCCTCATCATCAAGCAGCCAGGTAACTTTACCCCTATACTTGACTGAGTAGAGAGGCGGACAAGCAATATAGACGTAACCCTGTTCAATCAGCGAACTAAATTCCTGATGGAATAGGGTCAGCAAGAGACATTGAATATGCAAACCATCGACATCGGCATCAGTAGCAATGATCACACGACCGAACTTGAGACGACTGATATCAAAGGTATCACGCGTTCCTGTACCAAGCACATTAATAATCGTACGGATCTCTTCATTTTCAACAATGCTTTTCAAATCTGCCTTGGCTACATTGAGCGGCTTCCCTTTGAGTTTGAGAATCGCCTGAAATTCAGAGAAACGCCCTTGACCAGCACTACCACCAGCTGAATCTCCTTCGACGATAAATAGTTCTGCCCGCGCATTATCATTAGTATTGCAGCGTAAGAACTTTTTGGAGAGCGTTGTATCGATCAGCTCACCATTTTTCTTATTCCCAGCACGCGCAAGCTCTTCCACTAGTTGAGCCTCGTTCCGTGCCTTCTGCATTTGTTGAATTTTCTTTAGCCATTCTTTGCCAGCATTACTATTTTTCTCAAACCAATCCTTCAGTCCCTCATCCACCACTGAGCGTACAATCCCTTCGACAGGAGCATTATTTAAGCGATCCTTCGTCTGCCCCTGAAATTGTGGATTTGCCAGCTTAACCGAGATTACAATATTCAGCCCTTGCTGAATGACTTCTGGTTTGAAGCCATCTTTCTCTCGATTTTTAATAATATTCAACTTAAGCGCATAATCATTGACCACCTTGGTCAGTGCAGCCTTACAACCAGTCTCATGCACCCCACCATCGCGAGTACGGACCGCATTGGCATAACTGTACATAGAGACCTTATAGCCTGTGGTTGGCTGGAGTGCCACTTCCACACGCACATCATCCTTCTCTTTCACAATACCAATCACATGCTTGAACAGCGACGCGCTAGTACCGACCGCCAGATCACGCACATAGTCAGGGAGGCCATCTCGTGAGTAAAAGACACGCTGGATCTGCTGATTCTCAGTATCATCCCACGCATCCAGGTGAAAGGTGACTCCTCGATTGAGGTAGCTTGCTGATTTCAGACGGCTCTCTAGCACTTCTAGCGGATAGTATACATCTGGATCAAAGATCGAGTTATCGTATAACCAGCGCAACTGCGTCCCATGCAACTTGCGGTCGCACGGTATGATCCGATGAGGAAGAGCAGCACCACGGCTGAACGACTGGGTAAACTGCTGACCATCTTTCCAGATAGTCAATTCCAATGTTTCCGATAGTGCATTTATTACTGTGGAGCCAACACCATGCAAACCGCCTGCTGTTTTATACGCTCCCTCAGAAAACTTCCCACCTGAATGTGGCACAGTTAGGATAACTGTAGCTGCTGGAAGTAACTCACCTTGATAGAGCATTGGATCAAATGGCATACCACGCCCCTCATCACGAACCGTCACCCAGCCTTCCTGGTCGATATGAACCCAGACCTGCTTGCCATATCCTGCAACCGCTTCATCGACGGCATTATCAAGCGCCTCCCAGATGAGATGGACCAGACCAGAAGTAGATGTGGAACCAATATACATCCCTGGTCGATGCCGAATGGCTGCAATGCCCTCAAGTACTTGAATATCTGCGGCAGAATAGCCATTTTTCTTGGCTCGTGTATTTTGCTTTATCTCTGGTTGTTCAGTCTCAGCTATCATTATTTCTTCTGTATGTGTATGTTCACCTATTTCCCTTTTAGCAAAGAGCGAAAGCTGCTCCTGGACTACATTCGACTCATTATGCGTAGAAAGTGCTTTGGGGGAACGAGACATCTACTCTTCTACCTCTCTTTTAGAATGCTCTGGTTGCTTCTTCAGGATACAGCCTTTATTCTCGAGTGTCAAGTCAGTTTTGGACCAAAAGTTCCAATCAAAAGTTGTGTTTTGCCACTGAAGTTTTGCACATGGTTTAGCGTACCCGAGAGTAGCCGTTTTTATCTATAGCCTTTTCTATCTTTACTGTTCTCCATAAAAAGATAAACCCTTCAAGAGCACTCATGCCTTTTTGGTAACTTGGGCACTTTATTTTCTTGCTTCTTCATACTCCATTCCATCAGATCCGAGGGGGTATTTGGCAGAGAGGTTTTAAGGGACCCTGAAGTAAATAATCATCCCAACTCACAGGCCGGAGAAATCTCAGAAGTGGGACAATTTATTTCTCTCAAGTCCCTAAGCAAGCTGCTAGTGGATATTTGCGGCTAGGCCTCAAGATTTTGTAAAATGATTATGACTTGGTATAATGTGGCTCTCGCAATTCAGATAACCAACTCATAGGGCCTGCAATACTAGGACACAGAGAGAAGGGAGCCCTCTATTATGCAGCCGATCACTGGTCAGTATGAATGTGTGCATAGTTCTGGTGTTGGACTGGACTATTTTACGTCGCGCATTGACCGCCTTATATTACACGCGGATGGACGCTTCAGCTTAACAGTACAAAAACGCAGCCGTGTTACTCATGCCGCACACTCGTTGATGGGCGGTGAACAGGTGACTGCAGCTGCTCCAGAAACGCGCTTAGAAGGTAAATACATTCGCCAGGACCCTGTTGTTTCATTGCAGTTTGACAATGGAGGCTTAGAAGAGGCCCAACTCTCATCGAATGGCAGTGGTCTGCAGATTGGACCAAATTTCTTCACCAAAGTCTCAGACTCGACCATGCTCCCTCCCACTCATCGTCTGAAACAGGATATGGAAGATATTGCTAAAGGCCTAAAAATTGCCAGGACAATTGGTGGTATGGCTGCAAAGGCGGCAAAAACCATTCAAGGAACAATGCAATCGACTCAGGGATCAGAGACTGAACAAAGCTCTTCACAATCGCCATCTTCTGTACAACAGAGCCAGCCAGCGCAAAGCCCCACGCCTCCATCTACACCACAAAATGTGGCACCAAGACCTCAGTCTGCTCCGGGCTTTACTCCCCAGACCCCATCGACAGGAGCAGTATTGTATTGCGATCAGTGCGGAGCACGCTGCAGTCCCGGCAAGCACTTCTGCAACAATTGCGGCAATCGCCTCACATAACTGGCTATTTTTGCTGCTCTTTCATCAGGAATGCGTATGCAGCGATAATCTTCTGCATCTGTCGCTGATCTCCCCCGCGATCAGGATGATAGCGCTTAGCCAGAGCACGATAGCGCCGCTTGATTTGTTGCGGAGTCGCTGTCGGCGGAAGACCCAGGACTGCTAGTGCCTGCTGACGTTGCACTAGCGAACGTGCAGGATTAGCATTGCTCTGCCAGAACGTGCGTATGCTGACACCTAACATATCCCACAGCAGGGACATAAATGACCTTGGTGGTGGTGAACTCATCTATCTTCCCCGACACGAAATGCAATTTTGTGTGTATTCTAAGCTTGGCTACAATATTGAAGAGTACACATATTTCTAACCGCTTCCATTCTATCATAACTGTAGCTGCCAAGATAGGAGGCTGAACAGTAGTTTTCATTATTCTTTAAAATCTGGCTCCTAGCCTCACATAGAGATGAAACCTAGCGGCCAGTTCAGCCGTGAAATGAGTATGTGACGGCTCACTAGGTCCTGAGAAGGGGTGTTACCCTGGTACTCATAGCATACGATGGACAAAGAAATGCTAGCAATAGAGGTTGTTGCGATGGCGAAAGATCTGCACATGGCAGAAAAATCTGCTGAACATGTAAAAAAATCTGAAATGGTAAAGAAAGCACAGGAGGAGTTTGCTCCTGTGCAGGCATTTTTCACTAAATTTAACAATGACTGGTCAATGACATTTGGAGGGGCACTGGCCTATAGCTTGCTTACAGCTGTGGCTCCTATTGTGATAGCACTGATCTCCATTCTAGGATTTATCTTGGGGCCAAGCCAGATTCACAAGATTATGCAGGTCGCCACAACAATACTGCCAGCACTATCATCACAGCAGGACGTTATCCAGCATGGACTCAATCAACTCTCAAATCAGGCAGGGTTCCTGGCTCTTATCGCTGTTCTGCTTGCACTCTTTGGCGGGTCACGACTCTTTATTGGTCTTGAAGGGTTCCTCGATATTGTGTATCGTGTTCGTCCACGCACTTTCATTCCTCAGAATATCATGGCAATTATCATGATGCTACTATTTATTATTCTCGTTCCAATTATGTTTTTTGCCGCAACATTACCATCGTTTATTCTTCAATTTGTATCTACCGTTCCAACGCTGAAAATGCTCCCTTTTATCTCCGTACTCATAAATAATCCAGTGACTACCTATCTAGTCGGTGCGCTAGGAGGCCTGCTAGCTGCATTTATCTTTTTTATTACTATTTATATTGTTGTACCTAATCAACGAATTAGCTTACGTAATAGTTGGCTAGGTGCACTTGTCTCAGCGATTGCTCTAGAGCTTTTTATTACCATTGTTTTTCCATTCTACACTGCATACTTTATGAAAAACTATGTTGGGCAAGCTGGATTTGCCATTGTTCTTCTGGTTTTCTTCTACTACTTTGCAGTTATCCTCATCCTGGGTGCCGAGATCAATGCCTTCTTTCTTGAGAATGTTCGTCCTCTGCCTAACGATCTTGTAACGTTCGTGAGTACAATGGTGGGCAAGCTCAACCGCGATATTCCTGAGACTGAATTTCCATCGCACATCAATCCTCAGTCTACTGATCTGGCAGATAGAGCCCATATTGCCTCAACACGAGAGCGAGAAGAGGAGAATCAACTAGCCAACTCACAGAAGCAAGAACAGATAGTATCAAAAACACGTTCCAAATTTGCACGACGCGCTCGTAAAAGCCATACAAAACAGCCAGGAAAACTTCCCACAGCTCTGGGAGTTGTATTAGGGTCAATTCTCACAATCGTTATCGAACTGCTCCGACAACGCCAGTGGGGGAAGTAGCTGCTGAGCTACTTCGGCTTGAGCCAGAATGATACGGCCTTTCTTTCAGCAAACGAGAGACAACCTCTAAGTCATTGAGAGGTCAAATAGCTCCAAGAGCTATACACCCCGTCATTTAGCACTTCCTTGACGGCACCTCAACAGATCTGCTACACTTTGACTCAATTAGAGCAAGTTTCATTTCTCAACGGTCAAAGAAGTAGGAATATAGTTCCTAAAAAAGGCAAATTAGTTTTCCAAGTTCAGATTCAAAAGTATTTCCCCACAAGGGGTACCGAGCATCGAAACGGCGAGCAAAGGGAATATAAGGAGGAGATGCGGCACTCCTGCCAAATCCGTCTGGGATGATGGGTCTCCGCATCGCAAGATACTGATGAGTAGCCAGGAACACTCGCAACTGCTAAAAGCCCTGCGCGAAAGCGAGCTTTTACGTGAACTATCAGAATTATTGGCCTCTTCGCTTGATCCTACCCAT
>DASYAN010000315.1:0-17468 GCA_036501345.1 Ktedonobacteraceae bacterium
AAATCGACTGCTGATAGTTCTTTGCGACTAATACGATCTAGATACTCCTCATTTTCAGGAACACCTTTAAGCTCCTTTAGCTCTTGAAGAGAGTGTCGATAAAGGCCAACATAGCCAGCATCGATGAAAATACCAAAGGATGCGGATTGGACACCTGCAATCTGAGCAGCCTTATCGAGTGCTTTGAAACTTTCAGAGACTTCGAGACGCTTTTCCAAGCGAGCCCTCTGCTCTTCTCTGAGTTGATGTATCTCATTGACACGGGTAGATACCGCAAAATAGGCCTGGGCTGCAGCAATTTCTGACTTTCTAGGGTCGCCGTTTTGGTCTATGAGATAGCAGGCAAAGCGTGAAAGATTGTAATCGGCCTTGGCTTTGGCGCCCCCATGTGGCATAGGCGATGTTTTGCCAGCATCGGCAAAATGTTGATCGACTATGTTTCCACTCTGCTCGCAGGAGGTCATGGCTCGTTGAATGGCATCATCAAAACGTCTCCACTGTCGATATCCCAAAAGAGGCATAAGGTCACGAGCTGACCAGTATTCCACATTGTAAGGGTTAATCTGTTTGATTGAGTCAAAATCAGGAATTTGTGTCATCACTTGCTACCTCACATCCTTGAATATTAATAAATACTTTTTCCACACCTTCCCCCTCTACAATCGTTCCAATAGTTAGCAGTTCGGGAAGGACACAGCGTGCCTCTAGAGCACTCTTAGGCGAAAGCACCATCACTACGCCTATACCCATGTTAAGAGCGCGATAGAGTTCGGCTTGCGGCACCTTGCCCAAGCGTCCAATAAGCTGGAAAAGCGGTGGTACACTCCATGTATTAGTTTCGACGACTGCCTGCATGCCGGGTGGCAAGATACGCGATATATTGCCTTCGAAGCCACCGCCAGTAATATGTGCCATACCTTTAATGTATCGTCCTCGGTCAGCCAGATAGTCGCGTAGTTGTGTGATCTCGCGTAGATAGCTACGGTGAGGTTGCAACAGCGCATCAACCAGTGGCTCACCCAGTTCAGGGAAAACAGTATCGAGGGCATAGGGGGCAAACACTCGTCGTACTAGCGAGTAGCCATTGGTATGTAGCCCGTTGGAAGGTAAACCCAGGATGACATCACCAGCACTGATTGTCGAGCCATTGACAATCTCATCTTCTTCTGCAACACCTACGATTGTGCCTGCAAGATCAAAAGCTCCAGGTAGATAGACATCGGGCATTTCCGCCGTCTCGCCGCCAAGAAGTGCACAGCCAGACTCACGACAGGCGTTGGCAATGCCCTTGACAATCGTCGCTGCATGGACGGGATCAAGCTTGCCCATTGCAATATAGTCCATAAAGAAGAGCGGCCGGGCACCTTGCATAAGCAAATCATTGATGGAGTGATTGAGCAGATCATAGCCGATGGTATCGTAGCGCTCAGCCTGTGCCGCAATCAACGTCTTGGTTCCCACTCCATCGGTAGAAGAGACAAGAACAGGCCGACGCATCTTCTGAAGGGCTTTTGCACTGAACACACCAGCAAAAGCTCCAATACCAGCGAGAACTTCTGGTCCCTGAGTTGCACGCACAGCATCTTTCATTAACCTGACGGCTTTCTCACCTGCAGCAACATCAACTCCACTATCGGCATAAGAGGCAGACGTGCAGGCCGTTGTGTCCACTATTCCCTCAACATCTACCCGGCAATTCATACCCGGAGGGCACACGGTTGCCCGAGTGTAGGGGCCTAATTCACCGTGTGCCCTTTGGGTATTGCGCCCGCCACCCCTCGGGGTCCCTACATTCTCGGGCGATAAATCGCTGGAGGGATTTTGTTGTGTTTTTTGTGGTGAATTGTTCAGAGATTGCAGGGTATATTCGTACGCGTTCTTGAATATCAGGAGACCATCTGCCTGTCTGCCTGCTAAACTTCGCCGCTGTGGATGTTGCAGCATTGTGATGAAACGCTCGGGGTGTGGCATCAGGCCAAGGACATTACCTCGCGCATTACATACACCTGCAATGTTACTAAGCGATCCATTGGGATTGGCAGGATAGGCAACCGACTGAGTGATATTGCCATCCGACGCTGTGTAGACCAGCGGCACCTGCCCATTTGCCAGTAAACGATCAACCAGGGATGCGTCTTCCAAGACAAACTGGCCTTCTCCATGAGCTACTGGCATTTCAAGTGGCCGCTCGATACCGCGTGTGAAAATACAGGGACCGGGTTGTACCGCCATGCTTATCCAGCGACATTCAAACATTGCTAAAGCATTCTCGGTCAGTGTCGCACGCAATCTAGCCTCGGGATATCCAGGCAATAATCCTGCACGTATCAATACCTGGAAGCCATTGCAGATGCCTAATACGGGACGTCCCTCACTAATAAAACGGCTCAACTGGTCGCCGAGGTGTATGGTCAGATTCTTGGCTAGCAGTGTACCAGCTCCCAGATCATCCCCATAGGAGAATCCGCCAGGAATTAGCAGGAATTGGTAGTCCAATAAGCTATCGGGAGCCTTAATAAGCTGATTGATATGGACTAGATCGGTCTCGAAGCCGACCAGACGGCAGACCTGCGCAGTCTCGCGGTCACAATTGATGCCTGGGGCTCGCAAAACCAATGCTCGTAGCACACTCATGATGCCCGTCCCCCCTTCCAAGCTTCTTGCAACTCCTCTACACTTATATTTATTAGCTCTGCTTCTTCACCACTATGCACAATAAAACGAGAACTATTGTTAACTGCACCAATGTAGGTGATATCCTCGACACCACTTGCCATCATGTACTTCTCGAACGTACCGAATTGCTCCGGCGTGATCTCCACTAGGAAGCGCGATGGTGTCTCACTAAAGAGTCGCACGATGGTTTCCTCATTGGGATGAATGGTCGGAACTCCTTTGACGGTGATGTGTTCCAGATTAAGCGTGGCACCAAGTTGGCCTGCTAGCGACATTTCCGCCGCCGCAAGGGCTAGACCACCTTCCGAAAGATCCTGACAGGCACGTACCAGACCCTGACGGATGGCTTCCCCGAGTGCTTTCATGGTCATATGTGCCTTAGCTGTGTCGACCTTTGGCACCTCGGCATGCCGGAAGAGATGATCGAACGAGTCGGGATCTATCACTTCGGCATAATACGAACCTGCTAGCTCATTACGGGTTGCCCCAATCAGGTAGAGCAGGTTGCCTGGAATCTTGAGCGACATATCAATGGTACGGGATGCATCCTCGATCACACTAACCGCCGATATCAGCAGAGTTGGGAGGACTGGTAAGCGACGTCCATCGGTACGGTATTCATTGTTCAGGCTATCTTTGCCTGAAATGAAGGGTGTTTTAAAAGCGAGAGCAGCGTCATGACAGCCTTTAGCTGCACGTACCAGCATACCCAGTTGCTCGGGATCATTGGGATTACCCCAGCAAAAGTTGTCTAGAATGGCAGCATGGTTCACGTCACCGCCAACAGCAGTGAGATTGCGCAGTGCCTCATCGACAGCATTCATCGCCATGTGATATGGGTCAATCTTGCCATACAACGGATTAATGCCATTGGAGAGCACAATACCGGTGCTAGGCTGACTACCATCGATCAACGGCTGCAGGACTGCGGCATCGCCTGGTCCATTGCCCGAACGTCCCACTAGTGGCTTGAGCACTGTTGCGCCCTGCACCTCGTGGTCATAGCGCCGCACCACATCCTCTTTCGAAGCAATATTGGGATGGCGCAAGAGAGCAAGTAAGGTTGGAGCTAATGAGCTCTGAAGTGCCTGCATCACGCTGGCAGATGTAGATGTAGGACTAGTCGCTGAAGGTTCAACACGTGTCCAGATAGCCTCTAAATGTTTACGGGGAATGCCATTATGGAGGAAGGTCATATCCATATCAGCAACGATTTGGCTATGATAGGTGATTTTCAGGCGGTGATCGTTTGTGAAAGAGCCAAGGACGCTGGCCTCTACTTCTTCGATGGCACAGATTTCTAGTAATTCATTAAGAGCTGCAGGTGGCACAGCAAGGATCATACGTTCCTGGGCTTCCGAGAGCCAGATTTCCCATGGAGCCAGACCCTGGTATTTCAATGGAGCCTTCTCCAGCTCGACACGTGCACCTGTTCTTGCCCCCATTTCACCGATGGCCGAGGAGAAGCCACCAGCTCCACAGTCGGTAATAGCGTGATAGAGCTTGCGATCACGGGCCTGAATAATCACATCGGTGACCTTCTTTTCAGTGATCGGAGCTCCGATCTGGACAGCGGCACCAGCTTGTTTATTGATCTCCAGGCTCATTTCACCGGAAGAGAAGGTGGCACCATGCACGCCATCACGTCCGGTGCGTCCGCCTAAACAGACAATTAGGTCACCTGACTCAACCTGACTGGGATGACTCCCATGAGGCAGAACGCCCAGGCAGCCACAAAAGACAAGGGGATTAAAAATATAACCTGGGTGGTAGAGAATAGCTCCGTTGACCGTGGGAATGCCCATCTTATTGCCATAATCACGGATGCCATTGACAACTCCACTAGCGATGCGGCGCGGAGGAAATACTCCAGAGGGCAACTCATCTGCGGAAGTCTCTTGTGGCCCGAAGCAGAGTATATCTGAGCAAGCAATCGGCTGGGCGGAAACCCCAAGTACGTCGCGAATGACACCACCAATACCTGTGTTCGCTCCACCAAATGGCTCGATAGCCGACGGATGATTATGAGTTTCGACCTTGAAGGCAATATCCTGACTAGCGGTCAAACGAATAATGCCAGCGTTATCACTAAAAGCTGATACCAACCATGCCGGTCTAATCTGTTCTGTCGCACGCATAATATAGCGTTTCAGCAGGCCATGAATAGTCTCGGTTTCAATGACATGGCCCTTCTCGTCTACTTCTCGGTAATCGATAGTGGCCTTGAAGGTCTTATGTGAGCAGTGCTCTGACCAAGTTTGAGCTAGCGTCTCCAATTCAACATCGGTGGGTTCGCGTTCCTGGGATTTGTAGTGCTGCTGAATAGTGCGCATCTCCTCCAAATCCAACGAGAGTAGACCAGCCTTGCTCACTTCAAGCAATTGTTCATCATTCATGCCCGAAATAAAAATAGTACGCGTGGGAAGGGCAGGCGCAATACCCGGAGGGCACACGGTGAATTGGGCCTCTACCGATGGCGATAAATCGCTCGTTGAATCACCCGGCAATTCATACCCGGAGGGCACAGGGTTGCCCGAGTTATAGGGACCCGATTTACCCTGTGCCCTCCGGGTATCGCGTCCGCTGTCTCCCCCACATTCTTGGAAACGTCCGTTGGAATAGAAGACATATTCTTGAATAACGGGATTGTAGAACAGAGCCTGAGCAATAGCATGAACATCATCCTCGCTCAGACGATTGTCGAGTATGTAACGTCGTCCCGTCTCGACATGTTCCAATCCACTAATACCGAGCATCTGAGCACCCGCCTGTACACTCTCTGCTAGCGTATCGGTGACCCCAGCATGAAAGAAAACGTCGACGATGTGACCTGTCGACGCTTGTACTACTACTGGCTGCGCTACTTCGCTAGCCATAATAGCTGCTTCCTGTACCACCGGATCAACTAATAACTCCCGCGTGAGTTGCTCCACTTGAGAGGTAGAGAGGTTTCCGCTGAGGAGATAGAGTTGAGCGGTGTGAAGGATACGCTGAGATATGCTGGCGGAACTATTGGCGAGCGATGGTAGACGTTTTTTGGGTAGTTGTAATATTTCACGAATAAGCTGGTGAGCATGCACATCGTGCTGCTCTCCAATTGCTCGTACCTCAACCTGATATGATGTCACAATTTCTGCTTCCTGGTTGGACTATGATCTAAGGGAAGGAAATAGCATACCCATGGTATTTTGCATCCAAAGGGATATTTTTATTGTAGCATTTTTTTTCAGCGGCTGGCAAATGCAGAAGTCAGTCAGCCATCCAAGGTAGTAGATCCGGCTGACTGACTTTTCCTGAGTCGTTTAGACTGGATTGCCTCAGCCTCTTCATTTTTCCCTACGCGACATATTTTGTGCCATCAAGCAAATGCACAAACTCGGTGATAATCCGCTGTAACTCTTCCAGATGATTCTGGAAGAAATGGTCTGCCCCCTGGATCAGAATCATACTTTTCGGTGCAGGTACCTGTTCAAACCAATCCTTTGCTTGGGCATAAGACGCAGTATCATCTTCTGAACCATGTATAAAGAGCTTAGGCTTATGGCAGTCCTGCAGGGTATTCCCACCAAACGAGCGAGCAGGCACTCCGAGTCCAATCATAGCCTGCGCACGATCATCGGTAGCAGCGACACGTAGCCCTACCCAGGAGCCGAAGGAGAAGCCAGCAACAAGCACAGGTACGCCGGGATAGCGTCGGCTGAGAAACTCCAATGCATACCGTACATCATCCATTTCACCTCGCCCCTCATCATAAATGCCAGTGCTGTGTCCGACACCGCGAAAATTGAAGCGCAATGCTGGAATGCCGAGTATCTGCAGGGTCTGTGCCGTCTTAAAAACAACTTTATTATGCATCGTCCCACCATAGAGTGGATGCGGGTGGCAAACGAGTCCAACATAAGCAGCTTGTGAACCCTCTTCCCCTGGTTTAAGAATCCCTTCCAGATGTCCTGAGGGGGTAGGTATATTCACATGTAATACTTGATCGCTAGGCATATCTTTTTCCTACTCTTTCTCATCTTTCTCTTGCTTTTGCTGACGCGACATATGCTGTACAGCACCAATTGCGGCTTTCATAGTGAGTATAACTAGCACAATGCTAACAATAAGCGTAAATGCGATCAGTCCTACCACAATGTACCGAGCTGTCTGATTTGCCAGCAGGATAAGCAACAATACAAACACGAGTATCAATGCGAAAACGATATTATTGACGCCGAATAATACTTTTGGCTGTTTATACCAAGCTGCCGACACTTTGATTACGTGTTCCTGCGAACTTCCGCGCAAACCCGAGCGAATGTTAGAGATACCAAACAGTGCTAGCCCACAGGCACAAATGCCCAGGAAAATGATGAGCGCGAGCAACCCTCCATTAATAGAGACCATATAACTCCCCCAAGATAAATTATTATCTCTCCTAACTATATCGCTTCTTTATGCTGAATAGCTAGTGACCCTGGAGATTTGGGTGGGTATCAAAGTGTGACAGCATCTTGGTGGTAGCCCCCTCGCTCTACCATGTGGTAAAATTCTAATAAGAGAAAGGATCCACCACACAGTAGATATGCGTGCCAGGGAGAGATCTATAGTCCTGAATATGTGTATGTAAAGAATACGTATAGATGCTTTTTGAAAGGCAGATAAACAGTTATGGATAAGCAAACCGCAACAGTACAAGTCAAGCGTAGTTTTCCAGAAATGCTCAAAGGTGGAGTCATCTGCGACGTCGTCAATGCAGAGCAGGCCAGAATTGCCGAGGAGGCCGGAGCAAGTGCCGTGATGGCTCTGGAACGTGTGCCAGCCGATATTCGTGCTCAGGGCGGCGTTTCACGCATGAGCGATCCTGAGCTAATTATTCAGATCAAAGAGGCCGTTACTATTCCTGTGATGGCTAAGTGCCGTATTGGTCACTTCGTCGAGGCTGAGATTTTGCAAGCGATCGGTGTAGACTGTATCGACGAATCTGAAGTACTGACACCCGCAGACGAGCGTTTTCACGTCAACAAGCGCCTGTTCTCCGTACCCTTTGTGTGTGGTGCACGCGATCTGGGTGAGGCATTGCGCCGTATCGGTGAAGGTGCTGCGATGATGCGTACCAAGGGTGAGGCTGGCACTGGCAATATTGTAGAGGCTGTGCGCCATATGCGAGCCATTATGGATGGTATCCGGCACCTACAGGCACTCCCAGAAGAAGAGTTGATGACTGAGGCCAAGAATCTGGGCGCACCTTACGAACTGGTTCGTGAGATCGCACGCACAGGAAAACTGCCCGTGGTGAACTTCTCAGCTGGTGGAGTCGCAACTCCTGCCGATGCTGCATTAATGATGCGATTGGGCGCAGAAGGTATCTTCGTTGGCTCTGGCATTTTCAAATCAGGCAATCCGCTGGCACGTGCCAAGGCTATCGTACGCGCCACAACCCATTACCAGGATCCAGGCATTCTGGCAGAAGTATCCAAGAACCTGGGCGAGCCCATGGTCGGTATTAACCTGGATACGCTATCTGAGCAAGAGTTGATGGCACGTCGAGGTTGGTAACGAGAAATACCAAGTGCAAACGTGGCCATTCCAAGCAACGCACGCATATGCTATAATAGCGATAGTCAAGCAAAGGAGAATAAGATGATGGTTACAGATCAACTCGAAGAAATGACCAATGACCAACTACAGGCTATGATAGCTGCTCTCCAGGGAGTGCTTGGCTCTATCCAGGAAAAGCTTATTACTGTGCAAAAAGTGCTTGATGAGCGTGAAGACGAGCGAAAATGGGATGAGCTGTTTGCACTCCCCACGGAGGGAACACTCTTGGAGAAACTTGAAGATGAGGCTCTCACAGAGTATCTAGCAGGAGAAACCGAGGAGGGAGGCTTTGACGGGTTGTGAAGAGCCAACGCACTCACGGGTTCATGAAACTTCTTGAGAAACTCCCTTTTCATGTGCAAAAACAGGCAAAGGAAGCATTTAGTCATTTCAAAGAGAATCCACGCCACCCAGGTTTGCATTTTAAATGCGTCAACTCACCAAGAGCAAGATATTCTGTTCGTATTGGGAGTGATTATCGTGCTCTAGGGCGTATGGAAGGGGACGAGATTATCTGGTATTGGATAGGGCACCATGGCGAGTATGATCATTTGATAGGAAAGAAATAATCTTTGGTAGACAAGAGGGCATGCAAAAATACAACTTTGCTCCACGCATCGGCGTATTAGCATTACAGGGTGATTTTGAAGCCCATCTGAAAATGCTAGCAAGTTTGGGAGTCAATGGTATTGCTATCCGACTCCCCGAGCATCTGGAAGAAATACATGGTATAATAATTCCAGGTGGTGAGAGTACGACCATTGGCAAACTGATGGTCATCTATGGCCTCCGGGATATACTACAACGGAAAATCCTGGAGGGGGTTCCCGTTTGGGGAACATGCGCAGGTTTGATCTTGTTAGCCAAGGAGACGGATAATGCACTTGCTGGTCAACCACTGTTAGCCAGCATGGACATTCGAGTCCGCCGTAACGCATTTGGCAGTCAGCGGGAAAGTTTTGAGGCCGATTTATCAGTGCCCGCTCTGGGAGAAGCGCCATTCCACGCATTCTTCATTCGCGGCCCTTCCGTAGAAACGGTTGGTCCAGAGGTGGAGGTGCTGGCAACGCTCGACGATGGTACCATCGTTGCCGTCCGTGAAGGAACCCTGTTAGGCACTGCGTTTCACCCTGAGGTATCAGGAGATCCACGTTTTCACCAATACTTTCTCCGCATAGCACAGAGCGTCATCAACTAGGGGCCATTCCAAGGTTACCTGGTAGCGTCCCTACACGATGCAGGAGTACTGGATGATACGACCGGTATTATACGTCGATCTGCCGGGAATCATCTATGCTATTGACCATCGTGCTCGCAGCAAGCAACACGAACTAGCTAATTTTGTGTGCTGGCTGGAGCCGGTGGAGAATGTTCTACCTCCGCCTCCTATTCTACGAAAAATTCTTCCACTGCATCCTGCTGCCCGTACATGGATTTGCGAAGATCACTGGCATATTCTGGGCTTTGCTCAGGTACGTGAGCGTCCTGCTCATACTACCTGGGAGCTCTCTTACTTGGCTTCAATGGCTAATCACCATCTATCCAATGAAGAGGTTCTAACGGCTCTACTGGAATATACGCTAGAGATGGCCGCGACCCATGGTATCCTGCGCATTTTTGCCAGGGTAGAGGACGAAATACCAGAAATAGAGCTTTTCCAACGTGCCGGATTTCAGCGCTATGCTCGCGAGTTGACCTACGTTTACGATCCTGATTGTTCGCTTTCAGGATTCAAGCGTGCACAGGCTGATCCCGAGCTTGCTTCGTTACGCTGGTGGAATCGTCACCATGCGTGGGGACTCTATCAACTCTACCGCTCGGTCACCCCACAGCGGGTTCTGGCGGCCGAACTGATAGAAAATAGCGAGGAGTTGGCCAAGCTCTATGTTGGGTCACTACAATCTCTACCTTCCATATTGGCCAAGGGCAGCGAGAATTATATATGTGACGTCGGAGTGCGTTTAGGGGCCTGGATGAGGCTCTGCCGAGGTTATGGCTCGGTACCCCATCGCATCTCACTTTTTGTCCACCCTGAACATGCTGAATTGGCGGAACCGCTTGTGCGTTTCGGCATCAGCAGACTCTTGGAGACGGGCGTACGTCGCATTTATTGCCTGGTGCGAGAGTACGATTCTTTTGTTACTACCGCTTTACGTAATAGTGGATTTGAGCAGACCTCTGCCAAGGTACTGCTGGTGCGACACGTAGCTTTACTGGCTACGAGGCATAGCACAGTCCCCCTACTAGAACAACGAGGAGCGGTTTATGGCTTGAAAGGCCTGGGGACGGTCAATTCTCGCCAAAAAATAATGAGGTGATAAAACTGCCTATGCAACATGTGATCACTGACGATCTGGAGGCTCTGCTGGCTTCATTACCGCCAGATATCCACGATGCGGTCAATCGGCTCGATAACCGAAGCGAACTGCTGGAGATCGTACTGGACCTTGGACGTCTTGCCGAGGGCCGTTTCCCAGAAGGGGAGGTGATCCTTAGTAAGTCACCAGTGACCTACGCCGATCTGGAATATGTAGTTGAACGTATTGGGGAATTCGGCGACGATAATCGCGCAGGTATTGAACGGACACTGCATCGTATTAGTGCTATGCGCAACCGTAAAGGGAGAGTCGTCGGCTTAACCTGCCGTATTGGTCGAGCGGTGCTTGGCAGTATTGCCCTGATCCGTGATATTGTCGAACAGGGCCAATCCATCTTAATTCTTGGGCGTCCAGGTGTGGGCAAAACCACCCTGCTGCGTGAAATTGCTCGTGTTCTTGCAGATGAGGCCAATAAACGAGTGGTAGTGGTTGATACCTCTAACGAGATTGCAGGAGATGGTGATATTCCCCATCCTGGTATCGGCCGTGCACGCCGCATGCAGGTCGCACGTACTGCAGAACAACACGCTGTAATGATTGAGGCTGTGGAGAACCATATGCCGCAAGTCATCGTTATTGATGAGATTGGCACTGAGCTGGAAGCTGCAGCGGCACGTACGATCGCAGAACGTGGCGTGCAACTGGTTGCAACGGCTCATGGAAACTCGCTTGGCAATTTGTTGATGAACCCAACACTTTCAGATCTAGTTGGAGGCATTCAAACTGTCACATTAGGTGATGAAGAAGCCAGACGACGCCATACTCAGAAAAGTATTCTGGAGCGTAAAGCGCCTCCCACCTTTGAGGTGGTGGTTGAACAGCAGAGTTGGGAAGAGGTAACCGTGCACCGCGATGTTGCCGACACCGTGGACAGCATGCTTCGTGGCCTGCCTGTTGCAGCGGAAGAGCGTACGCGCAATGAAGAGACAGGTGAGCTTTCCAGCCGCCGTGTTGCAGCAAGCGGCATGGAAGTACCAACCTGGGGTTCGGGCAGTCTAGGCGCTGGGCGTCAACAGGGTTTTACAACGAATATGTTCAGTCGTTCTGAGCGAGGCGGGACGGAGAATCTGCGTCAGGTTCCGCGCAATGGGCATGTCCGCGATAACCATCTGCGAGGTCGCAATCAGCCTCCTACTCAGCTAGTTCCATCAGTCCAGGCACTGGCACCTACCGGAACAGGTCCTGCGGCAACGGCTATGCTTGCTTCCAGCCAGCCCATCACTCCCATAGCTGAAGGTATCTACCAGGCAGCCAGACCTGTAACAGAGATGCCAAGCCTGAGAACGTTACGCCTATATCCGTTCGGAGTCAATCGCGATCGCCTAGCTGAGTCGGCCCGCCAGTTGCGTGTGCCTGTGATCGTGACCAACAATGAACGCGAAGCTGATGCTGTGATTACGCTCAAAAACTACTATCGCCGCCAGCCCGATCAATTACAGCAAGCGGAGCAAGCTCGTAAATTGATCATTATTCTGAAAAATAATACTATTGCTCAGATACAACATGCCCTGGCACGCATTTTCGATATTCCTGAATATCCTGCCATGCCTGTTGATAATGAAGTTGATAGTGCTGATGCTAACGGTGAAGTTACATTTGATGACCCAACGAAGCAAGCATTACTGGAGACAGAGGATGCTATTCATCAGGTTTTAAACAAGGGCCTAACTACAGCGGAACTGCCTCCTGCGAACGCATATATCCGGCGTTTGCAGCATCAAATGGCAACCCGCTATAACTTGCTCTCACGCAGCCGTGGGAAAGAACCCTATCGCCGTGTGAAAATCTTCCGCACTCACGGCTAGGCTTCATAGTCAAAGCAGATACAACCATAAAAGCGGACACAATGAATGAATAAAGGAACAGAGTCAGGAGGCTACTGACTCTGTTCCTTTGAAGTTGTTCCCTTTTTTCCTCAAGTTGTTCCCTCATGTCCTGGAGAAAACCGCTCACATTCGCTATCCTTAACTGCAAGAGCACAACTTTACATCAGAGATGTGGGCACATTGTCCAATACTCATCTCCAATATGATATGCCTCATTAGGAACGATGGAGTGCAAAGCTTGCGTTAAAGCCTAAGGAAAGGTCCTTTTGTCATCGGTTGACGAAACTCATATATTGTCTCATAATCAATATCTAAAAACCTTACCCCTATTGATGGAAAACGTGAGACAGAAAAAGAATGGTGGGAAACGACTGTGAAAGTGGGTTCTATTCGTGTCTCTAAATAAAAAGGAAAGCTTATGAATAACCATCTATCATTCGACAATGCCAATCAGCGCGAATTGCTATATTTCTGGGCGATTGGCGATATGCACTACCGCGCTATCCCAGCATGGAATGAGTTTCACACTCAGCGTCTTGCTCCTCTATTTGAGGATTTGCATGAGATCTGGCTGCAAGAGGGAATACCCGCTTTCTGTGTCTCGCCAGGCGATCTAGTCGAGACAGGCACAGTGGAGAATTATCAAGTTGCCAAAGTATCCCTGGCAAAGCAGCTAGGCAATGTTGCCTTTTATCCCGGCATTGGTAACCATGAGTACCACATTCTCGATGAAGAGCCCACAGCTCTGGTACAGACATTCACTGATATATGGGATAAACCGATCCGTTATAGCTGGCAAGCAGGCAAAGTTGTGTGCATTATGCTCGACTATCCTAATCCTGCCACGTTAGCCGACCCAAAGCATATCTACATCTCCCAGGAAACACTGGCATTCCTGGACGAGACGCTGACAGCTAACGCAGATCGGTTGGCAGTCATCTTCCTCCATTGCCCACTTTATAACACCGTCCTGGACCGTGACCCCGAACAGCATCGGGACTACAACTCGCTACAAAACTTCTTCTCGCCTGACAATTCACAAGAGGTGCGAGCCATCTTAGCTCGCCACCGCAACGCATTTCTCTATATCAGCGGACACACCCATTCTGGCTGGGAAGCACCCAACCTTGTGCTGACCGAAAAGCTTGGTGAGCATCCTCTCACCTTTGTTAACCTGATGTCACCCTGGTATACAGGTAAAAGTAAAGGACCGCGCCTGAGTCCCGATCATCAATCACTCAGCTACATTCCTGATGAACCCGATGTGGTAACAAGTTTCGCCATCCGCGTGTATCATGACCATGCAACTATCCACGTACGCGAACATCTGACACGCCAATGGCTAAAGGAATGGCATGTGCCATTCCACTATCTATGAGCATAACTGTGTTTATGCTCATGATGGTGATACACGTCATCATCATGCTCAAAATCATCATTGGATCTAATATAGCCATAAGCTTCACCAATGCAGGCACGCAGGCAGTTGGGCCAGATGATGCGTTTCTTGCCAAAACCATAGCCGACCTGCTCGATGGCGATGGCTGGAGTTTCGAAACGGGCCAGAGTCGCCAGGATGGCAGCTCCTGTCGGTGTCACCAATTCTCCTTCGAGTGGACAGGGGAGCCAGGGTGCTTTGACTTGGCTGAGAATCTCTAATGTTGCCGGAGCTGGGATGGGCATAAATCCGTGAGCCATACGCAAGTGGCCGCGTGTCAAGGGCAGTGGCGAGGCATACAACTGCGTGATTCCTAGTGTCTCAAGGGCAATCACGGTGCCTACAATATCCACAATGGCATCGACAGCTCCAACTTCGTGAAAGTGAATCTTGTCAAGGGGAACACCATGTATTACAGCTTCCGCCTCACCCAGTGTGCGGAAGATGCCAATGGCCCTCTCAATAACTGTATTTGGCAGAGACGAAGATTGAAGCAGTGTAGCAATCGCTGTGAAGCTGCGCTCTGGCTGTTCCTGCTCAGCTAGCAAGACCTCAAAGCGCGAACCAGTGATACCATAATCGCCAAAGGGACTCAGTTTGAGTTCGTATCCCTCCATTGGCAGCACAGCTAGCGCCTGCTTCAGTATTTCTAGCGAGAGGCCGACATCCAGGAATGCTCCCAGCAGCATGTCGCCGCTGACCCCTGAATGGCAGTCAAGATAGGCTATTTTCTGTGTCATCGAGCAGAGTTCTTTCTAGGGACCCATTTACAGACATTTCCTCTTCTGGTGCTATTTAGGAAACGACTCAGGAAAGAGTAGAGTAACTCTACTTTGCCATGTGCTTACCATTCCCTCTCTTCAAACAAGTGCCACTGCAATGCCCCTGTAAGTAATGTTTATCAAGTGGACATTATTAGTCGTTAAAGTCATTAAACTGTCCCTCTTTCCCCCTAGCAATCAATCTCTACATTGGGTACGCTTAGGTTGTAATACTTATCGCTTTCAGAGACTCATTGCGGATCACCAGAACTGGCCTTTACTAAGGCAAAGTGATCCCTAGCAGTCTGAAAGCGATTTGACGTCCAACAGAGTGGACGTACCCATATCAGTACAACAGTACTGTCCGATGACAACCTGAAGCTTGGAGCTCAAAGCTGTGGAATTTTTGAGCTGACAGGCAGTTAATGTGGCTCTTCCGCCACATTAACTGCGATGATCTTTTACAACTTTGTTATGGAGGAGATCCATGATACAGCCATATCGACTCGTCAAGAGCATAAAATACCTATCTGGTGCTCTTGTGCTGCTTTTTGCACTCGTGGGTCTACCTACTGCGATACCTAGCACGCATGCAGCTGCCAGTGCGGTTCCCTCCACCACTTTTAGTAGTAATTGGTCAGGCTATGAATCTACAGCCCCACTCGGCTCATTTAAGAAATCACAATGCTCCTTTAAGGTACCACCTATTAAATCAGCAGGAGACGTAAGCGCATGGTGCGGCTTAGGCGGAGACCCAAATGTGGTAGATCCAACTAACCCAACTCAAGGAGCAAACAATGCAGTATTAGTACAAGCAGGAATGGATGCTTGCCTTAATTCTAACTCCTGTACTGGTAACTGTACACGTAACGTACAATGCAATAGCCTTTGGTGGGAGATTGCTGATGCCCTTGTGGTACAACCGATCCGATTTAATAAAAAGATAGCTGTTGGAGATAGCATTTACGTCTACATCGAATCAAACCTCCATAACAACGGCATCGACAAATTTTTCCTTCAAGATCGCACGACACATGAATCTCATCAGATCATTGCAAGTAAACAAGGCGTTACGAAGGATGGTAAGCCCACTCGTATTGTTGGCCCACAAAATGGCTTTCCAATTGTTAGCGACGGTGGTAGTGCTGAGTGCATCGTTGAACGACCTCTCAATGTCGGCACTGGTACGTTTCTTCGTCTTACCACCTTCAAGTCAGTCACCATATTTGGTTGCGACGACGGACGCGTCAATCAAGCTCAACTGGAGTCAATCGCTAGCGTTCCAACTGTCACCAAAATCAATATGTTTAACGATGCCAATTCTGGTGGCAACTCTCCAGCTAGTAATTCTGCCAGGCAAGCGGCTGCTGGGGCAGTCATTGTGATTGCCGCCCCGACAGGCTTTTCCGGTCTTAATATAGATAATTTTACCGTTGTGCAGCCTACAAACCCGCAGCCTCAAGCTAAGTTGAATAGTATCGCACGCTTCATTGATACCAAGCCTGGATAATCACTGTTGTTTTGAAGCAATGCACCATTCATAGATAATTTGTTCAACTTTGTCGAGACCAGTGAAAAAATTGGTGATAGGGATGCTCTCATTTGGCTGATGTGCCTCTTCGAGCAAGCCAGGGCCACAGATGTACGAGCTGATGCCAATCCGTTGAAATTGTCCGCCATCAGTTGCATAGGGAGCACCTCGGTCTACACGCTTGTCCATGACCCGAGAGAGTAAATGACAAAACGCACCGTCTGTAGGAGAGCGCAGCGGCGGTGTCATTATCATATTTTCAATAAAGACACCATATTCCGGTCCAACAGCCTTCATCGACTTTGCAATGTCATTTTCAATCCTTTCCTGCAACTGCATCAGTACTTCCTCAACCTGGTCCCCTGGTGCAACCCGGATGCTCACAGTAAGGCGACAAGCTTCAGGAATCATATTGGCCGCAAGCCCACCACTGATCACTGCACAATTGAAAACCGATGAGGGGGACTCTGGAAAAAGGAGTGTGTTCTCTGGTGAGGTCTGCTCCAGGAAAGTACTATTTGTCTTTTGAAGCAGTTGAATAACTTCTGCCATCTTCTCAATTGAGTTCAGGCCATTGTTGGGAGCACTACTATGTCCTCCCTTGCCACGAATACAAATGTCGAACACCGCATAGCCTTTATGAGCAGGAAAGATGTCAAAATTGGTTGGTTCACCAATCAGAGCTACTGATGGCAGCGGGTAAGTATCAAAGATGTGAGGAATAGCATTGATCAAGCGCTCAGCTCCCCGACCAGCAATTTCCTCATCGCAGGTAAAAATATATATCAATGGTTTTTGGAGCTTGTTCAGAGGATGGCGTTTTGCTGCAAGAATGGCCTGAGCCAAGAAGACTTTCATGTCAGTAACCCCACGTCCAAAAATTCGTTGGCCATCTGTGCGCATCACTAACGGGTCTGACGTCCATCCTGGCTGCCCATCGAATGGTACAACATCGATATGCCCCGAAATAATCAGCCCGCCAGGAACTTTTGGGCCGGCCCAGGCAAGCACCATTGCCTTCTCAACATCTTGGATAGTCTCCTTGAAGAGTTGAACCACAAAACCGCTATCTTCAAGCAAGTTGGCAATGTATTCAGCGGCATCTACATTACTATATGCACTAACGGTATTAAAACCAACCAACTGACGCGAAACTTCCCACAGCTCGCTCTGCTGAACAGAGTTGCTACTCATGTATAGTTTCCTTTACCTTCAAAAGTGAAATAGTAGAACAGAGGATGTTTAAGGGAAGACAAAAAAGAGCGAGGGAGCCGC
>DASYAN010000316.1:0-8085 GCA_036501345.1 Ktedonobacteraceae bacterium
CATGGGCTATCGGGTGACACCGTCATCGCAACCAGCTGCCTGAACAGCAGAGATAGGTCAATACAAGCGTCAGTAAAGAATACAGGCATGATGGCCTGACAGGGGGAGCTTTTTTTCTCTTTTCGGGCGTTTTCAGAATATACTATTGGCGAAGTCAGAAGAAGGAAAACTGAACAATAAAAGAGGAAGCCAAAAAGGGAGTTTTTTTGGTAAAATGGAGGTCATGATGGAGAGAAAAGTGGTTTACACTTGTAAAAAGGAGAAGAAGATGTGTTTAAAGCCTGAAATCATTGAAGCGGTACCCGAAGAGACGGCTCGTATTGCGCGTGCAGCCTATCCCAAAGGGAATATCTACTTACAATTACGTGACACATTTGGCACTATCTACCAGGATGAACAGTTCGTGGACTTGTATCCTCGACAGGGTCAACCAGCAGAAGCGCCTTGGCGCTTGGCATTGGTAAGCGTGATGCAATTTCGGGAAGGGTTCTCTGATCGGCAAGCAGCAGATGCTGTTCGTGGGCGTATGGATTGGAAATATCTTTTAGGATTAGAACTCTCAGATCCAGGCTTTAACTACAGTATTTTAAGCGAATTTCGGCAGCGCTTCCTGAGCAACGAAAAGGACCTCCTCGTCTTCGATCTCTTCTTGATGCAATTACGTGAACGGGGCCTATCTCAAAATGCGCGGGCAACAACGTACCGACTCGACGCATGTTCTGGCGAAAATCCGTTCACTCAACCGCGTGGAAGGAGTTGGAGAAACCTTTCGGGCAGCCTTGAATAGTCTGGCTGTGGTGGCTCCTGAGTGGCTCAAAGAGCAGTGGCAAGAGGTTTGGATCGAGCGATACGAGCACCGTGTCGAAAACTATCGTCTCCCAGATGGCAAACAGGCTCGTGGAGCCTATGCCATCATCATCGGAAAAGATGGGGTGAAATTGCTTGATGCTCTTTATGCGGATGCCGCTCCAGTCTTTCTGCGTGAGATTCCAGCGGTCCAAACGCTGCGACGCGTCTGGGTCCAAAATTTTTATTGGGAGGATGCAGAACTGCACTGGCGCGATCTCTCCAATGCTCCGGCTGCTGGAGCATTGATCAACTCTCCCTATGATCCCGAAGCTCTTTTTGCACAAAAGCGAGAGACTCAGTCGGTTGGCTATAAGGCCCATCTGACAGAGACCTGCGATGACGACTGACCACACCTGATCACACATATCGAAACTACCCCTGCCCCTCAATCCGATGATGAGGCTATTCCCCACATTCATGAAGCTCTAGCTACTCATGATCTGCTGCCACACAAGCATGTGGTCGATACAGGCTATGTCGATGCCAAGGAACTGGTCAACAGTCGGCAGGACTACGACGTGGATCTCTTTGGACCAACCCGCGAGGATTATCACTGGCAAGCGCGGGAAAACACTGGTTTTGCGGCATCACAATTCGACGTCGATTGGCAACATCAGTGTGCCACTTGTCCGGCAGGCAAAACGAGTAGGAGTTGGACACCTGCCCAGGATCGACGAGGCAATCCCGTCATCAAAATCAAATTTGCGGTGCAGGATTGTCGCTCTTGTCTGAGTCGTTCACACTGTACCCAAAGCCAATCCGACTCGCCACGTCGGGTTCTCACGGTCCGTCCCGAGCCTCAGTATCAGGCCTTACAAGCTGCACGACAACGTCAGGGGACTCAAGCTTTCAAAACCGCCTATGACAAACGTGCTGGTATTGAGGGGACACTCTCCCAAAGTATCCGTGCGTTTGGATTACGCCAAGCACGCTACCAAGGAATGGCCAAAGTGCATTTGCAACACGTTTTCACCGCGACTGCTCTCAATTTCGCTCGCATCTCTGCTTGGTTGTCTGCAGTTCCTCCTGCACAAACACGACAGGCCGCCTTTGTGCGGCTTACCAAAAAAGGAGCTTAAAGAGATGGGCTTCTGATTTCGCCAACAGTATCCGGAAGGATAGAGAGCCTGATTATTTCATAAATTTCGCTTTGGTTAGCAGGATCGGAACATTCTCGTCTATAGGGACCAACATTGTGCGTGCATCTCTTAACGAAGGGACCGTGAAGCCAAATAGCACCAATAACCTCGCCAATATCAAGTATGCTTGTAAGTAATGCTATTGCAAGAGTAATCTATTTGGCCTATTCGCATTTGGAGGAAATAGCCATGAAGAATTTTTTCCTTGGCAGGAGTGGAAAACTACTGGTAAGAGCAATAGTGAATTTATCCATTATAAGTTTACTTACTGCTTCAACTTTTATATTTATATCACCATCTTTTGCTCATGACGCCCCTTCATTCTGCGCGGCTTCAAGTACTCCTATTCCGCCTACTATCTCAAGAGCTTCTTGTTTGAATCTTGTTACTAACATAATTGCAGACCCAGGTCAAACCAAGTTAGTACAGAGCGACATCTTTATGTCTGAGTTGCAAACATTCCTGAGAAATAATGCGCCATCGTTCAGTCCTGGCTCTGGCAGTAGTCGCGGATCAGTAGGGCCAACTTTACAGAAGAGTTGTATCGTAAACACGGACACATTGACTGGTACGAATCCCATGGCATTTAAGGTAGGTAATGTGCCCTATTGTGATGAAGTAGATTGGATCTTTCCAGATACAGCTAATAAAACCTGTCAGTTTCAGGCTGATGGTACCTTTAGTGCCAATCTCAGGATTGACTTCTATGATAATAGTGTTGGGCTGCCCAATCCTGATTATCTTATAACTTTCGCTTTTGTTGGTGGAAGTGGAACATTCTCGGCTATAGGGACTAACATTGTGCGTGCATCTCTCAACGAAGGGACCGTGAGACCAAACAGCACCAGTGAATTGGGCAAGATTAAGTATGTTTGTCAGTAACCCTATTACAAATGTCATACTTAGAACAAGATGCTTCTAAGAATTTTGAAGGGGAAAGGGCTATGAAAGAGGCTATCGACCGATACCCCGCCAACATAATAGGAAAGGTGCAAGATCTTTTCGTCTTTTCATCATTAGCGGAGCGAGTGGCAAGACGACAAGCTACTGCTGGGAGCTGTTTGCATACGTGGCCGCACAAAGCACATCATTGCGTTAGGTATCTGACGGAAGAGAGTATAAAGTGTCGATTCACTCTTGCCTGTCACACATGTGTATTGGTTTTGATAAGCCTGTGCATTTCCTTTCTACTCAATCTCGCTATGGGAAATATGACTGGTACTCCAGCTATGGCTGCAGGACCCTCAGACAATAACAACTATACCTTATATACTGGTGGGCTCTGTGAAGGTTTTTCAAACCAAGAAGCCCCACCTGAGTGGCGAGACATTGTGTGTAATAATGGTAATCCTATCGAGAATCCAGACCAAACCTTCACTCAGCAGTCGGGAAATGGACCCTGTCAGCCAAACTGGGTCAAGATAACGACTCAAACAGGCCAAATCCAATGCACGCTGACTCTTCCTCATGCAAAGGGCGGATGCCCGATAGGTTTTACCCTGGATGATGCTCGTTGCGAGTATGTACCACAGAATAGTGGTAGGTGGCAGGTGGGTTTTTGTAAGCCCTTTACGAGCAATGAGGTGCCACTCGAGTGGATTAGTACTCATATTTGCGATATCAATCCTATCCCCGATCCTCAGCGAAGCTTCATAAAGGATGGACCTTGTAAGCAGAACTGGATCAGGACAGTAGCTGAGGGCGGAAATCAGCCCAAATGTATCTTGAGTGTTCCTACTACAAAGGATTTGTGTCCAATCGGATTTGCCCTGGATGGAGCCAGTTGCAATTATGTGCCGCAGGTCACAACAGGCTGGCAGTTTCCTTGTTCAGATCAACCTGATGGCAAACCCAACGAGAAAGCGATTGCAAGAGACTGGTTATCAGGCAATAGCTCTCGTACAGAAGGCATCAGTAGCGATCCAGACACCAATGATAGTACTACAACTGGAGGCCGTTTTGAACACACGTTTGCTGCAGATACCTATGGGCTACAGAGTATCCAGGAAGTCTTTAGCTATATGTTAGCACTAGCTTTTGTGTTAGTTACTCCAATGCTGATTTTGATTGGCTACCAGATGCTGTTAGCAGTCTCCTGCATTCGGTATGCCGGAGCACTGGAAGGGCTGTCACGCGTGATGTTCGGCATTGTTGCAGTGGGGGTGAGTTTCCAATTAGTCACTATGCTGATCAGTTCTGCTAACGTGATTGGTGGGGCGCTCATTGATCTACATGGGGTACTGGGCTATCCCCCGGAGAGAGGGCCGCGTATGTGCTTGCAGGTGCTCAGGAGCCTTCTACCTCATATCGGGGCATAGTTATGCCTATGAGTCGATGGGGATGTGCCATCAATGATTTTATTGGCATTCTTGGCACCAAGTTTTTTAGCGATCAGATGATGTCATGGCTTCCCGTCATCGGCAATTTATCCCCTCTCACCACGCGGGTCACTAATGGAGCAGAGCTAGCAAACCGGCTGGCTGAATTGTTCAGACTAGTGTTGTCGGTGGTACTCTGGCTGCAGGCAGTCATTCGCCTTGGTTTACTCAATTGCTATATTCTGACCTGTCCCCTGGCCTTTGCCTGTTGGGCATTGCCGGGAGGGCTTGGACAACAGGTAGTTAGCCGATGGATGAAGGGATTTCTTGCAGTGCTCTTTATTCAGGTAGTCCAACTTTTCCTGATTACGATCTTACCCGTGATTCTGCCCAGCTTCCCAGCGGTTGCTGGCGATAATGGGATTATACGAGTCCTACTGATGCAATTACCTCCGTTGCTAGTCTTATGGTTTACAGTGAGGATTCCCAAACTCTTGGGAGTAAGTGCAACCAGGACCGTTGGGATGACTGGTGTGATGGCTGGAGGGATCATAGGTGCAGTTGGGGCTGCCACCAGGTTGGGTTGGTGATGACTCCCCATGGCGAAATCCAGAGGCTTCGTATAAAACTCCTTCAACCCTAGATTGATCCAGCATGCAAGAAAACGCTCAATGTATCTCATCTAGTAATCTAAGCTCCCGTGCTTGCCTCTCTGCCTGTATTCGGTTCTGCACACCCAGTTTGGAAAAGATGTGGCTGACATGGCGCTTGACTGTATCGCGAGCAATGACGAGTGCTTGGGCAATCTCCTGGTTAGATGCACCCTCTACGAGCAGCTGGAGAACTTCTAGCTCCCGCTCACTCAAGGGATCCAGATGCGGTTGGGATGTAGTGTGTCCTGCCGCTTGCTTGAGCCGATGTTCTTGCATTTGGCTCTTCTGGGAGAAGGCAGCAAGCAGAGTATCAAGATAGGGGGTCGCCCCAGCTTTGCGCTGCTCTTCTCGCAGACTGTAGAGCAGAGCCGCCATAGGCGCTCCTTCCTCTACGAAGCTGCGGATGAAGCCCTCCGGCTCTGCCAATCGGACTGCCTCGGAGAGGGCCTCCAGAGCCTGCGATATCTCATGACACATCTGGTGGGCCCGGGCTTGTAAGAGTCGGATTTCAATCACATGTCCCCAGCGTTGGCCTGCTCTCGCTCGCTGGAGCACAAGCTCCAGTCGTTCCAGGGCGAGAACTGGCTGCTGTGTGGCCAGTCGGACACGAGCGTATGCTACCTCTTCCCGTTCACGAGCAAAAGGCGCCCTATGCTGTGCTCCTAGATCCAGCTCCTCTGCCCAGCGTAGGGCGCGATCTCGTTCCCCGCAGGCGAACCAGAGCCGGACTTGGTCAACCGTAGTAAAAAGGGAATGATAATGCAGAGCAAGAGGCTGGTTCATATGCATCTTGATGTGTTCAAACTCCTGGAGAGCAGAGCTTGCTCTGCCTAGTTCTCCGCGCGATAGAGCGATGCGCATCAGTACGACGTATCCAAAGAGTGAATAGCCGATCGATACAATCGTTGTAGTCTGTGAGCTTAGCGAGATAGCCTCTTCTACCAACTCTAGTGCTGCATCGAGCTTGTTCCACTCGCGTAGGACCTCCGCTTGCCAGATGGCGGGCCAGCATACGTCAGGAGATACGAGTCCTCCTGGCTGTGTCCCTAGTTGCCTCGCTTGCTGGGTTAACTGCTGTACCTCGTGCAACCGCCCTGCTCCTATCATGTACATAACAGTTGCGCCTATTGCACCAATGGTCAGAGCAGTCTTTCCTGCCGCTTGGGCAAGGGAGCCGGATTGGAGGCCACTCTCAATAGCCGCTACTGCATTGTTGGTTGGAGATGCATAAAGGGCCCGAAGCTGGGCCCAGGCGACGAATGCGCGAGCTGCCAAATTGTCTGGTGAGAGCAGGGCAAGGGCCTGCTGGCAGAGCGGAAGGGCAACTTGTGCATCCTCTTCATGGCTTCGCACAACCGCACGAAAGGTGATCACCTCTCCAAGCCGATTCGCCCGCTCTTGCCACACTTGGGGAGCAAGAGTCGGGACCGAGGCATCTTCATGTGTTTGCGTTAGAAGCAAAGCGCTCAGGCTGGCTTCGGCTGCATCAAGCCAGCCATCCAGCTTGGTATGGTGGGCAACTGTCCATAACAGCTGAGTACAAGCCAGACAGAGGGCAGGCCGAGCATGCATGACCTCCTCTGGTAATTGCTCAATCCACTTTTTGAGCATGACCAGTGCACGTTGACCTGCTCCCCACGTAAGCGACGTCAAATGCAGACTCTCGCGCTCGAGCAGATCAGCTGCCCAGTTCCACTGCTGGGCTTTGAAGGCATGCACAATGGCTTGAGTGGTCTGGTCATGCTCTGCATACCAGAGACTGGCCCGGTGATGCAAACTTGATAGACGATCGGCATGCCTCTGTTCCAGCCTATAGGACAGGGCTTCAGCAAAGAGGGCATGATAGCGATACCACTGGCATTTGCTATCAAGGGCGGTCACAAATAAATTGGCTTGCTCGAGCTGTTCGAGCATCTGCTGACTGCCTGACTGCTCCATGATGGCATCACAGAGCGAGGCACTGAGGCGCTCGAGGATGGATGTGGAGAGCAGAAAGGCTTGGACCTCCTGGGACTGTCGTTGCAAGACCTCCTGGGTCAAATAATCCAGGATGTAGCGCTGATCCCCACTGGCCCGCTCTAGCAGCGTGAGGGAGCTAGCATGCTCTGGCAGGGAAAGCCCGAGCAATTGTAGACCCACCAGCCAGCCCTCTGTGCGAGTTGCCACCTCCTGGATCGTTTCAGCAGGCAGTTGGATGCCTATCACTTTCTCAAAGAAGGTCCTGGTCTCCTCTACGGTACAGCGTAACTGGTCCGTGCGCACTTCCAAGGCCTGCTGACTTGCTCGTAACAACGGAAGGGGCAAAGGAGGGTCAGCTCGGGTTGCTAGGATGATATGCAATTGAGGAGGAAGATGCTCAATCAGATAGGCTAGGATCGTGTGTATCTCCTGCTCAGTGATCATCTGATAATCGTCTAGGATCAGCAAGAAGTCATCTGTTCCGTCGGCCAGCAGGTTAATAAGTGCTGCTAAGATATACTTGATGGGTAGAGGTTGTGGCGATTGCAACTGCATCAACACTTCAGTGAAGCGATTCGGCTGCTGCATCTTGAGTGCTGTCAGAACATAGGTCCAGAACTGTCGTGGGTCATTGTCCTCTTCTTCCAAGGACACCCAGGCGACCCGAGGGTGGTTTGGGAGCAGCGATTGGCTCCAGGTAGAGAGTAACGTGGTCTTGCCAAAGCCAGCAGGAGCTGAAACCAGTGTGAAGGGGCGGTTCAAGCTTTCGTTGAGCAAAGCGGTCAGACGAGGACGAGAGATGAGACGACCCAATGTAACAGGCACATGGAATTTGGTAGCCAAAAGCTGGTTTTGTGTGAGCATTAATGCATCCATGAGAGCCTCTCTTATCTGGAACTCTTTCTGTTTTCCTATCCAGCTATCAATCTCTCCTCTAGCAGCCTGTCGGAGAGAAAGGAATAGCTGTTATACCAGCCACTATTGCAGCAATTGCATCATTCAAAGCATGGCAGAAGCCATTGTTTTAACTCACCATTCGCACAATCCAGAAAGGGGAAAAAGCCATTCTTGGTCCTATTTTAGCAGCAAGAATGGCAATTCAGGTGATATCGTAAGGTCTTGCAGTTGCTTGGTGCTTGGCAGTGAGCAAAAAGGATGAGAAACCGC
>DASYAN010000317.1:0-6558 GCA_036501345.1 Ktedonobacteraceae bacterium
GGAAGAGTCTTTTCGCAGTAAGGTTGGCTGGCTTGTGCGTTTCTTGGGAGCATTTCCAGTCAAGCGTGGTGAGGGAGATCGTCAAGCTATTCGAACTGCCGATGAGCTACTGAAAAAGAAAAAAGTGCTTGCGATCTTTCCGGAGGGAACACGTAGCAAAACGCGTACAATGGCGAAGGGACATGCTGGTCTGGGAATGATTGCACTGCGTTCTGGAGTGCCCGTGCTTCCTGTAGCAATCTGGGGCAGTGAGGATGCACTCAAAAAGTTTGGTACGCATGTGACAATTTGTTATGGAGAACCTGTCGTATTCAAGCCAAAGGGCGTGAAGATTACGCGCGAAGAAATTGAGTCTGTGACAGAAGATGTCATGCGCCGCATTGCAGCGATGCTCCCAGAGCGCTATCGAGGAGTGTATGGCGAGGCTGGGGAGATAACAGAGCAAAATCAAGCGGAGCAGGTGCAAAGCTAGCATTGTTTCATTCTCCCAGTCACTGTGTGATCACATTGCCAGCAAGCCATGCGGAAGACTATACGGTCCTTTGCATGGCTTGTTTGCAGCTACTGTTTGTAGTGTTCAACAGTGTTCGGATCGCGTAATTGAGCCTCGTCAGGGTTGCGGCCAGTATCACGGTAGGCACGGCGCTGGCGCAGTAAGTCCCAACATTGGTCCAAATTGACCTCCAATAACCGTACACGTTCGTGCTGGTCGCCGACTAATTTCCCCTCTTCTTCTAGCTTCAAGAGTTGATGTTCCTCGTCGACCAGATCTCTTATGTGGTTCAGGATTTCTTGATCATCCATGGTTATTCTCCCTTGGTTTTAGAGTTTGTTGATACTACGCATTCTTTTTTATAGACACGTATGTACTAGCATTAATAATACGATATGATTGTGAGAGCTTACTACACTTGCTTTGTCGGCTTGTGAACTGCAGCCTATGCTGGACAGATCCAGAAAAAGGGACAGCTTGGGCAGCGCAAAGGCTGTGCTGGTTGGGCTGGATAGTGATTTTGTTGCAGCCCTTTGATGGCTTGTTCGACACTTTCGTAAAGGCTCTGCTCTTTCTTCTGTGTGAGCTTGATTGGCATGACCTCGCCCGTACTCATGTTGTGGCTATGGAGCTCAACACTTTGTCCTGGATGACCCTGGCGATAGGCAAGTATATAGAGCAATTCACGTGTATCAGCTGTTGGCTTTTCTTTGCTCTTACCGAAGCGTGTACGCACAAACCTGACTGGTGTACTAGCTTGATTCGTTGTTTCTACGCGATCGATAGTGACACGAACGGTTGTACTTGCTATATCCACATCCAAGGGTATATGTAGATCCCAATTAATCTCTTGCTGTATGATAACTTTGCGCCGTAGAGCTTCGACAACTTTATGCCCGTGTTGCTCATAGAGTTCTGAAAAATGCGTTGTATGGCCCTCCAGTTCCTGCCAGTGTTGGGTATAGAGGTCCTGGATTTCCTGTTGTGTTGGAGCGGGCCTATGATCTGGCTGGCTTACTCCAATTGTTTGGCTGCGTTTACGTAGTTCTTCAACAGTCTTTCTTGTAGCCATTCTGAAAAGTTGATAGGCGTTGGGATCACCTGAGAAGTGGTAGATGGTATCGTAGGCATATTGGCGTGGGCAGCGCTGGTAGGCTTCGATGGCCGATGAGCTGAGCGTGGGAGGTCTCATCGTGTTGATGAAATTCTCGCTGGGTTGAACTGGGGTGGGTATTGCGTCCGTGGGGGCTGGGTTGGGCGTTGTCTCCGGGGTTGGGCGATCCCAGTGGAGGCTGCTAATGCGCTCAGCAGGTAATCCAGCTTCCAGGGCATCGAGGTACAGCGAGCGTTTATAGGCTTTTTTGCCGTAGCGGTCACTATAGCTCACGATCAAATGGTCGCGTGCACGGGTGACACCTACGTAGAAGAGACATGCTTCGCTCGTTTCGTGGGCATTTTCCCCAATGCTGGCCTCAGGCAGCATGCCTCTGGGAGCTGATACCGGATTGGGCATAGCACGAAATGGGAAACGCTGCTGTACTAGTTCTGGTATATACACAATCGGAAATTCTAGACCCTTGCTGCCATGAACGGTCATGATACGGATGATGTTGGCATTCTCTCCATTGCTCTCGTCATTGCCCTGCCGATTTCCCCCATCCTGGCGCAAGAGAACCAGTAGAGTAAGATATTCCAGAAATCCTTTGATGCGCTCTTCAAGTGGCGGCAATAAAGAGCTATCGTCGTTTTGTTCGCTCACTGCTTGTTGCTGTCTCTTGGCGTGAGCGGTTTGCTGCTGATCAAAGTGCCTAGCCAGTTGTAGCAGGCGGTCATAATCGGCCAGGATTATATTGCGCTGTTTGTTCTCCGGTGAGGCAAGCAGATCTTGGATGGGTGATGTTTCAATGAAGAGATATTGTGTGAGTAGCGACCAGGTATCGGGAGTACGCTGTAACGTTTGCAAGATCTCTGAGAGGCGGGTAAGCGCGTGGCGGCCTTCTGTACTCATGGTAAGAGGAGCCTCTCCTGAAACTAACAGTTGACGTAGATTTGGAGCTGACTCGCGGGCAGCTAGCAGTAGGGCTTCGATATCTTGCTGGGTAAATGGGTGTGACGGCTGGCGAGCGATGCGGAGCAGTCCCATACCTGTGGGATCGATCAAGAGCAGGAGGATAGAAAGGATATCTTTGATATGCTCTTGCTCAAGTGTGCTTCTCTGCTCTGTGACTGGTAAGCCTGCCTGAGCCAGAATAGTCGAGATTTTTTGTACCTGTGCTCGTCGCCGACACAAAATAACCATGTCCTTGTATGCATAGCCGCTAGCGTGTTTGTAGCGTATATCCTGTAGAATGCCTGCCATCTCACTGGCCTCATCAGCTGCCTGAGCCAGGGTAATATAGGCTTTGGAATGATTAAGGCGCACAGGTTGATTCTTGCCTGATTCTGCTTCCGGCTCTAATCGTTGGCAACGAAACGATTCTGCAATTGTTACCAAGTCGGGGCGTGAACGATAGTTGCGGCTGAGTGGCAGGACAAATGCACCTGGGAAATCCTGTTCGAACTGGCGAATATTAGCTGGTGAGGCTCCCCGGAAGCCATATATCGCTTGATTAGCATCTCCGACTACCCAGACATGTTGCTCTGTGCCAGCTAGTTCACGCAACAAGACAGCGCTTGCCCTATTCATATCCTGGAACTCATCGACGAGGATATGCTGATATTGCTGTTGCTGAGCGTGCAAAACCTCTGGTTGTTGACGGAACAATTGTAATGTCAGTGTCAGCAGACCTCCGAAATCGCTATCGCCGCGCTGTTTCAATTCCTCCTCATAGAGTGTGTAGATATGGGCAATCTCCAAAGCTTTTTCGGCCTTCTCCTGGCTATCTTCATCCTGTGCCTGTTCAAGCATGCTCTGCGCCAGGGTTGTGTAGGCTGCGGGCGAGACGAGTTCATCCTTTGCACGCGAGATTGCTTTGAGGATATCGGGAAAATAATGGGTGGGAGACCAGAGCTGCTGGTAATGGCGCAAGCGCATCTGATTGGCGATTTGGCGCAGCAAAAAAAACCCCTCGGCCTCATCGATCAAACCAAAGTCAGTGCGAAGACCTGCGAGGGGGGCATATTGGCGTAATAAGTTGGCGCAAAAGGCGTGGAAGGTACTGACTTTGGGAAGGGGAACAGCGGACGCGATAAATCGGGTCCCTACAGATGCTGTCGATAAATCGGATAGGGACTGCCGCAAACGATCTTCCATCTCCTGGGTGGCTTTGCGTGAGAAGGTCAAGGCCAGAATGTGCTGTGGCCGAATGGTAAGCGTATGAATCAAATATTCGATGCGACCAATGAGTGTGCTGGTCTTTCCACTGCCGGGACCGGCTACGATCAGTGCTGGTGTTGAGGTTTGGATGGCCGCTTGCTGAAACTGATCATAGTGTTTTTTGGCTGGTGCAGGTGCTGGCTCTGCAATTTGCACCTGTGCGATAATGGTGGGTGGCTTGAGCAGACTTGCCAGACGGTTGAGCAATGCAGCTGGTGAGACGCCAAAGATATTGGCCAATCGATTGGGTGGGATGCGCTCTATCAGGTAGAGTGTACATATGCGCTCGAATGGCAGCAATAGTTCGGCGGCGAAAAAGTTTGCGGCCTGCTCACGCTGACTGCGGGGATCATAATTCTGACCAATACCAAGTGCCTCCTGGAATTGTTCCTCATGCAGGTAGCCAGTCATGTCTGCTTGCACATCCATATCACGGCAGGGATCTATGTGTGAGAGATTGGGCATGCCTTGCTGAATGGCCTGCAGTGTGGTTGGGGTAAGAAGCTCGGTTTCTGCGCTGAAACGCTGAACTAACTCTTGGAAACGGCGTCCACTGTGGCAGTGGAGGATGATGTGTCCTAGTTCATGAGCCAGAGTAAAGCGTTGGAGTGTCTCTGGCAAGTCGCGGCACAGCCAGATCAAATTTTCATCTTCATCAGGGTCGATGAAACCGTAGGTGCCCTGTGCATAATCGGTAGGGTGGAATGTTGCGACGTGCAGACCGAGCCAAGCTACCAGTTCGTCGACTGGAGTTTTATCGTCGGTCCAATCGGGATGGGCATTGTGATAATCCCGAAGCAGCAGGCGGGCCGCTACCTCTGCCTGCAAGCGCATGTTGTTATCCACAGTAATCTCCTGCCTTTTAGTGAGAGTGGGGGATGTTTGATTGCACTCTATTCGTTTAGCTCATTGTATTATACATCAGTGCATCGCTGTTTTCATTAGAGTCCCCAAATTAGGAGAGTCTGTGTAGCTCTCATGCCAAGTTGCCTTCTGATAGATAAATCTTCAGCTAGGTACAACCAAGTGAGATTACCCATGTGAGGTTTATACCTATCAACGCAAATTGGTATCACGGCTTCAATGTGGGCAACAGGATGCGTTGATCTACTTGTCTGTTGGATGACACCTTATTGGCATTGTGTTATAGTCATGCAATCAGCTACACTCAGGATAGGAAATGTTTCTCGCTCAACTATAATGAACTCTGGGTCAGAAGCATGCAGCTAGACCGTTAGCCAGTAACGGCTTGGTCTTTCCTATTCGAAAGAGTTTTGTGTTGTTTTCTAGGGAGATATCTCAATGTCTGAGGAATTTTGTAGACTATGGCAAAGGTGAATGAATTTGAAGATCTTATTGGTATTGATCCAAAGAAGCGTGTGGGAGAGCGAGTAGGCAACTATCGTCTCACTGGTTGGTTAGGTAGAGGTGCCAGTGCCGATGTCTATGTGGGTGAGCATATCTATCTCAAGAAGCAAGGTGCGATCAAGATCTTACATTTGCACTTGTCCGAGAAGGCTCAGAAAGAGTTTCTCAATGAGGCATGCACCATTGCGAGACTGGACCATCCCAATATCGTGCATGTCCTTGACTATGGAGTTGAAAATGGAACACCCTTCCTGGTCATGGCGTATGCCCCCAATGGTTCCTTGCGACAGCGCTTTCCTGAAGGAACGTGTGTACCGCTAGAGCAGGTAGTCCCTCTAGTGCAACAAATTGCTTCGGCATTGGACTATGCTCATCAGCAAAAGTTGATTCACCGTGACGTCAAACCAGAGAATATGCTCATCGGAGCCCAGAATCAGGCGCTACTTAGCGATTTTGGGCTTGTTCTGTTGGCCCAGAATATGCGCTCACAGGCGGTCAATGCCATGGCTGGCACTGCCCTCTATATGGCCCCGGAGCTGTTGGAAAGGGGCAAGGTCCATTTCACGAGTGATCAGTATGCTCTAGGGGTTGTAACCTATGAATGGCTCTGTGGCCAATGTCCCTTCACGGGCTCTTCCTTCATCCAAATTGGCACACAGCATGTATTGGTCAAACCACCTTCCCTGTGCGAGAGAGTTTCCAGTCTGCCACCTGCGGTGGAGCATGTAGTGTTTAAAGTCTTGGCCAAGAACCGAGCCCTACGTTATGAAAATGTTACAGCTTTCGCAAACGCCTTGCGAGATGCCTGCAAAGATGCTTCATCTACAGTCACCGATAATTTGGAGCCACAACCATCGTCTCCATCGGTAAAAAAGTTACTAGTTTCTGCCGAGACATCAATCTTGCCTGAAGCAATCAAGCCTATTCAACCATCGCTGTCTCCCAGCAATATCTGGTAAACTGTGCTTTTGGTGATGGCTGTATTCGCGGTGCTTGCAGTTGGCATATGCTTGTCGTACAACATCGCATATTCGCATATTTCAATGCATTCCATAGGTCCTACTCCGACAGTGACAGGTAGCCCTAGCGCGATGGCTAGTGTCAGCACGGCAAATCTTGCGATCTCGCCTACGTCTGCACCTTTGCCGACACCGACACCAACACCAACAGTTACGCCGAGCACAAGTTATGAAGCTGAAGCAGAGAGCAATACAAACAATGGAACAAAAATCTTTAGTTGCACTCACCATTCGCACAATCCAGAAAGGGGAAAAAGCCATTCTTGGTCCTATTTTAGCAGCAAGAATGGCAATTCAGGTGATATCGTAAGGTCTTGCAGTTGCTTGGTGCTTGGCAGTGAGCAAAAAGGATGAGAAACCGC
>DASYAN010000318.1:0-3956 GCA_036501345.1 Ktedonobacteraceae bacterium
AAGAATTTAGTGTTTTGTAACAAAGATGGTGGATACATGAACCCTCTGAATCTGGTTTCTGACTTTAAGAAGTTGCTTAAGCAGACAGGATTGCCAGACATCAGGTTTCATGATTTACGGCATAGCGCTGCATCGATCTGGCTAGCACTGGGTATTAATCCGAAGGTGATTCAGGAATTACTTGGACATAGTAGTATTCATGTTACATTGAATGTATATTCTCATGTCTTACCTACAATGCATAAAGAGGCTATGGATAGCTTAGATGCATCCTTTAGAGAAAAAGAAGAGTAAGCTTTCTGCAAGTGCTAATATTCAACCAGTATGTCTGCCGATAGAGGTACTGGTTTTTTTGTTTTTGGTAGTATTTCAAATTGGCTTGGCAAGCCATTTAATGGGAGTTTTTGAGATCAATATTGCAGGTGGATTCTGACACCTTAATTGACACCTTATCTGGTGTATTTATCTTAGCTATAGCGTACTCTAATGAACTTTATTTGATGGGTGTTGAACTGGTATAGTAGTCATTCAGCCGCCCAAAATGTCTTATTTAGTAGGGCTTGGAAATGTTGTGTTTCGTATTTCGCCGTTTGTGTCGTACAATGCCTAGTGAATAAAAACAGAGATTTGCGACACACGGAGAGATGAAAAATGTCAGAGACACAAAGTCGAAGCCAACATAAATATACCAATCGCCTCATCCATGAAACAAGTCCCTACCTGTTGCAGCATGCTCACAATCCTGTCGACTGGTATCCCTGGGGTGAAGAGGCATTACAGAAGGCGCAGCAAGAGGATAAGCCGATTCTGCTCAGTGTTGGCTATTCTGCGTGCCACTGGTGTCATGTGATGGAGCGCGAATCCTTTGAGAATGAGCAGATTGCTGCTATTATGAACCAGTATTTTGTTCCGATCAAGGTAGATCGCGAGGAGCGCCCGGATATTGACACTGTCTACATGCAGGCTGTCCAAGCTATGACACAACACGGTGGCTGGCCGATGACCGTCTTTCTCATGCCTGATGGGCGTCCTTTCTACGGCGGCACTTATTTTCCTCCGCAAGATCGTTCCTATGGAGGCAATACAAGGGTGCCAGGCTTCCCCTCGATCCTGTTAAGTTTGGCTAAGGTGTATCAGGAGCAGCGTGCAGAGGTCGAAGAACAGGCCACGCAGCTTGCGGAGTTCTTGAAGCAGCATAGTGATACCCCGCTGCGTGGCCGGGGAAACAATCTGCTTGGAGTGCCACAGCTCTCTATGCTGCTTACTGCTAGCCATGAGTTGGCAGAGGCATTTGATAAGGTCGATGGTGGTTTTGGTGCTGCGCCCAAGTTCCCTAGCACTATGGCGCTCGAATTCCTTTTACGTATCCACTTGCACCAGCGCGACGGTGAGCTCATTTCCTCACAGGAACAGAGTGGTCCCTCGGAACTAGAGATGGTAGAACTCTCTCTGCAGCATATGGCTCATGGGGGCATCTACGACCAGCTTGGTGGTGGCTTTCATCGCTATTCCGTTGATGACAAATGGTTAGTCCCCCACTTTGAGAAGATGCTCTATGATAATGCGCTACTCAGCCGCATCTATCTACACACCTACCTAGTTACAGGCAATCCGCTCTACCGTCGTATTGTAGAAGAGACCCTGCAGTACGTTGTACATGAGATGACCTCTCCTGAAGGTGGTTTCTATTCAACACAAGATGCTGATAGCGAAGGTGAAGAGGGCAAATTCTTCCTCTGGACGCCAACCGAAGTCACGCACGAACTTGCTCCTGAGGATGCCAAACTCTTTATGCGCTACTATGACGTCACTGAGCAGGGGAATTTTGAGGGCAAGAATATCCTGCATGTGAAGCAAAATGAGCAAAAAAAAGCTGATAGTTTTGGAATCACTCTAGAGGAGTTGCAGACCTCACTCAAACGCAGCCGGGAGACACTGTTTGCCGTCCGTGAACGGCGCGTCAAGCCGGAGCGAGACGAGAAAATTCTCACTTCGTGGAACGGCTTGATGTTGCGTAGTTTTGCCGAGGCAGCACGTTACCTCAAGCGTCCCGATTACTTGCAAGTGGCTATCACTAATGCCACCTTCTTACTGAGCCAACTTCGACAGGATGGACGGCTCTTGCGAACTTATAAAGATGGTCGGGCTCGTCTCAATGGCTATCTGGAGGATTATACCTTCCTGGCTGATGGCTTGCTCGCCCTCTACGAGGCTAGCTTTGACATCCATTGGTTTACGGAAGCACGTGCTTTGATGGATCAAGCCATTGAATTGTTCGCAGACGAGCAGCATGGTGGCTTCTTCGATACAGGCAACGATCATGAGACGCTGATTAGTCGTCCCAAGGATATCATGGATAATGCGACTCCAGCAGGCAATAGCATTGCCATGGATGTTCTTCAGCGACTGGCGACCTTCAGCGGTGTATCTGAGTATCAGCAGCGAGTGGACGAGTATTTGCAATCCATTGCTGATGTAATGCTACAGCATCCCTTGGCCTTTGGCCATGCGCTGGGAGCACTAGATTTTAGTATTTCACCACACAAAGAAATTGCCATCATCGGAGATCTCCAGGCAGCAGACACACAGGCCCTACTGGCTGTTATCAATGGGCGTTACCTGCCCAATTCTGTGCTGGCTTCTGCCTCTTCTACAGATATACAAGCCGCTGAAACGATAGCACTACTCGCAGATCGGCCTGCCAAAGATGGGAAAGCGACAGCCTACGTGTGCCAGAATTTTACTTGTCAGGCCCCTGTTATCATGCCAGAGGAACTGGCCCGCTTGTTATAAGTGGCTGGCATGTATTAATCATTAATGTAGCATACTTTTCCTTGAATCTCACGGCGGAAGAGCATCCCACGTTGCTCTAGCTGTCCCAGAGCCTTCGCCGCTGCTTCTATCTCTTTGAGTCCTGGTGGCTTTCTACGTGGTAGGGCAAACTTCTGTACGACCAACTGCGGTGTAAGCACAGTCAATGCTTGTGGATAGTGGCGCAAGTAGCGTTTAATAGCCTCTTCGTACCAGATGACAGGATCACGTGGGGATGCAGATTTTGGGGAGAGTACAATAAGCACAGGACAGGGAGCCGTACGTTGTACCTGCTGTGTGGTGCTGCCAAAAACCAGATGGCGCAAGTGCTGGTTGAACGAATTGCCTCTGCTACCCAACACAATCATATGAACATACTGTTCATTCGCCACCTTGACAATCTCATCAGCAGGAACACCGACACGAACAATACCCTCAGTATCCTCCAACGCAAGACCTTGTTTTTGTAGCAGCAAACGAGCTTTGTGTACGATCTCCTCAGCCTGTTTCTGTTGCCTATTAGAAGGCACTAGTGTCTCAATCTGTCCCGTGTAGAAACCTGGATGTATTGCTGTGACCTGTGTCGCTGGGATGACATTGAGGAGCACTAGATGGAATGCTGATGTAGTCGTGGTTGTTGATGCGACCAACTCGCTGATCATATGGATTGCCTGTTGGGTCGCAGAAGAAAGACTCGCATCAACACCGAGCAAGATTCGCTTCTTCATCATTGAAAGCTCACAATCTTGATGTGTGACGGTTCACTCTGCCAGTGTTACGTAAGACATAGTACCATGCGAGTAGACAGTGTATTATTCGTATGTATATAGAAAAGTATACATGTTTTCTCACAAAGAAGCAAGAAATGGGACAAATGACACGGCCACAAATGGCAGGGTTTGTCTATACTGAGAGGGAGTGTGCGAGGGAGGGAATGCAACAATCTCTTTCCATTTGTGGCCGTCTCTCGGTCTCCAGATGATTGTTTTTGCTATGATCGTAGAATATTTGTCAATTTAAAAGTGCTTTTTGATCCACAGCAAAGGTTTACGTCTATGGATCATGGTAGTAGAAAAAGTAAACTGTGATATCCTTCAGCCTTAGCTGGAGAGGGAAGAGCTATGAGTATCAGTATTATAGAGAAA
>DASYAN010000319.1:0-9029 GCA_036501345.1 Ktedonobacteraceae bacterium
CATTAAAATCGTGTAAAAATAATACCTAAAAGCTATCCCAAATAATATCAAAACCAGAATACAAAAGCGTTTCTAATAAAACATACTCTAAGCAAAAGTCAGACTCAAGCGTGGGGATGAATGGCTCTTTCGTGTAAGCTATAGATAGAAGAAGACAAAACTTCCCTATAGCCGTCTCACGGAGTTTGAGACTCGTGCCCACACAGGATGGGAGAGTTTTATTTATTGACAAGAAGAACTACGCACCACCTAGATAGGCCTGACGCACCAGATCATTACTGAGGAGATTGCGTGCAGTATCGCTTAGCACGATCTTGCCAGTCTGTAAGACGTAGCCACGGTCAGCAAGATCCAATGCCATTGAGGCATTTTGTTCGACGAGAAAGATAGTTACACCCTGCTCCCGGATATGCACAATAGTATCGAAGACCGTCTGGACGAGGAGTGGAGAGAGGCCCATTGATGGTTCATCCATACAAATCATACGTGGACGAGACATCAACGCACGCGCCATGGCCAGCATTTGTTGCTCTCCTCCCGACATTGTTCCAGCACTCTGCTTGAGGCGTTCTTTAAGGCGAGGAAAAATCTGGCAGACGTAATCCAGGTTGTTACGAAACTCAGTTCTGCTCTTCTTAACGTAAAATCCCATTTCGAGGTTTTCCAACACAGACATACGAGAGAATACACGGCGAGCTTCTGGGACCAGTACCAAGCCAGATTTCACAATCTCGTCAGTTCCCTTACGTCCAATTGACTCCCCATCGAAGGCAATTGAACCGCTCTTAGCACGTACCAAGCCGAAAATCGTCTTCATCGTCGTCGTCTTGCCCGCCGCATTTGCACCCAGCAAGCAGACAATTTCACCTGTGTTGACCTCCAGGGAAATATCCTGCAGTACACGGCTTGGACCATAATAGGTATTGACATTGCTCAGTTGTAACATAGCCGGTCCTTTATCTCTCATCTTTACCAGATTTGTACGGGACAAGCGGCTGGTGTGTGTATGTTGTGTCATATCAACCCCTACCCCTAATCGGCAATCCCACGCCGTACATTTGTTGGTTTGCCTAGATAAGCAGCAATTACCTCTGGATTGTGCCGTACTTGCTCAGGCAAACCCTCTGCAATTTTTCGCCCATGATCAAGCACAACAATATGATCTGACATTCCCATAGTCACTGCCAGTTTATGTTCAATCAGGAGAATAGTTAGCTTCAACTCATCGCGCAAGCGGCGTATATACTTCACCGCCTCCAAGGTCTCAGCCTCATTCATACCAGCCGTCGGCTCATCTAATAAGAGCAGCCGAGGATTAGCAGCCAATGCACGGGCAATTTCGATACGCCGCCGATCAGCATATGAAAGGTTCATTACATACTCTTCCTGCCTCTCTAACAAAGCAGTACCGAAGAAACTTAGTAATTCAATAGCACGTTTGCGGGCATTAGCCTCCTCACGCACAACAGCAGGTGGACGAAATAGGGAGCCTATGATACCCGCTTTTAACTGCGTGTGCAACCCGACAAGCACATTCTCAAGCACAGTCATATTATTGAAGAGACGAATATTTTGAAAAGTACGAGCCAGACCACGCAACACGACTTTATCAGGGGAGAGACCGATCAGCGATTGACCAGCTAGACGAATGGCTCCAGAAGTCGGACGATACAGCCCGGTAATAAGATTAAAGACAGTGGTTTTCCCCGCACCATTCGGCCCAATAATGCTGACAATCTGACCAGGGTATACCGTAAAATTTACATCTTCTACCGCCTTCAGTCCACCAAATTGCTTAGTCACAGCATTCAATTCGAGCAGTGGTTTCGCCAAAGGTCCAGTCACAGCAGCAGCGCCTGTAGAGTCCATCTGATTAAAATTCATCGCAACTCCCCTTTCTTGCTCTATTTACTGTACATGTATTTCTTTCTCAAACCCCGAGGTACCAGGAGGTGGGTCCAATGAACCGACTTCAGCAGTTTCTTCTATATTCTGGTGTAATTCACGCTGTCTCCTGGCACTAGGAATCAACCCTTCGGGGCGAAAAATCATGATGATAATGAGTAACAAGCCGAAGAGAAGGTTACGAATATCCGTGAAATTAAAGGCAGGGAAAAGCTGTTTAAAACCATATAGGAAACTACTCGGATTCGTGGCGATACTATCAAGCTGTGCCAGTATAAGTTCGTTGAGAGAGTAGACAATAATCGCTCCAAGGATAACCCCCGGAATACTCCCCAAGCCACCAATCACGACCATAGCCAGATAAACAAAAGAGTCGGTCGAATTAAAGTCACTGGATGCCACAGTACCTAGCTTGGCGGCATGATATGCACCTGCGATGCCAGCAAAGAAAGCACCTGCGGCAAAGGCAAATAATTTGGTTTTTACAAGATTGATGCCCGAAGAGGATGCGGCAATCTCATCTTCACGTATAGCAATCCAGGCACGACCTAAACGCGAATCACGTAGACGTAGATTAGCGAAAATGCACAACACAATTAAGGCCAGAATCAAATAATAATACGGTACAGGATTATAGCTAGACCAATCAATACAAGGGAACCATGAAGCACATGGAGTAACCGGATGATAAATGCCAGAAACACCGTTGGTGCCTTTTGTATACTTGTCTAGATTCTGGAAAAAGAGAGGAATAATTTCACCAAACCCCAAAGTCACAATGGCTAGATAATCACCACGCAGGCGAAGCGTAGGTGCACCAAGGAGTACTCCCCAGAGAGCTGCAATGACAGCCCCGATGATCAGCATCGGCCAAAAAAACCAGGGCCAGATCTGAGGATTAGTTACAATGCCCGTGATTACTGTAAACTGGTCTGAGCCAACCAATGCCCAAGTATACGTACCCAAAACAAAGAATGCAACATAGCCTAGGTCCAGTAAACCAGCGAAACCAACCACAATATTGAGGCCAAGCGCAAGAATCACATAATATCCCAGGTCATCATACCCAACGAGACGACCGTTAGTACCAAATGCAAAGAAAACAGGGTCCAGAACAGGATAAAACAGAACAAACGCAGCAATGAGCACCATGCAAAAATACCATGCCCCTCGGCTCTGCAGAGGCTGATCATTAGGAACCAGATTGCGTGCCTCTTCACGAGCACGCGCCGTAGACAGTCCTTCCAGTTGTTGCCGTTTGCTTACTCTCTTAGAAAGAGATGTCCCATTCTTCGTTGTGCCATTGGCACCCTCCCTGATAGTTTGTCGTACAGCGACTATCCCTCCCAACCAACCAAGGAAATATCCCACGATGGGCAAAATCAGCGTCCGTACGGCAGCCCAGATCAAAAGTGCAGTCGGAAGCGAACCAAGCACAAAGAAAATGATATCCGTAATTAGTGAGATGATAGCAAAGATGGTCGCGAACCAGAAACTGCCTATTCTGGCTTTGCTAATTAAGAACGTGCGCTGCTCCTCATCAATAACCTGTATACCAGTGAGTGGAGAAGGAGGTGAGTAATGCAGGATATTGCGAACGGCTCTGCGGAGAAAGAGATAGATAGCAATGATAACAACTGCTAGAGCAAGGCCAATCAGTAAATCATTCGTCCAAGAGATTAACAAAATTGGGATAACCGTATAGGCAATCATATCAGCCCAGAGTTCAATTATCCCATAGCGACCGCGACGGCCATCATCAGCTGCCACGAGGTAACCGACGAGAGCAATCACAGAGGCGTAGAAAACAGCGCAGAAGATGCCCCCCTGAACTATAGAGGGCACATCGCTAAAGATGCTGCTATTAGGAGAAAAAATACCTAGCAGGACATTATTCTCAATGGCCTCACCACTCCAGCCAAAGGTAAAGACCGCAACCGGAATAAGCAGTGCTATCACCCACTTGATCAATAACACACGTATCTGGCGATTGGGAGCAAGCAAACCACTATCTATTGACTCAGGCACGTTTAACATCACCTCTCTTCAAAATTCGTCTATTTCCCAAAATGGGTTATCATTCCATCTCATCCGGGAGTGGTGGTGCATAGCGTTCAAACGTCTGTCGAAACTCATGGATTGCCTGACTCTGATGCTGTTCGCTGGTTCTCATCCCGGCCATAAAACAGGGAAGAAATGCACTAATCACCGGACCTGTGCGTTTTATCTCTGAGTTTTTGAAAAGATCAACAATTGCCCCTGAACCATCGCGCAGTATTTCATAAAGCACCTGATCTTGCTCCATTGTATCAGTATCAAGAGAGTCGATGCTGAAACCCTCTTTCCGGCGCGGGTTCAGACTTGGTTTCACGTAGGGAATATTTTTAGCCTCACTCGCTAAGGTCATGGTATACCAAACTTTGGCAATCGAACAAACGCCAGTGACTTTCCGTCCTTTGAATTGCTTCTTGGCCGTCGTCTGACTAAACTTTCGGCCACCAAAAAAACTTATGCGGGCACGTTCCAAGGCATTGGACGCTGTCCCAAGCTGTGGGAGCATGATGCAGACATACTCAGCCCCATCTAATTCTACCATAACACACGGAGGATAGTCCCCCAAGGCTAGAAGAGCATCTTTGGCGTATGTGACAACCGCATCTACATTCACTACAATTCCCCTCACTTTCGATGCTTCAGAAGCGACCGAATATACTAGACCTTTTCAGGTGTGTGCTGCCCTAACAGACCAGAAGGACGGAACACCAAGATCAAGATCAGGACCCCATAGACGACTGCACTCGCCCAGGCACCACCACCATGGGGCAAGACAGTGCCGGGTATTTCTGAAACTAAAGAACGAACAACGCCAATGACTAATCCACCTACCATTGCCCCTACAATGTTCCCAATGCCACCAAGCACAGCACAGGTAAAAGCTACCAAGCCAAGATCATAGCCAATCGAAAACTTGGTATTTGGAAATTGTAAGCTATAGATAAAACCCGCAGCTCCGGCCAAACCTGCACCAATAAAAAATGTCATGGAGATGACACGGTTTACATTCACCCCCATCAGTGCAGCAGCTTCGCGGTCCTGTGCTACCGCACGCATAGTACGCCCAATGCGTGTCCGTGTAACTAGCAAGTGTAGAGCCACCATCAACGCTAAGGCTATAAGAAGCATAAACACAGTGATACTTGAAATGCTTACAAATCCCACCTGAAACGATGCAAAAGGCAACGAAGGAAAAGGAATATCAACATTGCCTTTCCACAATTTGCCTGTATCCTCCAGTACAAGAGAAACCCCGATAGCAGAAATCAAAGGGGCAAGCCGTGGAGCATTACGTAGAGGTCTATAGGCAACACGTTCAATAATTACACCAAGAACAGCACATGCCAGAAATGATCCTACAGCTGTTACCGCCAGCTTCGCTATCAGATCCCATGTTAGAACCTTAGGGGGATTTTCTGCCACGATACCGAACCAGTTCATAATCGTCAGAGTCACTAGTGTGCCCATCATAAAAATATCACCATGGGCAAAATTAATCAGTTCGATGATGCCATAGACCATTGTATATCCCAGAGCTATCAAAGCATAGATAGCCCCAGTCGATAACCCAACGATCACTAACTTTAAGAATAGTTCCATATAATCTGCGAAGCAGGCCCCACATCCCATACATGGAGTAAGAAGACAGCCTCGTCCTCCTTAATTCATCAGATGTTGAGAGGATAGCATAGATATTGAGATAGAGCAAGAGAAAAGAGCCTAAAAGCCAAAACAACGCGTCAGCCGCGAGCTATGGGATTGAACTCCTACTAGCTCACGGCGGGCTTCAAAGCTAAATTGACATCCTTCCCATAGCTTTTGCTAGAGGAGGTTACCTACCTTTCAAGAGCTATCCTAGGATTTGCTAGTACTCGTTGGGGTGGCTGTTACACTAGCTGGACTGACCGATGTAAGGTATTTCCAGCCATCACCAACTCCAACCTTGCCAAGTGTATAAATTGAGATAGACTTATTGGTAGTATCACCATTGGCATCAAAGCTTTGATGGCCAGTCACTCCATCATAATCCGTCTGCTTGAGAGCATCAATAACAGCTAGACGGAAGATCTTCGCCTGTGCCGCACCAGCATTCGAATTCGCAGGAGGATTTGCCTGCTTGTCAATAGCCGCTTTAACTGCTTTTATGAGAATCCATGCATCATCGTAGCCACCACCACTATATGCCCCTGGATTTCCATATTTTTTCTGGTACCCATCAAGAAAGGCCTTAGCTGTACTAACCTGACTGGCATCGGCACCGGGCACGGAACCATAGACAGGTCCACCGGCTAAAGGAATAACAGATTTAGCAAAATCACTGGTCTTTGAGCCGTCACCCAACATGAAGGGCGTATTCTCCAAGCCTGCCGTCTTCTTCATCTGCTCACGAATGGTTGTACCACCAGTCGAGTCATTACCTCCAAAGAAGATAAGATCTGGCTTCTTAGCTGCAACGGTAGTTAGCACGTTACTATAGTCACTTTGGACTTTGACACTTTGATGATCGAGGATAGTACCCCCATCAAGCTGAAAGAAGTGAATAAAGTTTGTGGCCAGACCTGATCCATAGGTTTCAGTATCATCAATCACATAGGCATTGCGATACTTCAATGTCTTGTACGCATAATCTGCTAAAGCGCCTCCTTGATATTGATCGAGCGTAGCAGTGCGGAAATACGTTACACTGCCAGTTGGACGCAGTTTCTGAACTAATTCATTGCTACCAGAACACTCATAGCTGGGAGTATCCTGTGTGAGACAGTCATTGGTATTAGCAGGACTGATCATAGCAATGGGAGCCTGATTTGCAGTAGACATAACTGCCTGAGCAATGCTACTATTCAGTGGACCAACAACACCAGCTACGGCTGCATCACCAATGAGACTTTCGTAATTTTTGAGTGCAACAGCTGAATCATGAGCCCCACTCGGTCCTACATCGTCCATATGTTCAAGAACAAACTTGTAACCAGGCAAGAAGTTCTGGCTATTCGCCTCATCAACAGCATACTGTATTCCGTTCTGGGCAGGCAGACCATTGCTTTCGTCACTGCCACTTACAGGAAAATCAGAGCCAATCTTGATTGTCTTTGTTGCTTGAGTAGAAGTTGTTGTCCCTGCACCACAGGCTACCAGCAGAGACAAGAGTAAAGGAACGCCCAATGTCAGGGCAAAGACACGAGACCATTGTTTTTGCATAATGTCGTTTAATCTCCTTCAACGCACTAAAAAATCTGATAAAAGCTTGGAAGAGGAGGTCACAGCTACGGGAACTTCTCTATCAAAAGACATTCCCGCTTATTAATACATACGTTACAAAACATTTAAGTCTCACAAAATAAACCTAGGCATAGGCAAAATGAACTACCCCCGCAGCAAGCTAACGGTGTATCTACCAAGCAGAGACATCCCACAACTGTCTCCCACTAGGCCCAGCTAAGACAAATAGGTATCGAAGAATGCATCGACCCTGGCAATATATCCGGCGGTGTCAACATCAAACGACTGCGCGTGTTCAGCAGTTGGTACAATCCAATATTGTTTGGGGTTGCCTGCTGTCTGGAAGAGTTCTTGCATACCAGAAAGAGGCGTTATAGTATCTACATCACCATTTATAAAAAAAACAGCGGGATGTCCGGGGAAATTTCCTACAACATCAATCGGACGAGCCTCCGTAATATCAACTCCATAGACCCGCTCAACCAGTTGCCTATCTGCATCACGTGCAGCATCGTCAGGAACATCACCAGGTACACGTGTGGCATCCACTGGACAACTTTCCAAAACTAGCGCCGAGATATCTTCGGTTTTTGAAGCTGCGAGTGCCGCTGCTGTTGCCCCCATCGAAAGGCCGAGGACTCCTATTTTACTATGCGAGGTGTCGGGAAGTGTGTGTAAATAATCAATAGCCGCCAGAATATCCTCAGATTCGACTATCCCAAGCGTCGACATTATCCCCTGACTACGGCCATAGCTCTGAAAGTCGAATAATAATACGTTATAGCCATGATTATAGAGAAAAGCAGATCGTTGGATCATTGAGACACGATTGCCTGGTGTGCCATGTGCCAGAATAATCACTGGGGCTAGAGGCGTATGAATCGCAAGCCAGCCAGAGAGTAAATTGTGACGCTTGTTGTAAAAGGAAACATCTACAACAGGCAATTCATTGACATCCTTCGCATCAGGGATTGATTCACCTCTTCCCGGGTGGAGACCTTGCGTCAACTCCTGCAGATTACTATCATCGGGTAATGTACTCTGATCAGGACTAACCAGAGGAGAGTGAGTGCTTCTATTCACAGCCTTCAATAATGTATGAGAAAGACTATCTTTCGTCTGGCTTATTATCCCATTCCCAGTGACAGTGCCTGTAGCATAGCATAACCAGCTACTAGTAATTACCAAAGCTAGACCTAAAACAGATACAAGCTTTTTAATGAAGGGTAATAAATGCATGTGTACTGCTCCACAAACTATGCTCTACCCGAGAAATTTTTGGCAAAATCGGTTAAATGCAGCGGCTACCTGATAACGTGTTTCAGCAAGTGAACCGCTATTATCAATAACTTCATCTACAAGCACTAATCTGCTAGCGATATCTGGTTGAGCTCCTACACGAGCTTTCGCTTCATCCACACTAAGCTGATTACGCGCCATCAAACGCACAATCTCTTGTTCCTCAGAACAAACCACTAGCCACTTACTCTGGCATAGTGCACCAGAACCTCCTTCTAGGAGCTTGACTGCGTCAATAATGGCTATACCTGAGGCACTCACTCGCTTTAGTTCATCTAGCAGGGCTTCTTTCACAGCCGGATGCGCAATACGCTCTAGTGCTGCTAACGCATTGGCGTTCTGAAAGACAATCGCGCCTAAAGCTTTGCGATCAACACTCCCATCAGAGGCGAGGACTTCCGTACCAAAAGCTTTGGCTACTTGCTGTGCAATTGGCAGCCCTTTTTGGTAAAGTTGATGCACAATAATATCTGCATCGATATAGTGCTCGGCACCCAACTCAAGCAGCATTCGTCCAACTGAGGTTTTCCCACAGGCAATATTGCCAGTTA
>DASYAN010000320.1:0-14786 GCA_036501345.1 Ktedonobacteraceae bacterium
TGGGCAATCTCCGCTGATTGCGTCAGTTCAGCAGGGTCAGACGGTTTCTTCGTATCTGCTGGCTGGCGATTCGAGCCTTTACTTACTCAATGGGCAAAAGAGTCAAAAGACGAAAGTGTCCTTGCCAAACGGTACTGTGCCGTTTTTGCTTGCCAGTAATGGGCTGCGCCTCTTTGTTGTGACAAAACAGGCAGGTCAGGGAAGTAATACGGTCAGCTATGCCTTGCATGTCTATAAGCCGGGCGCAAACGGGGCTTTGGCCGATGATAGTAATTCTCCTCGTCCCATCGATGCAAAGTGGATAAACAATGGTGAACAGCCTAAACTAATTACGGTCTGGGACTCCGATGTGTATATCTTCTTGACTGCAAGCAACGCGTCCACTATGGATATTTTGGACTATGATACAGATCACTTGACAGATGATCCACAACATGCGCAAATTTCCGTCTCGCCGCCTCTGGTCAGTGCAGCTGCATTTCCTAATCACCAATTGTTCTTGTTAACTCAGGATGGGCATATAAAAAGCCTCTCATTTAGTGGCGGCAATGGGTCAAATAAGTCATCCGCTGTAGATATCACGTTGCCAGGTGCTATTGCAACGCCTGTGGGAGTGGATGCACAGGACTTTCAATGGAATACTCCTCTTGTCGTTCCGACTGCACAGTCGTCGAGCGAGATGCTGCAACCCTTTGCCGATATCATCGGGGCGACACTTTTGGCCGCTGGGTCAATAAATCAAACGATGTATCTGTTCGTCGTCGATAACTCAAATCATCGTATTCTGCAGCTTAAATATATGCCTAGTACTTCAGCTACCAGTGTCACAGCACCACCTACTCAGCCGCTGGGAGGTGGTGCTGTGGCTTCTCCTTTACAATATGCTAAGCAATATGTTTCGACTAACCAGCTCTTTTCAGTGGAGAGTATCGTGGTTGATTCCAATCAAGAAATGCTTTCCCTTCTTACCCGGACAAAAGGAAATTCTCTGAGTCAGGTCTCAATAAATCTGACACGTACCTGTGCACCTACTTCGTAGTCACTATTTCATTTCCTTATGAACTGAAGCAGAGTCTTTCAAAAGTGAAAACCATTCCTGTTTTCTTCTGTAGGAGCAGACAAGCTTCTACCACAATATGTCAGCAGAGGTCGTCATGGAAATTATTGACCCTTCCCAGGCTTTAGGCGTTTCTCCTGAGCAGAGTCCAGATGAACTTGAGACAAAACTTATACAGGGCAGGTTTTCTCAAGAAGGACCTTGCCCTGCCGATCCATTGTGAAATTGGTTAAAGATCTTGGTGAATGCGTATACTGGTGCCGAGATACTACTGCACAGCGAAGTGGCAGGACCGCCGCTTGCACCTCCCGGGCAGGGCCGATCGCGCCTTAGTGCCCACATCGAGAGTTCGCCAATCTGACTGTCTCCTTTGGCAAAGTTAACCAGAATATTTGCATCCTGAGTGGTGAAGATTTCGGTTGACGTATCATTCTGAGCAATCATAGGAGTTATACCTATCTTGGCTGATAGGGAAATAGAAGCAAATTGCTTCTCTGCAGCCTGAGCGGCGGCAATGGCATTCTGTCCCATCTGATCTGCTGGAGCACTGCCACCATAATCCATCGCCATCACATTGACGAGACTCACCTTGACGCCATTTTGAGCCGCATTTTGTAGGACACTCAAGCCATTAGCGGTCAGGCCATTGGTATCAGCAGGCAAGGTATAGGAAATGACAAGATTCCGATTTACCTTCTGCAAGGCGGCAAGAGCCTGATTTCGTCGGTTAATAGAAGTTGCATCAGCAGCCGCATCAACGTCAAAATCAAGATGGGTGACATGATAAGTATTGATAATGTTTTGATACTGTTTTTGCAGGCTAGCGGCATCTAGACAGGTTAGTGCAAGTTCTTGACCAGCTGCTCCACCAAAAGAGATGATCACATCACCCCCTAATTTGCGCAATTGAGTGATTGCTATCAGCATACGGTCCGGAGTTTTCGAGGGGGCCACCACTGGAGGCAGAGCGGATTTTGCGGTCTCGTGCCACCACTCCGCCTGGCAATTGTTGCCGAGGATGAAGCTGAGAGTATAGTATTTGGCACCAGTCAGTTGTTCAGTTTGTACAATTATGTTGGGATTCTGGTCCTGGGTAGAGGCTGGATCAACAAGTATATATGGTGCGAAGGAGAATGCGTTAGCTGGTTTGACTGATGGGTTAGTTGGTTTGACTGGTGGGTTAGCTGGTGAAACGTTAGGCTTTGCTGCTGAAGCAGTAGAACTATTTTTGGCTATAGCATGTATATTGTAGCCGAAAATGCATTCTATTGCTAATAAAAGCAATATTGACGGTAGTAACAAGTACCTCTTCATTTGATTAGTATAGGGCACATCTTGCTGTATTTTCTTAGAAATATCAGAAGATAGTGTCCTCTCCTTTCTCAGGCTACTTTGACTAAGAATGTTACTAAGAAAGCCATTTGAGGCTCATGCTCGTATGTTAGGTCAACACTATGGACCAATGATCTAGTAGCTGGCTCTAGAACTGTGGCCAACTTGAGTGCAGATAACTATGTTTCTGCTATTGACAATGATGTTTCAGAGGAATTGAGTCCTATCTTGTCTCTGCTTATATTTTTCACCTGAGACCTGTTGAGTATGTACGAACATACTATACCAATGCAGCAAAGTGACTGAATACCAAACAAGGATGAGAGATGTTTCCTCTCGCAACTCCCACTCTAAGCATAACCTAAATATGGGTTTTTTACAATGACAAAGATGTGACAGTTTTCTAAAGGTTTTGTGACATAGTAATGACATATGCGAAGAGATAGAGTTGTGAGCTAATCAAGTGGAGGAGGATACAGGACGTATCGTGATCTTGATCTTATTATCCCTTTTGTTCCTTAAAAATCATACCACTCTTCTAAAAACGGGGCTCCCCATTTTATTCAGGGTGGTGTAGCCCCTACATGAACGTCTAACCCAGAAAAACAGAGCCGTCCTGAGTAGAAGTTGTTCCCTTTATCCCTCAAGTTGTTCCCTAGATGTCCTGGGAAAAAACTCTTGTGTTGGGTATCCTTAGGAGAGAAAAGTGCAGTCATAGCAGGGTTTTTTCAGGGTTAGGAAATGCTCTCGTGGTTGTAACACTTTCTCACCCTCAGCGATATAGTTGATGAGAGAGATCCCGAAAAGGGAAATACTCTCTGTATAAGACCTACTTTGAGGAAAGGAATTGGCGACTATGAAAAAATTTGTTTTTTATATAAAAAAGTTTGAAAACTGGACTATCATCATGTCTAGTCCCCTTATAATTACGATATGTTTAACAGGAGTTGGACCTCTGACTGTCGCTCACGCATGTCCACCATGGAGCAGTAATACTGTTTACCAGGCAGGGGACGAAGTTAGTTACGATGGTAACGTCTATAAGGCCCTAGTCGGTCATACCTCTGAAGCAAACTGGGACCCTGTAGATGCACCAAGCCTCTGGAAACTTGTATCAGGAAGTCCAATTAATCATTCTCGCAAACATTCAAACTCTCTCGAGCATTCAAACTCTCTAGAATGGAGCGGTGAGAGTGTGCAGTACAACGTAGGGGATCAGGTGACTTATAATGGAAGCCTCTATGAGTGTCTAGTGGCTCATACCTCTGAAGCAAACTGGGACCCTGTAGATGCACCAAGCCTCTGGAAACTCGTATCAGAGACCAGCAACGCGCCTTTTAGGGGTCGGAGGGAGACCTTAAATTTTGATCCTAATACATACTATTACATTCGTAGCCAATCAGGTGATCTCGTCCTTGATATTCAAGGAGGGAAGCCTAAGCCTGGGAATTCTACTCGTAATATACCTATCGTCGCTTATACACAAAAATCTTCGAGAGCTGCTAACCAGCTTTGGAGAATCGTGCCTGATGGTAATGGATATGATCATATCCAAAGTAAGTTAAATGGTCTTGTCCTTGATATTCAAAATGGAGATAGTACTCCTAGTACAGTAGTTGATGCTTATACGCAAAATGATCCGGCGAGTGATAACCAGCTTTGGACCATTGATAGTAGTTGTCAGAATGGTGGTGGTTATATCCGAAGTAAGTTAGCCAATCTTGTCCTTGATGTTCAAGGTGGTGAGGGTGTTTCCAATACACCTGTGATCGCTTATACGCAAAACGATCCGGCGAGTGATAACCAGCTTTGGACTCTAGATCCTGCACTCCAAAACTCTTGACATGCAGGTCATGCTTGTGCCGCGATATGTGGTAAGTATCCCAATGAGGAAATCTCCCACAAACTCTAAGTGACGTGCGAGGGTCTTGCTAGAGCGGCCGCTAGCAAGACCCTCGCATGACTATTTCCTACAGGCTAATGGGACTTGCTTTCTCACAAAGAATAAGCTACACTCTATAGTAGGAGCTTTGGAATTTGTACCAAGTTCTATATTAAAGAGCGGTGTCTTATGGAAGCAACAAGCCCATATGCTCAAGGCAATGATCGATACATTGCAAAATATCATGTCTTCTGTGGTTTTCATCTGTCCACTTGCTACCCCTGAGCTTCTCCTCCTCCTCCTTTGGCGTCGGTAAGAGATTAACCAGGCAACCCTTATATATGCTTGTCCTCTTTATGCGTAGTAGGGAGTTTCCTACGTCGTGGGGACTTTTTAGCCATTGGCAAGCTCCCTGCATTCTCATCTTGCTTATTCGTATGGATAAGCTGACCATATCCATAGGATCAGATGATAGGTCATCCTTTACTGATGGCTTGCTCACTGATAGCTTACTCGATGATGCGGGTCGAGTATGGGATGGTCTATGGTAAAGCCCGCATTAACGGAAAGGATTTTTATGAGTATCGGTGGATTACTCCAGGCCCTGAACGACTCACAACGCTATCTCGACTTTATCCACAAAACACAGTTGAGCAGAAGCGAAGCTGAATGGTTGATTGAGACATCGGTCACCAATTTTGCTCGGTATTTCAATAGTGGATTTATTGAATACCGCAAATCGGTTACCGAAGCTGGTGACTTCGCTGCTATTGAGTGGACTGGTCGTGGCGCGACTTTTAAGGATGTGTTGGGTCGCGAATTTATTGACTGCCTGGGTGGCTTTGGCCTATTCAACCTAGGCTGGGCCCATCCCAAAGTCGTTGGGGCCGTACAAGCGCAATTGCAGAAGAGTCCTCTACCTACACAGGAGTTGCTCGATCCTCCACGTGGCATGCTGGCGCACCTGCTAGCAGAAATTACACCAGGCGATATCCAGTATAGCTTCTTTGTGTCAAGTGGAACGGAAGCCGTTGAGGGGGCCATGAAGTTGGCGAAGCTCTATACGCGCAAGAGTGGCTTTATTGCTGCTGTACGCGGCTTCCATGGAAAAACCACGGGGTCACTTGCACTTTCAGGCAAGGCTGCTTTCCGCCATCCGGTCATGCCATTGTGTGATAACATTTACCACGTACCTTATGGAGATGCCGATGCTGTTGAGCAGCAGCTGCAAATCGCATGCGAAGTTGGTAATGATATCGCTGCTATCATCATGGAACCGGTACAAGGTGAAGCGGGAGCCATTGTTCCTCCGGATGATTTCTGGCCACGCCTACGCCAACTCTGCGATGAATATGAGGTTCTCTTGATTGCAGACGAAGTACAAACCGGAATGGGGCGCACTGGCAAGCTGTGGGGAGTTGACCATTGGAACGTTGTGCCTGATATCATTACCTCGGCCAAAGCGCTTGGAGGGGGTGTTATGCCGATCGGAGCTTTTATGTCTACACCGAAAATCTGGAGTGTATTGAACAGTAAGCCCGATATTCATAGCTCAACTACAGGTGGCAATCCCATCGCTTGTGCGGCTGCGATTGCTGCGATTAACGTAACGCTGGAAGAGAATATTGTGGAGCAGGCTGCAGTGATGGGTAAATACTTTATTGCGCAATTGAAGATGATAGCTGCACGTCATCCCGATATCTACAGAGATATCACCGGAAAAGGTTTGCTCATTGGCATGCACTTTGTCAATGACGATATCGGTTATGAGATCGCTGCTGGTCTCTTCAAGCGTGGTGTACTGATTTCTGGCATGCTCAATAATTCACGCGTTATTCGTATTGAGCCGCCACTGAATATTAGTCGTGAAGAGGTTGACGTGGTATTGGATCGTCTGGAAGATACAATTCAGTCTTTGTATAAAACAACTTCAACACCTGATGTAGCGTTGGCAGGACTGTCCTCAAGCCTACTTCCCCGTAGTGATACTATCGTTGCTTGATACTGCTTTGTGTCTGAGAGCACATCAAGCATCTGGCCATTTTGAAGAGGCGGGGAGCAAATACTCCCTGCCTAGTCTCATCGGCCTACTGCTTCAGCATATTTGTTCATCCACATGCTCACAAACAAGTTTTTTCCCTAAAGCTTCTCTATTTCTGATAGTCCTCGTCAGAAGTTGGTTGAGAGTGTGGCTTTAATCCCTGGGCATAGTAGCTGTTATCTTGTTCTGGCTGCTCTTGTGCTCGCGCCGCCAAGAGCTTATCAAGCCATTCGGTCAGCAATGCACCTGCAATCACTCCACCTGCAAGAGCTACGATTTTTGCTAGTGTCGGTCCCAAGTTGTCCATCACAGTTCCTTTCAGTGACCTTACCTTGTTATAGATTGTTTATGACATATATTGATATACGAAGTAACGGCCCATTTGGGATAAAATTTTGATCAAGCTATCCTGAATGGAAAACACTCTAGAAACAGAGAGGTGTTGCTATTAGCTGATAGTACTATCCATCTATAAAGTAGTGCTCTAGTGCTCAAAATGTGGTAATGTCAAGTAGGATTGGGAATATTCTGAGTGAGTTTGTCATGGGGGAGATATGGACGATTTACGACGTCGTATTCAGGTTGCACGGGGTGAACTGTCGGCTGATCTGGTGTTACGCAATGCAAATCTGATCAATGTTTGCAGCGGTGAATGTTACTTGACTGATGTGGCAATCACAGATGGGCTTGTTGTGGGTCTAAGTACTCCTGATATTCCAGACCAGCGTTATCAGGGACATGAGGAACGGGATCTACAAGGCCGCTGGCTAGCTCCTGGGCTATTTGATGGGCATATGCATGTTGAGAGCACGATGCTGGTATTGTCTGAGTTCGCTCGCTTGGTTGTTCCTCGGGGAGTAACAACTGTTATGCTCGATCCTCATGAATTTGCGAATGTAATGGGGCCAGAGGGGATTCGCTATGTCTTGGAGGCCAGCCAGGGTTTGCCGCTCTCTGTCTATGTGATGCTCTCGTCGTGTGTACCTGCATCTGCGTTTGAAAGTCCGTATCGTGTTTTGCTAGCTGAAGATTTGCTACCTTTCCTAAAGGATGAACGTGTTCTGGGATTGGCTGAGATGATGAATGTACCAGGTGTTTTGCAGGGAGATGAGCAGGTCCTGGCAAAAATCATCGCAACTCAGAAGCATGGTTTGGTTATTGATGGGCATGCGCCCGGTGTTAACGGACGAGATTTGTGTGCTTATGCTGCAGCTGGTATCATGTCGGATCATGAGTGTACCTCCATTGAAGAGGCTCGCCAGCGTATTCGCCTAGGTATGTGGCTTATGATCCGCGAAGGATCAGCAGCACAGAATCTAGATGCGTTGCTCCCACTTGTCCAGGAACTGCATCCTCCCCGCGTTTTCTTTGTAACTGATGATCGCGATCCTCAGGATTTGGTGACGCGTGGGCATATAGACTCAATGGTGCGTCGTGCGATCGAATTAGGGCTAGATCCGGTTGAAGCTATACGGCTGGCCTCTTATAATACTGCACAATACTTTCATTTATATAATCGTGGTGCTATTGCCCCAGGTTTTGTTGCAGATATGGTGGTATTAGACGATTTGCGCACCTTCCAGGTCGAATCTGTCTATAAAGAAGGTCTATGCGTTGCTCGTGCTGGAAAATTGCTTGTAGATGAGCTATCTGTCTCATCCACATTTTCTGACACTACCACAAATGCTATGGGAACAATCCATATTGGCACGTTATCTGAAGCAGACCTGTGTATTCCTGGTAGGCCAGGACCTGTTTCAATTGTCGGGATTGAGCCGGGACAGATCACTACACAACATCTCCAGGAAGAGGCACCTCTCTATAATGGTAAAATAGTTGCCTATCCTGAACGTGACCTGCTAAAATTGGTGGTGATTGAGCGACACCACGCCAGCCGACGGGTAGGTCTTGGTCTCGTCAGGGGCTTTGGCCTGAAACAGGGTGCAATCGCTTCGAGTGTTGCTCACGATGCACATAATCTAGTAATTGCGGGCGCGAGTGATGATGATATTTTGTGTGCGGCATATGCATTGGAAGAAATAGGTGGTGGTTTTGTCTGTGTTCTGAATGGGAGTGTGCGGGCGAGTGTCCCATTGCCCATCGGTGGGCTTGTCTCTCCTCTTCCTGCTGGTGAAGTGGTAGAACAACTGCGCTTCCTCGATGCTATTGCAGCTGAGCTCGGGTGTACATTGGACCATCCCTGTATGACTTTGAGCTTCCTATCGCTCTCTGTAATCCCGTCGCTCAAACTGACGGATCAGGGTTTGATCGACGTGGAAACTTTCACTCTCCAGCCCCTACAAAGGGAAGGTACATGCTACTGAAGCTCGTTGAATATCATTGGGCCGAGCATATCGATGACGCTCTTCTGCTCTTAGCGCGTCTCGATATGAAGACGGTACCGCTAGCTGGTGGTACCTATCTGTTGGGTTTGCAGGACGACAGTGTCGAAGCTGTTGTTGATCTGCGTGACCTTGGGCTAACATATATTTCCGAAGATGGACAAGGCATTCATATTGGTGCCATGACAACATTGCAAACTATGGCTGATTCTCCTGTGCTGAAAGAGTTTGCAATGGGTCTACTTGCACGTTCTGCTCTCGTTTCATCATCATCTCGCTTGATTCGCAACTGTGCAACGATTGGAGGGACATTGGGGGCTGGAGTTCCTTCGCAAGCCGACCTACTAACTGCTTTGATCGCTCTAGAGGCTGAGGTCGTAGTACGTTCAGGATCGCAAACCCAGGTGGGATTGAAGGGGGGATCTTTCGAGCGCCCCGGTTTTATTGCGCCTGAGATTACGTTTAAAGGAAAGCAAGAGCGGCATATACCTTGTAGTGACTTCTATCTAACTCAGCGGGCACGGGAACTTATTATTGAGGTGGTAGTGCCTCACCCAGGGCCCAACTCTGGTACTTCCCTAATGCGTATTGGACGTACAGCGACGGACGCGGCTCTTCTTAATGCTGCAGCTATGGTTGAGGTTGATCATGGCATCTATCAAAAGGTACGCCTAGCCGTGGGTGGTGTTAATATGGAGTCCGTTCGCTTGCGCTTAGTTGAGCGTCATCTAGAAGGTCAGCCAGTGGATCCTCTCAACAGTCAGGCTCTGTTGGCGGCCTTGCGGGCTGGCATGGCCGAATTTCGTCCTCCCTCCGATAGCCGCGTGAGTAATGCATATCGACGGGTAAGCGGAATGAACCTAGTTTATAACGTGCTTGAAGAAGCGATCAACGTCTCTCAGTGGCGTGGCGTGGTTTCTTCGGAAAGGGACTTGTAGAAGAGCATGGAACTGGAACTACGTATCAATGGAGTGATTGAGAGCCTAGATGCTGCTCCAAATGAGTCTTTGCAGACATTATTGCGGCGCGAGGGCTATTGTAGTGTAAAGCATGGCTGTGAGACTGGCGAATGTGGGGCCTGTACTGTGCTCGTAGAGGGAATTCCACGCCCAAGCTGCGTGATGCTGGCTGCGCAGGCTGGTGGGTGTGAGTTGATGACCGTTGAAGGTCTGGGAGTTGCGAGCAAGCTCCATCCGTTGCAGGAAGCTTTTATTGAGGTTGGAGCAGTACAGTGCGGCTTCTGTACCCCTGGTATGCTCCTTTCGGCATATGCTCTGCTCAAGCGCAATCCCTCCCCAACTAAGAATGAGGTGCGCGATGCACTTTCAGGCAATCTATGCCGCTGTTCCGGCTATGAGAAGCCTGTGCAGGCTGTGTGGCGGGCGGCTGCAGTGATGCGTGGCGGAAAAATAGAGGCATTGCGATATAATATAATAAATACTGCAGAAGAGCAGGAAGTAGAGCACGGGAAACTTTTACCAGTACTTGCTAGTAGTGCTGTTGGTGCCACAGTAAAACTGGCTGCGGTAAAGGTGGGTACAGAAGCTCCTACTACCACTATATCCCGCGAGCAGCAGTTTCAGGTTATTGGCAAACCTCTTCCTCCTCTGAATGCGGCTAAACTGGCTACTGGAAAACCTGCTTTTGTCGGTGATATCAATTTGCATAATATGCTGCATGCACGCATTCTTCCCTCTCCTCATGCTCATGCTGTCATCCATACTATCGACATTTCTGAAGCGAAAGCATTGTCGGGAGTGTATGCAGTATTGACCCATAAAGATGTACCACGCGTTGCCTACTCTAGTGTAGAGTCTGCCTCATCCGCAAAAACTTTGCAAGACCGCTATTGTTTGGATTACATACTTCGCTATGTCGGTGACCGCGTGGCTGTCGTGGCAGCCGAGACTGCAGAGGTTGCAGAACAAGCGCTTAAACTGATCAAGGTGGGATACGAAGTTTTGCCTGCTATCCTTCATCCTCGCCACGCATTGGAGCCCAATGCTCCTCATTTGCATCCTGAAAAAGAGTCATTCGGTATTTTTGATGCTACACGCAATATCGCTGCCCATGTACGCTCTGAGACTGGCAATGTGGAGCAAGGCTTTGCGCAAGCGGACCTGATTGTAGAGGGCGAGTATTTTGTTTCTCCAAGCCAGCAAGTCCCACTGGAAAATCATACAGTAGTGACCTATTTTGATGAGAACGATTGCTTGGTCGTACGAACGAACTGTCAGGCTCCTCATTATGTACGGCGTGCACTTGCTCGTATTCTTGCCCTGCCAGCACGCCGTATCCGCGTTATCTCTACAGAAACGAGTGGATCTGCTGGAGGCAGACAGGAACTCTTGCTAGAAGATCTTTGTGCTTTACTGACAGTGGCAACAAGGCGTCCTGTCACCTTAGCTTATGCCCGTGAGGAAGAGTTCTCCAGTCGTGTTTATTCACCACATATTTTGCGTATGAAGACAGGTGTGTTGCGTGATGGTACTATTATTGCCAACCAGATGGTTCTTCTTGCTGGTACTGGGGCTTATGGCACACATCCGTTGATTACCCAGCGTAGCACTTTGACTCCTGCTCTCACACTCTATCGTTGCCAGCATCTACGCTTTGCGGCAGAAATAGTCTATACCAATCATGCTCCTGCCGGGGCATTTTGTGGCAATAGTTCGTTCCAAGAATTCTTTGCGCTTGAAAGCCATATCGATGAGATTGCTAATCGCCTGGGAATGGACGCTCTGGCTCTAAGGCGCAAGAACTGGATCAAGACTGGCGATATATATGGGATGGGCTACGACTCAGGACTGGGCAAGCAGGACAAGGTCAGGGTTGAGAGTTGTGGTTTGCCAGCATGCTTGCAGGTTGTCGAAGATAAGTTGAACTGGTCTGGCAGGCGGAAGCATGCTGCAACTAAGCAAGGTCGTTTCCGTCGTGGCATCGGGGTAGCACTGACTATGCAGGGAAATCTTGGTGGACAGGCCAATAGCAGCGGAGCCATGATTAAGCTCAACGAAGACGGCTCGTTTGATATCTTTGTAACTGCCGCTAGTGGTGGGAGTGGTGCTCCAACGATGATAGCGCAGGTTGCTGCTGAGGTTCTGGGAGTGCCGCTGGCCGATATTCTGATCCACTCTTCTGAGACTGACTCCACACCGTTTGCTACGAGTACGGATGCTGCAACTACTTTCTACGCAGCCAGTGGTGCAACGCGCAAAGCAAGCGAGCAGATGCGCCGTCAGATCCTGGCTGTAGCTGGCCGTATGCTCAATACACTACCCGAAGTGTTGAAGGTTAGCAATGGTCTTATTAGCGGACCAAGCGGCCAGCAAGTATTGATTGAACAGGTCGCAGCTTATGCGTTGTTCAACGATGGCCGACAAATAATGACAACTACCTCTTGGAAAATGCAGCAAACTCCAGCAGTATTTGCCGCTCAGGGAGTAGAAGTAGAAGTTGATACAGAAACAGGAAATGTACGAGTTCTCAATGTGATTTCTGCGGTTGATGTGGGTTGCGCGATTAATCCACTGATCATCGAAGGCCAGATCCAAGGGAGCGTAGCACAAGCGTTGGGAGCCACTCTCTCCGAGGAACTGTTGTATGATCCGAAGGGAGCCTTGCTTACTGCCAATCTGAGTGATTATCGTATCTATGCTGCACCAGATATGCCAGAGATGCAAGTATACCTCATTGGAACTGATGATGCTTCAGAGACTTTTGGATCAAAAGCAGTAGCAACATTGCCGCTCTATGGAGTTGCTCCTGCTATTGCCAATGCCGTAGTGAATGCTTTGGGGATACGTGCGTGTCACATTCCTTTAACTCCTGAACGCCTCTTACGTGCAATTCATACCAATACAAAGAAAAAATCTTAGATCCCTATTCTAAAAGAAAGCGATAAAGCTTTCCTGAAGACGAAGCCCAAATGAGTTGGAGTCTACTGTCGGTGAGAGTTGTTTGTTCGAGCTGGTATTCCTTGTTCCCTTGGTTCGGAGTAAATAAAATATAAGATGCTGAGTGGCTCTGTGCTGCATCAAGTATAGTAGCGAGGTCCTGCGTTGGCAGCAGAACTGCATGTTGGCCAGTTGCATAGTAATAATCTGCAGCATCAGCTACCATGACGATAGGTTGATCACGAGTAGGGACAATACTATATTTATAGTCTTTGTAGTCACTAGCTACAACCTGTCCCACTTTCTGGTAGAGGAGATAATCGTGCCTCCAGCCAGGAGCTATGCTAAGGACTGATTCCACCAAGATAATCACTGCTGCGAGCATTGCGATGGCAAGGCACATCAGGTCTTCATCTTTGGGAGGAATACCAGAAGAAGGTTGATGCTCCTCCTCACTCCGCTTAGGTACCCTTGGTCCGAAGAACCTCGCTAATCCTTTTGCCTGGAAGGATGGCGAAGGATATTTAGCCTTGCTTGCATTCTTATACGTTTTACCGAACCGCCTGCTTACGTAAGCAATAGTCGCATCCATACCGACAATGGACCATCCGTGCAAAATGGGAAGAAGTACTGTTAATGAGTGAAAGAAGCTCCCATGCATAGTTGGAAAGGTAAAAACAAGCGCTAAAATGATGTACAGAAGGAGAAGATAGATAAGAAAAGGCAGGAGTTCGGCACGTTTTCGCTTAATCCACATACCGAGAATGGCAAATGGAAGAGGAATATAAAGTGCTCCGACTAGCATAAGCAGATTAAAGCCCAGTGCTATAAGCTTTGAAACAAGGATGTTGGCTAATCCCCAGGAATAATAGGCCTGAGGAGAAATTATTTTGTGAAAACTGAAGAAGTCTTCATAGCTGGTGAGCCAGATCGTCATGGTTCCCCAAGGAGGAAGCGGAGAGCCGATGAGGGCTATATTGCGAATAAACCAGGGAGCCATAGTCCAGAGATAGCAAATGCCCATGCCCAGGAGTGCTTGCCAGGGAATTGGATGAAGCTGGGTATTGTCACTTGATTTCCAGAGGAGATTGCCTTTGCGATCCTTTAGCTTGTGTGAACAGAGCCAGACGATGCCACCAACAACAAGCAGTAGTCCCCCATCAGGGCGCGTGAGATTGGCGAGTCCTATTGGAATACCTGCGAAGGCAAACCGCCAGGGATGTCCACGCCAACCCTGATATATCCCGATCAGCGCAAGTAAACCGACCCAGCTATAAAGGGCAAAGCTGTCGGTAGTTGCAAAGTAAAGGGAATAGAGAGGGCCTTCAAGAAGCGTGAAGAAAGCAATAGCAAGTGCATAGCGCCTGCTCTGAAAAATATCCCACCCCATCCAGTAAGCCAACAGGGGCAGAGTTGCCGAGAGCAGGATCATAGGAATTTGGGCCACATACCAGCTTGTCCCAAACAAAGCTAGGAATGGGGCCATAATGATGGAGGTCAGTGGCATCCAGTAAAAATTGCTAGGATGGACAATACTCTTCGCTGGTGTGAGATAGATGTAGATAAAATCTTCAGTAAATCCATGCCAACTGGCCAGATTTTTGGCGACATCAAAATAATAGGCTGCATCTGCGTAACTTGGTTGAGAGACGAATGCTGCAACTGTAGCCCGCAAGATCAGCGATATACCTAGCAGAACGATGAGATCAAACCGTCGGCTTCGAGTGACAATATCCTTGAAGGATAATTTGGAACGTGTTTCACTGCTAGATTTAGATTCTTCGCTGTTTTCTACAATCCTCTCCAGTCTGTTGCTTAAGCTATCGTTATTCATACAGAAGACATTTCCTATCCTAACTTAAAAGACCTTTTGCTAATGATTCATGGTACCTAATAAGAGAGGTTTTTTCTAGGGAGAAAGCTAGACATCTAGAGGACAACTAAGGGAAATCCTCATACATCAGAAAAGCAGTGTTTCTGAATGAGATATCAAAGTACTAAAATTCATCTTTACACCTGTGTTTCCTGCTATAATTTTTGAGAATAAGATTTAATTTAGATTGGAGTCGATGATGGCTCGTCGTATTCACCCAAGAAATACGCCAAGAGGAATGCTACGAAGAGCGACGCGTTTCCCCTGGCAATTGCTTATTATTGTTCCTTTACTGGTAGCTTTGGCTATTTCGACCTTTCTGTACATGTCTCGTGCGGGGGGAAAGATAATGCCATCGGTAAC
>DASYAN010000321.1:0-8996 GCA_036501345.1 Ktedonobacteraceae bacterium
TGTATTTGGCCAGGAATGCCGCTGTCGTGGATAGCTTTCTGCAAACCCTCGTCTAGGATCTGCGTCTTGTGCTCGATGGCCTCGTACTGGCCAGGCTTGCGCAGTTCTGTCAGGGCTGCAATGCCTGCGGCCATCGCCAAAGGATTTCCCGACAATGTACCAGCCTGGTACACCTGTCCAATAGGAGCAACATGCTGCATAATATCACGACGACCACCATAGGCGCCGACAGGTAATCCACCGCCAATGATTTTGCCAAAGCATGTCAGATCCGGGGTAATACCCATGCGTCCTTGCATCCCTCCCAGAGCGACACGGAACCCGGTGATTACTTCATCGAAGATAAGGACTGCTCTATAGCGCTGGGTCAACTCACGCAGCTTTTCCAGGAAACCGGGCTCAGGCAGTACTACGCCCATATTAGCGGCGACGGGCTCAACGATGACTGCAGCGATGTCGTTGGGATAGGTGCGGAATAGTTGCTCAACTGCGGCACTGTCGTTATAAGTTGCGGTTAGAGTATGCCCGGTTGCTTCGGCTGGAACGCCTGGACTGTCGGGGAGACCCATTGTTGCGACACCGGAACCTGCTTGGACCAGCAGCATATCGGCATGACCGTGATAGCCTCCGCTGAATTTAATAATTTTGTTGCGCCCGGTATAGGCACGCGCCAGACGTAGAGCGCTCATCGTTGCTTCGGTACCAGAGTTTACAAGACGGATCATCTCTATCGAAGGGACAGATGCTATCACCAGCTTTGCCAGCTCACTTTCGGCCTGTGTGGGAGCACCAAAGCTGAAACCGCGCTTACTGGCCTCGACCACCGCCTCGACCACCGATGGATAGCAATGGCCAAGGATCATCGGTCCCCATGACTGTACATAATCTAGGTAGCGGTTACCATCAGCATCGTACAAATAAGGACCACTGGCATGATCTATAAAGACGGGGTTGCCTCCAACGCCACGGAAGGCTCGTACAGGGCTATTGACACCGCCGGGCAGCAACGTCTGCGCTTCCTCATAGAGTGATTGAGAACGGGTCAGTGTGAGGTTGCTGCCCGCTTGTGATTGGTTAGTCATAATAAACCTCTGTCAACTCTTTCATTGGGCTAGAGGCTCTATCCCATCAAACAGCTGGCTGATCTGACATCGAAAACCTAGCAATAAAGGAGATTCTAGCGGGTCCATCTCATAGAGAGTAGCAGCCAACGTGAGAGTAGTCTCTAGACGACGATATACCTCTAGGCGACGTTTCTGCCAGTCTACTACCCAGTACTCTAACACTCCTCGGCGCGAATACAGCTTCAGCTTGAGTTCACGGTCCCGTCTCTCGTTTGTGCTTCCAGGAGAAAGTATCTCAACAGCTAACTCTGGAGCATCATGAAGCTTCCCATCCGACTGTAGCGCGGTAGCTAATCGTTGCCGACTGATCCAAACGACATCTGGTACGACATCTTCATCATCATCAAAAATCAATCCTGGCGCATAATTGGCTAGACCTGCCTTCGTTTGATCACTCCACATTTGCAGAAGCATACTGATTCTTAGGCCTGCAAACTGATGATGCCAGTGTGGCTGTTTCGACATGTACAGTTCCCCATCAATGATTTCATACCGCTTCCCATCATCAGGAACTAATTCAAGATCCTTCGACGTGTAGTTTAAGCTTGTCATAAACGTGCGGCATGGAGACCCATACGCCTTTAGGCTATGGGAGGAAATGCCGCCCTCCTTTCAACTAAACGAGACGAGGCCCGTTGTACTATTTTTAGTCTCTTGTGGCTGGCACTAGCATGAATCTTTGTGCCATCGAGTGTGCGTAGATCGAAGTAGCCTGTACTTCTTCTGCCAAAGACAAAACACGCTTTGTCATGGTAGCTCACGCAATCAAACAGGCGAAAGCCATGCACATACTTGAGTGCCGTATTGCGTTGTCTCTTGCCGCCTCTTCTAATGGTAGCTTTGTGGAGTTGTCGATGGTTTCTCCTCTAGAAGGGGATTGAGTTCCTGACGCCGATTCTAGCACACTTGGAAAAATGCAGCAACGAAACGAAACAAGCTGTTTGCCAGAGCCTTTCGAAAGCCTTTCGAAGGAAAAGCCAAAGGCTAGTGACATAATATCATATGGCATGCTATAGTGGTTAACTGTTGTATATAAAAATTAGGGATCGATAGATTAGGAAGAAATTTGGACCATGACAACTCAAGAAACAAGACGGAAAACAACATCAACCAAATTAACCAAAACACCTATTGAATTTCAGGCCAATGCACAGCAGGCCTCTGCGATTGCCCATAAAGATGGACCAGCAGCTTTTATTGCAGCTGCTGGCACCGGTAAAACATCAATTCTGGTACAGCGCTTGGTACGCCTCATCGCCGACGAGGGGATTGCCCCCGAGTCTATTCTTTGTGTGACGTTTACCCGTGCTGCGGCTGATGAGATGGAGAAACGGGCCATCAAAGCTTTGAGAGCACGCGGGATGGCAGCCAAGGATATTAAACCTCTGCGCGTCGTGACATTCCATGGTCTTGGCCATCAGATGCTGCGAGAGAAGCTGGAATGGAAACCGCAAGAACTCAATCAACACCTGATCAGCGGCGAACCACGCCAGTGGCTCTCCGAGGATATTATTCGCCCATGGCGTAGTAATCGTACCCGTGGCATGAACTGGGATGTCGAGATTGCCGATGTGCTACGCGCCGTCGACCGTGCTAAAGAAGAACTGGTCCAACCAGATCAGTCACGGGATTTTTTCTGCTCAGACCTCTCTATCGATACAGAAATAGCTGAGCGTTACCAGGAATTTTTTGTTCTCTACGAGAAAACGAAGCAAAAAGAGAAGTTATATGATCTCTCTGACCTAATCTATGTCCCACTAATATTGCTGGAAAGCAGTCCCAAGTTTCGTAAAACGTGGCAGACGCGCTACCAGTATTTACAGGTCGATGAGACACAGGACACAAACCCATCACAATATAAACTGATTCAGCATCTAGCAGCTCCAAAACATAATGTTGTCGTTGTGGGAGACCCTGATCAGGCCATCTACCAATTCCGTGGAGCTAGTCCAGAGGCCTCGATCCTTTCGTTCAAGACGATGTACCCGAAGGGCAAAATTTATCGTATCGAGCATAACTATCGCTCCACACCCCAGATTCTCGAAGCCGCCAATCGTCTAATCAGTCACAACGAGATTGCATCAGACTTCGAAAAGATCTTACGTCCCACACAGCCAGACGGAGCTCCGGTATATGTCACCGCCTATGATGATCAGGAGAGCGAGGCAGAAGGGATTGCTAATCGTATCGAGCTGCTCGTTCGCACTTGGCGCGAACATCAGGAAGATCTCTCCTATCGCGATATCTTTGTGCTCTCGCGCACTAACCATCATCTAGCTGCCGTCGAAATTGCCATGGCTCGTCATCGCATTCCCTATCGTAGCCTGGGTGGCTCATCATTTTTCAAACGCAAGACCACGCGAGATATGCTCGCCTATCTCGCACTCATCGATGGTGTACGCATCCATCAAGACTATCTCATCGCACGCAATAGTGATCAGCCACCCAGGTGGGATGATGTCTTCACCCCTGTCCATTGTGGAGAGCAAAATGCAGCATTTCGCGTAGTAGCAAATATTCCCTCACGCGACTATTTCGCCCAAATGGGCAAGACCTCCCATCGCTTTACACCAACATTCTATGGCTCGGTAGCATCTTATGCAGCCGGACGTCCCTTGCTACAATTTTGTACTGAGCAAGTCTACACAATCGCTAAGGAGCATCAGCTAGGTGTGAAAGATTTTGTCTCCTTGATCCAGCGTGTGTGGACAAAATGTAATAATAACCCGGCCGAAGCCATCAAGTTGCTCCGTCAGTTTGCCTATGACGTCCATCTGCGCCATTACGATAGTAAACATAAAGAGGGCCAAGATGAGGAGAGCGAAACGCCGACTCATCATGAAGAGGTCAAGCTAGAAGCGCGTTATGACGAGCTGGAAGAGTTGATACAAATCGCTCAGAAGCACCATACCATTCGCCATTTCTTGCAAGCCATGGCCAAATTAAAAGAGCAAGCTGAGGATACCAGCAAAAACAAACGCGACTGTGTCACTCTCTTAACAGTCCATAAAAGCAAAGGCTTGGAGAGCCCAGTCGTGTTCGTGATGGGCCTAACCGAAGGAATTTTCCCACACAAGCACTCTTACACTCTGGCAACCGAGGATGGGCCAATTATTCAGTCCGGCTTGGAGGAAGAGCGTCGCCTTGCCTATGTAGCAGTCACGCGTGCTCAAAATCTGCTCTTCCTATCATGTATCCTGCGCTATCGTGGGAGCGATGCCGTAGCATCACGTTTCATCCAGGAAGCAGGTCTTTCGCCAACTGATGAGGATGGCACACTCAATCCCTTCCTCTTCGATCGTGAGGGGGAATCTCGTAAGCTGAGTCCTCTGGTGGATACACCAAGGCTATTTGATTGATATCGTTGAGATAGACAAAAAAAGAAAGGTACTTGGACAAATCTACTAATCGCTGCATAAAGATCTAAAGCCCACATTCCCAGGGCTTGTGAATGCTAGCAAGAAAGAAAAGTCAGAGAGAGGAGGGAAGCCAAAGGGGTGGCAGGGGGAGGGAGAAAAAGCACAGAAAAGGGTAAGAGACGTCGAAGGATCGAGTCCGTAGGTCGTCAAGACAAGTATTAGGCCGTAGCGGGCCTGTTTGGATGAGGAAAAGCGTCCTCCTTTCAGGAGCAAGGTTGTGGGAAGCTAAGCGGCCAGTGGAACAAGGAGCCAAGCGAAAGCGCGATCAGGATGGGAAGACAAAGAGCGTCTGGTGGAGGCAATCTGAGAAGAGCCGTGTCGATGAATAAGCGTAATCACCAGATTGCGCAAGGCAGCCAGGACCTGTGGAGCATGGCCCGTGCGAAGGCGTGAGCGATCTTCCAAAAAGGTGACATCACGCACGTAGTGAGAGCCATTTTCAATGCTCCAATGTCCCCGAACCAGTTCAAGCAAGCGTTGGGGAGAAGCCTGCTGCCGAGAAAGGGTGGTGATGATGTAAACCACCTCAATGGTTGTCTTGCCAGTCTTTTTGGTGGTGACGGTACGGGTGAGTTGAGCCACTTGTGCCACTCCAGGCCAATCTCGCTGCAGGTAGTCCGAAAGAGCGCAAGTCACTTTGATGTGACAGACTTCTTTGCGTCCACGCTGTAAGTCAACGGTCTCAGCTTCTTCAAAAGAGGCCAATGGATCAGCAAAATAGGTCGCCAGATGCTCATGGAGGGTAGGTTGGTTGTCTTTGACCACCAGCACGGCATCTCCCTCTAACTGTTGGACACGCAGGAAAAAGGGCACATGGGTATGCAGAGCATCAGCCGTAAAGATCCGTCCGGTCACTGGCAGGGCTGGAAGATAGGCCAATGCTATCGGGATCTCATTGGTTTTCTCCTCGACCTCAATTTGGAGCAAGGTTTCCTGACTGTGATGGGTACGCAACGAGAGTAGATGAGGGGCCTGCTTTTCATCGGTGCCTGCTCCACGCACCGTTTTGCCATCCAGAGCAATGGGGTCGTCTGGCGAGGCCACCAGCGTCATGCGGATCCAATCGGCCAATGCTCCTTCGACTTGGCTGACATCCAGTCGTGGTAATAGCTTGCGGTAGAGCGAATCGTCTGGACAGCAGTACTTGCGGGGACCAAAGAACTCCTCTAAGAGTTCCTGCTCGTCACGGCACCACTCTGCAACAGCTAAGGTGGAATTGCGCCCACAGAGCATGGCTGCGACCAAACACGTCAGCAGGTAGGCTAGCTCATAGCGCAGCCCCTGACGTCGCCGAGGATCCGGGATTGTCGCAAAGATCTCAGAGATACTCACCAGTGCCCCTTCTTTGAACAGTCGCTCTCGTTGGCTACTGGGCAGCTCTGGCAAATGGATTGGCCATGAGGTAGAATCCATAGACGAATGAAAGACTCCTTTTCGGTTTGATTTGTTCAGATCTATCCTACCAAAAAAGGGGCTTTCTTCTCCCCATCCTGCCAACTTGTCCTATCTGTCTTTCAAAATGGCACTCTTAGCATTCACAAGCCCTGCCCACATTCCGCAGAAGGGTTGACAGAAAAAAGGATTTCCCGTAAGGTAGCAAAAAAACGCGGAGAGGTCCGAAAGTGTCGCAAGAAGTGGAGTATCAAACGCAACGACTGGATCATTTGGGGATCGTAGCAGGAGTCTGCAAAGAAGCAGGAATAGTAGAATGGCTCGATAAACGAGCAGGAGAAAACCGCCGCAGCGTGAGTGTGGGAACAGCGGTGGTAGCGATGATCTTGAACGGGCTCGGGTTCAGCAATCGGCAACGGTATCTGATGCCTCAGTATTTTGAGAACAAACCTGTCGAGCATCTGTTGGGAGAAGGGATCACAGCCGAGATGCAGAGTGTCTGATTGTTTAGGACGAACGCTCGATTGGATCTACGAGCATGATGGGACGACCTTGTTTGCAGGCTAAGCCTTGCAAGCCCGTCAACGGTTTGACATCAAAGCGCAATATCTGCATGTGGATACGACCTCGTTCTCGGTGAGTGGGGGTGCGCCGTGGAACGCGGCCTGACTATCCCCAGCTCAGCTGGGAAGAATTGGGAAGGAAATTCTTGAATCATCGTGCTAACCTGGAGTTGAAAGACAAAGGGGACAAGAGCATGCACGAAAAGCGTCAGTACCCTGAAGGTGTGTAGGGGTAGGTGATGCAAGATTCGCACACTATGGTCAAAGCTGATTGCTTCAAGCTTAGTCTCCGGTTGGGTAAACACGGGCCCCATCGATACAACACCTGACATCGATGTCTTTCTGTACCTCTGATCCTCTCCGCATCAGGGGTACCTTCCACAGAAGAAACGAATCCTAACGAAGGATTTTAAGGGGATGTATAGGCGACCTAAGGTGTGCTCGGACGTAGCAGGCCAACGGAACACGGGATCGCCTACGGGTCAATCGACCTATGGCGACGGAGTGTCCATAGTACTCAGCACGCGGGAAAGCCGCGTACACGGGGAAGGGACACAGATACTGGTTATACCAAAGACACAGAGAGGAGCATGAGATATGCGATCGTCCGAAACTGTACTTGGTATGCTTCAGGATCGAGGCAAACAAGGGTTGCCAGTCAATGACCTCTATCGGCAACTCTACAATCCACATCTGTACCTGAGAGCCTATGCTCGCCTTTACTCCAATGATGGAGCAATGACCAAAGGTACAACAGAGGAAACCGCTGATGGTATGTCACTTAATAAGATCAAAAAGGTTATTGACCTTATTAAGCAAGAGCGGTTTCGCTGGACTCCTGTGCGAAGAACACATATTCCTAAAAAGAACGGGAAATTGCGGCCATTAGGGTTACCTACCTGGACGGATAAACTCGTCCAGGAAGTCATACGAAGCCTGCTGGAAGCGTACTACGAACCACAGTTCAGCGACGCCTCCCACGGATTCCGCCCAGAACATGGATGTCACACGGCGCTCAGCCAAGTGCGCCACGTCTGGACCGGAACCCACTGGTTTCTCGAAGGAGATATTCGTCAATGTTTCGACAAATTGGACCATTCGGTCATGTTGAGCATCCTAGCAGAAAAGATCCATGATGGTCGCTTCTTGCGTCTCGTCAAACATCTTCTCCAAGCTGGATATTTGGAAGACTGGCAGTATCATACGACCTACAGTGGTTCTCCACAGGGTGGTGTGGTCTCACCCATACTCGCCAATATCTATCTGGACAAACTCGACCACTACATTGAGCAAGAACTGATCCCTACCTACACGCGGGGAACAGCTCGGCGAAAGAACCCGGCATACAATCGCATCCACAATCATGTGAGGTACTGGAAAAAGAAAGGGGAATATGCAAAGGAAAAACGCTTTCGGCGTCAACTCCGATCGCTTCCCACTGGAGATCCTAACGATCCCAATTACCGGCGACTACGCTATGTTCGGTATGCCGACGATACACTGCTGGGCTTTGCTGGACCAAAGTCGGAAGCAGAAGCCATCAAAAGGCAACTGGGAGAATACTTGCGAGATACACTGGGTCTCGAACTCTCAGAGGAGAAAACCTTGATCACCCACGCCGCAACACAATCCGCTCGCTTTCTGGGATATGAGATCGGTATGAGTCTACGGGAAGATCTCATGAGTCGAAGAGGACGTCGGGATGTGAACGGCAGGATCAGGCTACGGATGCCATTAGCAGTAGTGGAAGAGAAACGTGCCCACTATCAACAAAAAGGAAAACCGCTTCGGCGTATGTCCCTGGCGTCTCAGAAGGATTATATCATTTTGAACACGTATCAGGCCGAATTACGCGGTCTGTACCAGTACTATCAACTCGCAGACAACGTCTCCTGGTTGCATAGACTGCAATGGGACATGCAACGATCACTCCTTTCGACACTGGCTGCAAAATACCGCCGAAGTAAACAGACCATGCTTCGCCGCTACCGAGCTACCATTGAAACACCTCATGGTGTACGCTGCTGTTTGCAGGCAATATGGCAACGAGGAAGTGAAAAGAAGCCATTGATCGGCACTTTTGGAGGTATTCCACTCAAACAGAACAAAGAGGCAGTGATCGTTGACCAAATTCCCACCCCGATCCGCTACGAGCAAAAGGAGGTGATACGGCGGCTTCTAGCGGGAAAATGCGAACTCTGTGAAGTCAGAGAAGAGGGCTGTGTGGTCCATCAAGTCCGCAAACTTGTGGATCTTGAACACATGGGGAAAGAAAGACCACTTTGGGCACACGTGATGTTAAAACGAAGACGCAAAACGTTGATTGTTTGCCAAGCCTGTCATTATGCCATTCATCAGAAATGATGAAAGACAAGTGATTCTGAAGAACACCATGTCGGAGAGCTGGATGACATCGAAAGAGTCATGTCCAGTTCGGGGGAGGGAGATCGGAGAAGTGCCGTGCAACCGGTAACTCGCCGATTTCCTATCCTACAGTA
>DASYAN010000322.1:0-4213 GCA_036501345.1 Ktedonobacteraceae bacterium
GAGATCTATGAAGGTCCTCTGGTACATTCGAAGATTCAGTATAACTATTGAGGAGACATATATCAATCTATATGATCATGAGCGTAAACAAACAAAGTTATGAGAGGAGCCACTAACCAGCTAAGATATTGCAAAGACACCCTTCTGTGATGCTTTGCTCATGCTTGATACTATTTTTAGATCCCTACGCTCAGATCAAATTAGGAGTAACCTCCCTTCTGAGTCTTGCTAGCATCCAATGCTGCAATCAGCCAGATTACGGAAGAAGCCAGCTTTATGTCAAGAGCCTTTCGATACAATCTCTTGCCACTTGCAGTGTAGGAAAATAGTGATGTGTCATTGCAACCGATTTCGACACAACCAACAGAATCACTGAGTAAAAATACTGCCAGTAGCTTTCAAGCAAGATAAACACCTACCAAGACTAGCTACTACTCGCAACCCCGTTGACGCATTTCCCTGCCATTGAAAAATAACTTAAAAGATGTAGCAAGTTAACACAATAAAGTACCACTATGGAGTTGTGCTTCTATACGTTGTATCGTATGTAACACAAGCTAGCATATTTATCTTGGAATGTCAAAGAATGCTCTTTCCTCTAGGATAAAATGGGGAAAGGATGAGTATTTCCACACAGTATTCTGTTAGCCGATGCCCCGGCATTTATGCTATACTCTGTATGGGCGGCGGATAACAGAGCAAGTGGCCCAGCCACACAAATGGTAGTGGTCTTAGCTTTTGAGCTCATTTTTGTGTGATTTTTTGAGCTAACCACCAATGCCTATGGGTTCTACCAGAGAAATTATCTGCCGCATGCCCATGCAATAAATGAGAACAACAGTCCTCCACTTGAAAGGCAGTAATTAAACAAATGACCACTCAGGAACAAAAAGCAATCCCAATACCCCAAGTAGAAATACGTACTCCTATCTCGCAACAAAATTTGCGTGTTCCTGGCCCCACTCAGGTTCCACCAGAGGTGATGGCGGCACAGGCAGCACCTATGATTAACCATCGCGGTCCCGAATTTTCCGCTATTATGAAGCGTGTTACTTTGCGCTTGCAATACTTCTTCCAGACGGAAGCACCCGTACTGACTTACGCAGCGTCAGGCACAGGCGGCCAAGAATGCGCTGTCGTGAATGTTTTTTCTCCCGGAGATCATGTCGCCGCGATCATCATTGGTAACTTCGGTACACGCCTAGCAAACATCGCAGAGGCTTATGGACTACAAGTCACACGCATTGAGTTTCCTTGGGGCCAAGCTGCCGATCCGTCCGTGGTTGAAGCACGCCTTAAAGAGATTGCTCCCTTTAAAGGGGTGTTGATGACTCACAATGAGACCTCCACAGGCGTCACAAACGACATCCAGACGCTCGCAGCACGTGTGCGTCGGCTTAATCCTGAAGCCTTGATCGTCGTTGACGCGGTCAGTTCTCTCAGTAGTATTCCTCTGGAAATGGATGCATGGGATCTTGATGTGGTCTTAACAGGTTCACAGAAAGGCTGGATGATCCCACCAGGTATGATGATGATCGCTGCCAGTCCTCGCGCATGGGAGGCCCACAAGACAGCTAAGCTCCCACGCTTCTACTTCGACTGGTCATCGGCTCGCAAACATTTGGCAAACTGGCAACATGCAGCAACGCCGACTGTTTCGCTTTTCTATGCATTGGATGTAGCGCTGGATATGATGTTAGCTGAAGGACGGGAAGCCATCTTTGCACGTCATGCAAGTACTGGTCACTATGTGCGTCAGCGTTTACAGGCAATGGGATTACAGCTGCTAGCAGATCCTCGTTACGCGTCTAATAGCGTTACTGCCATCCTGACACCAGAAGGGATCGACACCAAAGCACTCCTGAAGAAATTGCGCGAAGAAGATCACATCGTCCTTGCCGCCGGACAAGATCATATGAAAGGGAAAATGTTCCGCATCGGCCATCTCGGGTATTTCTCACATGGAGAGCTGGTGCAAACTTTGGATGCTATAGAGAAGCGCTTACACGAGCTTGGATTTCAAGGGTAGTGTACGCGAGGAGAAAAGAGAGCATGCCACAGATACAAGATGAATTAACAAAGACCGCTGGCTTTATACAACTCATCAAAATACTCGTCACTGATCGTATTGCACGAGAAGGCATTCACCTTCTCTATTCCCAGTTGCCTGAAGCACAAATCGATGAGCGCCCAGGCTTAAAGCCAGATGAGTTAAAAGCTATTATTGGCAATTACCACGCGCTGATCGTGCGCAGCGAGACGCAGGTAACCAGTGATGTGCTAGCCGCAGCCACCAACTTGAAGATTGTTGGACGCGCTGGTGTTGGCGTAGATAATATTGATACTGAGGCAGCCACACGCCAGGGTATTATTGTTGTCAATTCGCCAACTGGCAATATCATCGCTGCCGCAGAACATACCATTGCTATGCTCATGGCACTGACCCGCCATATTCCGGCTGCAGATGCTAATATAAAAGCTGGGAAATGGGAAAAGAGTCGTTTCTTGGGCATTGAAGTGCGTAATAAAGTCTTGGGAGTGATTGGATTAGGTAAAGTCGGCATGGCTGTAGCACGCCGTGCCCAGGGACTGGAAATGCAAATCATTGCATCTGATCCCTTTGTCTCACCAGAACAAGCCCGCAAAGCCGATGTTACTATGATGAGTATGGAAGAAGTGCTCCAGCAAGCTGACTTTGTGACATTGCACACCTCACTGACTAGTGGATCTCAGGGAACCAGAGGGCTCATCGGTGAACATGAACTGCAGCTGATGAAGCCAGGGGCACGGCTGATTAACTGCGCACGTGGTGGATTAATCGATGAAGAAGCTTTATTAAAGGCTTTAAATGAAAAGCGCCTAGCAGGTGCAGCCCTTGACGTCTTTAGTCAGGAGCCAATTCGCGATAACGCCCTGTTGAATCAGCTAGTGGCACATGAGCATGTGATCAGCACTCCACACCTGGGTGCCTCAACTGAAGAAGCTCAGGTCGGCGTCGCAACAGATGTCGCCGAGCAGATTGTCTTAGTGCTACGCGGTGGCTTGCCTCGTGCAGCAGTCAATGCACCACTTATTCTGCCCGAGACACTAAAGACGCTGCAGCCCTATATGACCCTGCTCGAAAAAATGGGACGGCTCTATACGCAATTGCAGCCAGGTCCACTGAGCAAGATTGAATTGTCCTACAGTGGAGAAATTGCTAGCTATGACCTGCGTCCTCTGCAGGCTGCACTCATTAAGGGACTGTTAGAGTCGGTATCCGAAGCCCACGTGAATTTGATCAATGCTCAACTGTTGGCAAAGGAACGGGGTCTGGAAATCGTCGAGCAGAAATCGACGACCCCTGCCGAATTCGCTAATCAGGTCACATTGCGTGTAGTAAGCCAGAACGGTCATGCCTCTTCACTAGCAAATGATGAGGATATTGATGCACTAAGCGGAACTGTCATGCATGGTGAGCCGCGTATCGTACGTATGGGACGGTATTGGACAGAATTTGTACCGGAAGGATACATTCTCTTCTGTCGCAATATTGACCAACCAGGTATGATTGGGCACGTCGGGACCATTCTGGGCAAAGCGGGTGTGAATATCCGCCATATGGACGTTGGGCCAAGTGTGCGTAAGGCTCGCGCCTATGATGTACAGCGTCCTACAGAACCAGCACTAATGGTCATTTCAGTAGATAACCCTATCTCTGACCGGGCTCTCCAAGAGATTAGGAAAGCAGGCGACATCTTTGGCGTCAAAGTGGTCAACCTCTAAACTCTACCAGAGCATCACGAAGACCTTAAAGAGAAAACACAATCAAGAGGCAGGGAAATAACACCCTGCCTCTTCTAGCTCTCAGGCCTACTTGGCGTGACGTTGGATATACTGGCTAAAAACTTGATAGAGATCATTGATATTCGGCGTACCGAGGCCACTCGTAAAATCCCATTGGGGCGTGGCGAGATAATACAGGTTGCTGCCCTGTTGGATATCGTAGAATGGATGCAAACTTCCGCTATTGCTGGCCGACCAATAAAACAGACCTGGCCCAGACACAAAATAGTGCGTTTTTGCCACCAAACCCTGATTCGCCAGAGCAAAACCAGTGGCCCAGATCGGAGTCGCGGCACTGGTTCCTCTAGCATCTAGCCATTGCCCCTGGTAGTAGTTAGGCAGATCAAATGCGACAGCCGAGAGATCCGGCATTTGGCGACTTCCGTCG
>DASYAN010000323.1:0-5444 GCA_036501345.1 Ktedonobacteraceae bacterium
TCCTCTTTCTTTCTATGGTTACTCAGCGGCTTCTCCGCTGTTCAGTTGTTCTGCGCGTGCTTGTAGTACATAACAAAGATCACGCAATGGAGCAGTAAGTGTGCTATAGATATTGGTCAGCGGCGCTTGCAAAATACCGACAACTTCGGCTTTGGCCTGATTCTTCCCACCGGAGATCTTTGAGAGATCTTCGACTTGTTTTTGGCTCAGTGTGCGACTGCCAAGGATAGCAGATTTGATGGTGACGATCTTGGAAGTGCGGACATAGTCGGCTACTGCCTTGACTGCGTCAACCTCGTCTGCATAGCCAAAAGCTACAGTAGTCTGACCATCAAACAGTTTTCGGTCCAAGCTCATTTCGTTGCGCTCAGACGCAATACGTAGAAGTGTATTCTTGACGACCTGTAGGTCAATTTTGGCAGCACGTAGCTTGCCTCGGAAGTCATTCATACCCTTGACGTTCAAACCCTGTGTCTGTACCAGGATTGCGATGGTTGAACGACCAAGTTTATCTGTTAACTCCTCGATCTTTTCTGCTTTTGCTTGTGTTGGCATTAAACATTTTCCTCCTTTCCTCAAGTAATTCGTGCAACAAAAAAGCCTTCGATTTCACCGAAGGCCCGAGAGAAGCACTATCCAAGTACGCATGCTACAGCATAGAGCATGCTACTGAACAGTTATCCCCTCGGCAAGTCGACACATTGTGTATGTATCGCTTAGACGCTTGATGGCATACTTGCTGTCTTCGGTGATAGACAGGATGATAAGTGTTGTTGCGACTTATTATACACCAATTGCGTGTAGGATGCAATCTATGCTAATGGCTTGAGTGCCAGTGCCGATGGGACATCCAGTCTCACGCTAGGTGACATGGTAGACGAGAGCACTACGCTCTTGACATAGGTTCCTTTGGCTCCAGATGGACGAGCACGTGACACTGCATCAACGACTGCAGTGATATTCGCCAGCAGTGCCTCTTCGCTGAACGAGATTTTGCCAGCTGGAACGTGCAAGAGAGATGTCTTATCCATTCTGAATTCGACGCGACCAGCTTTGACTTCACGAATGGTCTTGGTAATATCAAAGGTGATTGTACCTGCTTTGGGACTGGGCATCAAGCCGCGTGGTCCCAATTTTTTACCAAGACGGCCAACCTTGCCCATGACATCTGGAGTAGCAATGGCGATATCGAAGCCGAACCAATCGCCTTCAATCTGCTTAATAATATCATCGAGGCCGACGAAATCTGCACCAGCGGCCTCGGCTTCCACTGCTTTCTCACCCTGGGCTAAGACCAGTACTTTTACCTCTTTACCGGTACCTTCGGGTAACATAGCAACGCCACGCACTTGCTGGTCCGCGTGACGATAGTCCACACCGAGCTTGATATGAATCTCGACTGTGGGATCGAACTTTGTAAAGCTGATTTTTTTGAGGAGTGAAACAGCTTCCTGGGGTTCATAGAGCTTGGTGGAATCGACGAGTTTCGCCGCCTCCAAATATTTCTTTCCGTGTGCTTTTTTCATTTTTTATGCCCTCCTTGAGGCAATAACCGCAGTGACTTTCGGGCAGAGGCTATTCGATGGTAATACCCATACTACGAGCAGTACCTTCAATAGTTCTTTCAGCGGCCTCAATACTATTAACGTTGAGATCCTTTAGTTTAAGTTCGGCGATCTCACGTAGTTTTGCACGGTTGATTGAGCCAACTTTGGTCTTATTGGGTGTGGCTGACCCCTTCTGGCCACCGATAGCTGACTTCAGCAGGTCGGGGACTGGTGGTGTTTTGGTAACAAATGTAAATGAACGATCTTCGTAGATAGTAATTTCAGCTGGAATGACCATTCCAACCTGCTCAGCGGTACGAGCATTGTATTCCTTACAAAACATCATTAAGTTGATGCCGTGAGGTCCAAGCGCGGTACCGATTGGGGGGGCAGGCGTTGCCTTCCCTGCTGGTATCTGTAGTTTGACTACAGTTTTAATACGCTTTGCCATTTCCAAACTCCTCAAAAAAACTAGGTTATTGATAAATTAGATTTTCTCCACCTGGAGAAAATCTAAGACGACTGGGGTCTCGCGACCGAAGAATGAAACAAGGACAGTCACCTTATTACGGTCCTGGTTAATATCGTTGACTGTGCCGATAAACTCAGTGAATGGACCATCTATCACACGTACGCTCTGGCCTTTTGCAAAGCTTACCTTGGTCTTGGGCTTCTCCGTCTCTTGGGTGACCTGTTTTAGAATAGTTTTGACTTCATGTTCCTCCAAAGGAACGGGACGTGTCCCAGAACCAACAAAGCTTGTGACACCAGGTGTGTTACGAACGACATACCAAGCTTCATCGCTCATAATCATCTCAACCAGCACATAGCCGGGAAAGACCTTGCGTTGGACCGTACGTCGCTGACCCTGCTTAATCTCCACCTCTTCTTCCATAGGAACGATGATACGGAAAATCTTGTTGCGCATATCCATTGATGCGACACGAGCTTCGAGGTGGCTTTTAACCTTATTTTCATAGCCTGAATATGTGTGGATAGCAAACCAAGCACGCTCATCGGGCTCATTATTCTGGATAGTACGTTCGGTAACCACGGTATTTCCTCTTAATATTTCCACGCGACGAAGCTACTACTGCCAAGACTTTGTAACAATAAAAATGAAGAGCTCGTGCAGCCCGTAGTCCGCTAGAGCAATAATGCCACCGATGACAGCAGAAAGAGCAATGACCACCATGGTCATGTTCCTGGCTTCTTTGAGGGTTGGCCATGTTACCTTATGACGGAGTTCATAATAAGCGTCATAGGTAAAACGCCCTACGGCATTGTTGCGCCAGCGCGGGGGAGCCTTTGTCTCTCGCCGTGAGGCTGTCTTTGTTTCCTGCCGGGACTGACGACGTGCCTCACGAGCTGGGGCTTTGACGCCCTTTACAGGTATAGGCTCACGGTGATCCTCAGATGCTAGAGCTTTGGCGCTCTTTGCTGGCGCAGGCTTATCGAGCTCTTGATCTTCAAGAGCTGGGGCTTCGACGCTTTTCTCTGCTTGCGCTTGCTTCCTACTAGGGGTTTTCAGCGCAGCCGTTTGACTCCGTTGGGAGTTTTTCTTTCTGTCAGCCATATGCTTTGCCACACTCAACCTTTCTGATCAGCAATTGATCGCCCCGGTCTCCATGTACAGATACAATGCCTCTTATAACAAAACACTATACAAAAACAACGGTGGCGCGTCTACCACTTCGTAGTTATTCGCACACAAGGTCGTATTTATGCTACTATTTAGTTTCACGGTGTGGCACATGTTGTCGACAGGTATTGCAAAACTTCCTTAGTTCAAGGCGTTCAGCATTGTTTTTCTTATTTTTTGAAGTGGCATAGTTGCGGTTTTTGCAAGTTGTGCAAGCTAACGTTACCACAATACGATTTTCTTTGCCCTTGGCCATGTTTTTCTCCCTTAACGTTCTGAGCTTGGCTTGTTGCCTGCTCAGGAAGTTGCTGAATGGTTATCGATGAGAACGCAGAAGCGAACATATATATCTATGTTTACTTCTGCGCCCACTCTTTGTCAAGTCTTTAGCTAAGCACATTGGTACAGATGCCAGCGCCAACGGTGCGCCCGCCTTCGCGTATGGCAAACTTCACGCCTTCTTCCATAGCGACTGGCTGGATCAGCTCGACGGTCATTTCAATGTTGTCGCCAGGCATGACCATTTCTACTCCTTCTGGCAGCTTGATCGACCCGGTCACGTCCGTTGTTCGGACATAGAACTGGGGACGATAGCCGTTGAAGAAGGGAGTATGACGACCACCCTCTTCCTTGGAGAGCACATAGACCTGAGCTTTGAAGGTAGCGTGTGGCTTAATCGAACCAGGCTTTGCCAACACTTGTCCACGATCAATCTCGGCACGTTCAATACCGCGCATCAAGCAGCCCACGTTATCACCGGCCAACCCTTGATCGAGCGTCTTCTGGAACATTTCCACACCCGTGACCACGACCGTGCGGACCGCTTCAGACATGCCCACGATTTCGACACTGTCACCGACTTTGACGATTCCACGCTCGATACGACCGGTAGCCACGGTTCCACGTCCTTTGATACCAAAGACGTCTTCTACTGGCATCAGGAAAGGCCGATCGGTGGCTCGTGGTGGGGTCGGGATGTAAGAGTCTACCGCATCCATCAGTTCCCAGATGCACTTGGCATCGGGATCGTTGCGGGAAAGATCGCCGGTGCTTTCCAGCGCCTTGAGGGCAGATCCACGAATGACAGGGACGTCATCGCCGGGGAATTGATACTTGGAGAGCAGTTCACGCACTTCCAACTCCACCAGTTCGAGCAGCTCTTCATCTTCCATCATGTCGACCTTATTGAGGAAGACCACCATTGCAGGTACTTCCACCTGACGAGCTAGCAGCACGTGCTCACGTGTCTGAGGCATAGGACCATCGGGAGCACTCACCACTAGGATCGCACCATCCATTTGAGCGGCACCTGTGATCATATTCTTAATGTAGTCGGCATGACCAGGGCAGTCCACGTGGGCATAGTGGCGTTTTTCGGTCTCGTATTCCAAGTGAGCAATGGCGATGGTGATGCCACGTTCGCGTTCTTCTGGAGCTTTATCGATCTGGTCGAACGCCGTATATTTGGCAAGCTGAGCTGTCGCCAGCACTTTGGTGATGGCTGCTGTCAGGGTCGTCTTGCCATGGTCGATGTGTCCAATCGTTCCGACGTTCACGTGCGGCTTTGTCCGCTCAAACTTCTTCTTAGCCATTTGTTTTTAATCCCGTATTGTTTTCAATCCCGTATTGGGTGTTGCAAGGTTTGCTTCTATTTCGATCTCGTTTCAAGTGTGACTGAGAGAAATAGTAGGAAACAGCGGAAAAAGGAGATGGCGATCAGTCAGGAGACGGCGGCAAGGTATTTTTGCAATCCTACGCGGAATTCCGTGAGGTCAGGGATATAGAACACAAAAAGCGTTCTATATCCCCGTGCTCTAGGTCCCAACATCAGCCAGAAACCGCGGGAGCCCATGGTGGGAATTGAACCCACGACCACAGTCTTACCAAGACTGTGCGCTACCACTGCGCCACATGGGCCAGTCAAAAGCAGGAAGAACGGTGGGCAGTGGAGGATTCGAACCTCCGAAGCTCTCGCAACTGATTTACAGTCAGTCCCCTTTGACCGCTTAGGTAACTGCCCCTGGTCTGCACACGCCAGTATTATTCTGACTGACCGACGGGGCCTATTATAGCCGACTAGCCAGATCATGTCAAGCACTTTTTTATTTGGGGGTATGCGGAGGATTTTTGCACAGCCAGATGGGCTGACCTATGAAGCGGGATGCTGTCGAAGCAAAGGACGACGCCACGGATGATTGGCCGCAGGACGTTTATTGCACAGAGGAGACATATCCTGTTTGAGGGATGCATCAGAA
>DASYAN010000324.1:0-2499 GCA_036501345.1 Ktedonobacteraceae bacterium
CTGTAGGACTAATTATAGATTTTTACACGTAGATATGATCGATGTGTATTGTTCTAGGGCAAAAGACGTAAACAGTGGAGATGAAATCGATGCGTTCCTTTGCAACCCAGATACAGCACTTTATTTTGAGCTGTCTACAATATGATAGCTCACGTCTTCCTCGCTGGCGTCAACCACTGGTAGGCTACCTGGTGAGTATTTTCTTCATTATCGGTTCTGTGACCCTCGATACTCTTGGTCGGTCTAGTCACCTCCTTACCCTTATTCCAGGGCTTGGACTCTATTTTTACTTTACAACTGTGATTATTACCTTCTTCTGGGGATTTGGCCCATCCATGCTTGCATTGCTTTCAGGCTTCCTTGTCGTTGACTATTTCTACATTCAGCCGACGGCTGATGCACTACACTACGATGCCCTGGAAGACCTAGCCAATGCTGCAGCCTTCATCATTGCTGGCATGCTAACAGTAATCGTTGTTCATCGACGAGAGGCAGCACACATCCGTGCTCAGACCAACGAGTCTATAGCGCAACAATCCCAGCAGCAATTGGAAAACTTCATCGGAATAGTCTGCCATGAACTGAAAACGCCCATCGCTGCAGCTTCCGGACGGATTCAATTTGCCGAGCGCAAATTGAGGCGATATGACACGATTCACCCGCTGGACCTCGACAGTTATCATATGGAGATAATTACCGAGGCCAAGAATTTATTGGAAAGTGCGGTGAAAGACATAAACGTCCAGACGCACCTGATCGATGATCTTTTAGACTCCTCGCGTTTCCATAGCCAACAGCTGCAACTTGATAAACGACCCTGTTTGCTTGCTCAAATTGTTCGAGAAGTTGTGGAGCGTGAACGCTATATTGCTCCGACGCGAGTAATTCATCTTACATTGCTTGCTAATGAAGATGACACTTGTATCCAGGGAGATCCCAATCGCATTTCCCAGGTGGTGACAAATTACCTTAACAACGCCTTGAAATATTCTCCTGTCGAGAAGCCTGTGCATATCACGCTCAAATTGGAAGATCAGGCAGCATGGGTGTTAGTTCGTGATGAAGGTCCAGTGTTGCCAGAAGAGGAACATCAACGCATTTGGGATCGTTTCTACCGAGTCTCAGGGATAGAAGTCCAGCGCAATGCAGGCATACCATATGCGGGCCTTGGTGTCGGATTATATATCTGTTGTACCATCATTGAACTCCATCAGGGTCAAGTAGGGCTGTGGAGCCAGCCATCAGCAGGATCTACATTCTGGTTTACGCTTCCGCTCTTTCAGAAAAAAAACCAACAAGAATGATCAGAAACCTGAAATCAATGGCTGGGTAAAATTGCATATTTATTATCCATGGGGAGTCTTCACTCCTCATCCGTTTGAGTCAAGCAGCTAAAGCCCCCCACCGCCAAATAGGAAGACTGTTCCACCCATCACAGCATAGAGCAGGATGAGCAAGAATCCTTCTAGCCATACAAGCTCTCCATCTCTGGTTATCTCGCTAAAGAGGAAAGTAGCCAGAGCTAGTACGGCAAGTTCGATCAAGCTAAACAGCAAATCTAACTTTGCAGGGGTAAAGAGACTGACCAGAACCAGGACCGGTGTCATGAGCAGCGCAATCTGAATGGAAGATCCTGCAGAAGCTGCTAGAATCATTCCGATACGCTTATCCAGCGCCATAGTAATGGTATTAAAGTATTCGGGGAGACCTCCGATCAAGGGTATAAAGACCAGTCCGACAAAGGCTGCATTCCAGTGGAGAGCCTCCGTCATCGGCTCAATTGTACCCACCAGGATCTCTGAGAGAACCGCGACCCCAACTGTAGCAATCGTGAGCAGCAACAGACCTCGCCATAATGGTGCTTTTGCCTGCACCTGCACTGGCTGCTGAGGGCCTTCACTGGCACGAGATTCATTCTCGCTTGCTGCATCGGTCTGGTTAGCGGCTTCATGCGCACTAATGGCAATAACTGTATTATCAATCTTACTTAGTAGACCACTTTTTCCAGGTCTGGCACTTTTGGCCAGTTGATGACGATAAGTAAGCAGGCGATCAATTGCAGCCTCAGAGCGTGCACCAAAGAGTGGTTCCAAGTCCTCCTGACTATCTGCTTTGTCACCCAGGCCAAAGACACTGAAGAGAATTGACGCGACATAGCCCAGTAGCAACAAAACGACAACAAAATCGGAGAGTTGCGTTACATGCTCAGCAATTTGGCTCTGATGCCCTCGTAAGGCCAGTAGATCTGCAATGGTAGGTAATAGCAAACCGCCAATAGATAATGCTAGCAGAGAAGCATATTGGCTGGCAGGACGGGCCTCAAAACGCAGGCGCCCATATTTAAAACCGCCAATACAGACGGAGATACCCAGTACAAGCAACAAGTTGCCTAGAATAGCACCAATGATAGAGGCTCTGACGACATCTACCAGACCTTTACTGAGGGCTAGAATACCAATAATCAGTTCCGTCGCATTGCCAAAGGTCGCAAAGAGCAGT
>DASYAN010000325.1:0-9808 GCA_036501345.1 Ktedonobacteraceae bacterium
AGATGACAGAAGATGAGCAACAGAGAGGACGAACCTGCCGCCCGCCACCTTCATCAACATGAGTACAAGTGTGCTATAGAATTGCTCCTGGATATTGCAGGCCCTGTGTCAGAGCATATCAGAATGAATGAGAGGAAAGGGAAGAAATACTATACCAACCCCGAACCGTTGACACTGCGGCATATGATAGCCCACCTTGAGGGACGCCGGACCTATGGTGCGTTGATTGGGCATCCAGACGGGACAACACGTGCCAGCATTTACGATGCAGATACTACAGAAGCGGTAGAGATGGTGAAGGAAGCAGCCCGACGCTTGCAGGCAGTTGGCTACAAGCCTCTGATAGAGCTGTCGCCAGTGGGAAAAGCGCATCTGGTGATATTTATACTGACCATGTCAATGCATGTGCTGCCCACACTTACGAGTGTAGACTAGCTCGCGAACTTGAGAACATTAAAGAGTATTGATCCAGCCCATCACGCAAGAAAGTCCGACTCCCAGCAGGCAAGTATGTGCGACTTGGTAGTGTCGGATGGTGTACATTGTATAATGCGTGTGGCCAAGAACTCAGCAGAGATGGACAGAGTGCTGTCCACGTCCTGCTTAAGTACCAAACTCCAGCCAGTCTTGTCCCTCCAGAGCCAGAGCTATCCACTCTAGCGCAACCATTGCGAGTACAACCCCAAGAGCGTTCTCGCAGAAGCCTCAAAAGAGACGAACGTTCCTATGCTGAGTGCAATCATACTCGTCTGTGGGTGGCATTTACTCCGCAGCAGTTGATCGATCGATTTAATCAGCAGTACAGTATAGAAAATCTGGCAGCATATGAGCGCAACGGCATGATCTTGGCTGATTGGAGAGGGGAATGCACTGCGAGTGTAGGGGTTACCAAAGACGGGCACCATTGGGTCGACTTTGGCGCGAGCGCACGTCGCTCAGATGACAAACAAGATGGGGGTGACACCTTTGAGTTGTATGTTCGCAAGAGTGGACGTGCTAAGAATGAGGTCCTAAGAGAACTGGGTCAGGCCTTGAACCGCGAAGCCAAGTAGCGAACTGTTGCGAGCAGCGAGAGCAGGAGAGGTTCCTGCTACATGGGTAGCGGAGATGATGACGCCAACAGGCTGGAGTGTCTACAACGAGAATCGCGAAAAGGCTAGCCGTACCTTGAGCCAGTGAAAAAAATGGAAAATTCCCCATCCCATTAGGGAATTGTGCTCAGGCGGGCAGAGCATGAGTCACTGTGTCAGATAGCTCGAGAGTATAAGGTGTCCTACGAGACTATCAGGCGAGTCATCCATGCTGCTCGTAGGCAAGTTAGCTGCTATGAGCATTTGTGTTAGCAATAGCTGGCTAGTATTATGGGTGAAAAAGTGGCTCTTCTCTGATTCTGGCAAGGCATTCATCTAAAGAGAGGTGAGGATAGACCTCCCACCACTGGCCAGTATGTCTCATATAGGCCAGGTTGAAGCGGTCATTGCCTGCATATTCTAGACGAGAGAATCTCATCTCGAAGGTAGGTGAGAGAGCATTTGGACTAGGACAAGCATAGGTACTACAGAAGTAGAAATAGCTCCGGTACCACTTCCCATACAGGTCTATGATGTAATTGAAGCGAGGATTTTCAGGAGGTGGCTGCATGTGTTTTGGTTTGAGCACCGTCTCGATCAGTTCGCTTGCTTTCGTGGTCACTTCCACTTTCAAGCTTTCAGGGATTGGCGGTGGGGCGGCTTTCCGCGGACTATAGACCCACCGTTTTTGTCTTTTTGCCATAGTTGTTCCCCTATTGTAAAACCTTGAGCATCGGAACTACCTTATGAGCCTTGTGCCAATGATGGAAGATCGAAAGCATCGCCAACTCCGTAATCATCGAGTTCTTTCCGCCAAACGGTGAACCGATCAGTCCACAACTCTTGCTCCTTCTGGCTGAGATTGGCACAGAGGAATGCATCTTCCCAGGCCGCTGCCAGATCATAGAAGAACTCACCAGTCTCACCACTTGAACCATCAAGGATTTCCCAGTCGGCCATATATCCTTCGGTAATGGCTTCAAGTACAGTCAGAGCATTCCTTCCATCCTTTGCCTCAATGAGTGCCCAGGCCTGATCTAGGATCTCTCTTATCACACTAAGAACCTCTCCAACACGTCGATAGGCCTCAGAAGATTGCATACGATCGAGACTCTGAATGATCGATTGGATCTGACGACGTACAGCCATTGGGTCTATCTCATTGCGTTGAGATGTAACAGACGTTAATGCTACATTTATAGAGTTAGAAGAGGTAGGGAAAAGAGATGTGATCTCACTTTTGATGGCTTCTACTAGGGAAGGCTCTTGTTCTGCTAATTTAAGCAGTAGTCACTGTAGCTGGTCACGATTCAAGTGTGACAGCAAACTATCGAGAAGTGGCGATTCCTCAATCATGAGTTTTCCTCCTGTATCAGGATTTCACTGCGACACTCTGTGTTATCACGATGCTTCATGGCTCATCGAAGACATGCAGATACCATAGCAGATTTCGTGTCCACGAGCAAGAATTATCAGCGAAGCAGTTAGAGGCCATTGGTGTTTGTGAAATGTACTTCCTACCTGAAAAGCGATTCAAGGTACCTTCTGCTGATAGAAAAATGCTTTCTGGGTAAAAGAAAAAGCTTGCTGTCATATCTATCGTTGCGCATTGAGGAATTAGCCTATGACAAAGTAATCTTCATCTTTTATCGCGGTTAGGCACTCATCTAATGTCTGATCAGCATAAAGTGGTACCCACTCCCCATTATAGCGCATAAATGAGAGGTGGAAGTGATTATTACCAACATACTGCATACGAGCGAACTTGTGCTCAAAACCTGGCACAAGAGCGTCTGGACTGGGACAGCAATATTGAGAGCACAGGTAACAGTAGCTATGATACCATTTGCTAGAGATATCTACTATATAGTTGAATTGTGGCTTCTCATCAGTTGCCTTGATGTACCTGGGCTTCAGAACTGAGTCGATAAACTCGTTCACCCTTGTTGTTACTTCTGCTTTCAGAGGCTCTGGAATCTTAGGTTGAGGCCCCTTAGGCTGACTATATATCAATACTTTTTCTTTCTTTTCCATGCTCTTTTCCTTCATCTTTCCCAAACAGAAAAATCTCCATGTTTTATCCAGTATATGCACAGACACCGACGCGTGGTGAGTTGACTATTGGCAAGGTTTCTTCATAATTGACGTCCTTTTTCTTTGCACACCTTTTACTGCAATACGCATTATCATTCCCATAATAGCCGAGAACAATCCTCTTTGCAGGTTCTCCGCATACGAGGCAAGGAATGATAGGAGGAACATTCTGGGCAAGAATGGGCTCATCATCATCTAACACAATCCCTTCGCGTTCAGATGCAACTTTCAGTACCAAGTAGGTGGTAGAACCAAAGTCATACTCGTGGCTAAACTTTTTGCCTACTTTAAGCACTTTCTCGAGTTGTGTGCTCATATCTCGCTCTCCTAGGTCTTGGATAATTATCCGTAATATGAGTTTCCGCAGATACTAATCACGTCCATCATCAGAATGGGAAGATTCGGCAGCTCTATAAGCAAAAGCTGCTTTTGTCATTTCCTTTTGGAGAAAATCAAGAAGATCACTCACTGACTCGTATTTTCTCATTTCTGACACAATTTCTGATTGTATTTGAGATTGTGTCTCAGATATCTTTCTAGGATAAAAAATACTAGAGGGAAGGAGATCTTCTAACTCCTCTATCATCTTGATAGCTGCTTCTATCTCGTCTTTCTCATCCATATCATCTTCTATCTCCTCCTCTTCATCTCCCTCTTTCTCACCGTACATTGCAGAGGAGAACCGGTCCTGTTGTGATGGATACCGAGCTACTCCGATCTTGAATTGGCTCAAATGACCATAACACGATAGCCAAACACCGCAGAGGAGGAGGTCGAGGTCTTCTAATGTATCGGAAGCAGATATTTCTAGATGCATCCAATACTCGGGATTGTAACGTCCTTCGGCTATAATATGAAACAGTCTGGTTGGTTGTAATTCTGGATTATTTTTTGCTTTGGAAGCATTAGTGGCAAGGCGTTGTTTACAGCTTTTCAAGTGTTGGGTCATCCTGGATTTGGCAATCTCGCTCTGGCAAAAATGACAGATGCCGTTTGAGATCGCTTTTGTTTCAGCTTTTGTCGTCATGATTTCCTTCCATAGAGATATGGATGCGATAAATTACGCTGCATTTCTTTTATAGGCCTGCTTTCATCATTTCATCTCTTAGAGCAGGTAGATGTTTGTACTGCTGACGCAACGATGAAATATAATTATCCCATGTCTCATACTCGCCACGTTCTTTATACAAAGATTTTACCTCTACAAGTTGTGTACAAGCTCCTTGATAGCTTTTGCGACTTTTTTCAGCAATCAGACGTTCAGCACGCTGCTGATAGATTTGGATGGCCTCATGAGGGTGCGTCTTTTTGGCTGCTCTCGCGACGGCGAGTTCAATTGAGGGACCTGTATACCCTGAAGTGTAGGAGTAGCCATAGAGACTCGTTTTCTTGAGCTTTTTCAGCAGCTCGAGAGCTTTGTCGATTTCTTCTTCGTTGATAGCTATTTCAATCAAGAGCGTGGTCTTCCCCTTTTGCTCTACAAAAGCGAGTAATTCCGGTCGGAGCGTCTCCCAGCGGTCGAGCTTTTGAGCAACAGTGCGTAGTTCTTGATAATAGCTGAGTGAAGGCCATGTGCGGAACAAGGTCTGGGTCACTTGCAGTTCAGCAACAGAGTTGTCTCTGGTACGGTAGTACTTTTGGAGCCATGCGAGCAGGTTGGAGGATGGTTCTTCCGCTTTCAAATGCTCCTTTACCACACGCTCAGCGAGAGCGTCCTGTCCATGCTGGATGAAGAGGTCTATATATTTCAGGAGTGCATAGTCTCCCATGTGCTGTGTTTCTGCCATAGCTTCGTCAACACGATCAAGCGTTAATAGTCGATCGATGAGTTCGGAGGTATGCTCGGTCTCATGGCAGATACGCAGGTATGCTTCATCATCAAGCGTATCCTTCTCTAGTTCGAGTAAGAGATCACCGTAGGACTTCCGTTGGGAACTTGTAGCTTCTTCCTCTTCATCGGCTAAGGCATCGTGGATCCATCTCGCGACCATCAACCGTTCCTGCAGCGTTGCTAGTTTGGTAACCTGATCCGCCACGCTGGTTGCGAAACCGAGCTTCTTGTAGTCATCAGCCTGTAAGTCTTGCTGGTAAATAGCGAAAAGGATCTCTAAGATCTTCTCACGACTCTCACTATCAGCCTGTTCCCCTGCTAAATAGTCGCCGAGGGTCTGGATACACTCTTTAACAAAATCCTCTAATCCATATTCTTCTGGATAGTAATGTTCATCCTCATCGTATTCTTCGTCATCGTACTCTTCATCATGGTAGAGGTGGGATTGCTCAAAGATCTCCTCGATCAAGGCTCCATAGATCTCTGCTGCCTCGAGATAGTCTCCTTGTTGTGCCAGTCTGTCAGCGTCCTCTTTGATTGGGCGGAGTCCATCCGTGGCACGTGGCACATCGCGTCGAAAAGCCTTGTTGATCTGACTGTAGGTGGTAGCGAGATCCTCGAAGATCATCGCCTGAGTTGGGCGTATGAGATAGCCATCGGGATGGCGTATCCAGAACTGTCGTGTATGCTGGGAAGTCTTGGTGAGTTTGTGCACGATATCTGCCTGCGCCTGTCTGGCCCTAGCATAGACGGCATCGACATCATCTACGGGGAGAATGAGTTCAATGCCACTACCACGTTGTCCCGGTGGAAGAAGGTGTAGATGCTCAGTTTTCCAATATGGTACATGATCTGTTACTAACTGAATAGAGGTCTCCCCACAAGACAATTCTGCGTATTCGTTGGTGTTGCGAGTCACAACGTGAAAGCCGAGAACATCCTCAAACCATGTGATGGACTGCTCAAAGTTGCTGACGCATATCTCTACCCGACTCGTTTTTGCTAGAGCCATTGAACAACCTGCCTCCTATAGCTTTACTACTCTAAATAAGTCAAAATAATAAAGAAGAATGGTATCAATTCAGGGCTTTGAGCATTGGAACCAATGTGGTCTTACGCCAGTGAAGACTGAGAAGCTCACTCAAATAGGTTTGCCATTGCTCTTCACATCCTAATGCTCGGTAGGTCGTGCGAGCTTTCTCCAGCCAGTTAACAGCTCTGCTATAGTACTTGGTCTGGCCTTTACTGATGATATATTCTGCTTGCCGTTGACAAGCCTGGATTACCCAATCGGGTCGTGAAGTTAAAGCGGCAGCCACCACTCGCTCTATCAATTTATAGTCTGTCGATGAGTCTGCTACCGCGATGGCATCATCGATCAGTCCCTCGTGCAGAAACATCTCTACTTGTCCATCTTTACAGTGGGACTTTGTGTGACGGAGGGAATTGAGCAGGATCTCTCGTCGTTCTGGCCATTGCTCACCAGCAATCTGGGCAACGTGCAGATAGTTTTCCAGACTCAATTGCTCATAGAAAGCTCTTTCAGCAGACGTGAGTGCCAATTCCTGCCTTCCCATCGCTACAGCCTGATCGCGTAGCCACTTCACGAGATCTGCTTTGGAGCCATCCAAAGTCAGGCCATGTTGAGCAATTTGAATGCTTTGTTCACTTTCACCATGTTCATACAACGCTTGTGCGAGAGCGAGTGCTTCCGAGGGCGAGTGCACATCATTGAGCCCGTAGTCCATGGCTTCCTGTATGCGACCCAGGTGTATAAGCATGATGTTATATAGCTCAAGTTGTCCTTCTGCCTCTGCTAGATAGAGATACTCCTGCCAACGTCCGCGCCGTTTCAAGACGTTAAGCCTTGCTAGTGCCAGTTCGTCTGCATAATCGGGAGCTTCGTCATCCCAGGCTCCTTTATCAGTGATATTTCCCTGCAAAACTCGCATGAGGGGAGGATAATCCCACCCTTGGACAGCCGTGGCAACTGCCATTTCAAAACTCTCATCAATCACAGAGTCACCAAGCTTCTTCCGCCAGCTCTTTAACTGATTGGTCCACCACTCGCGCTCTTGGAAGGTGAGATCCGCACAGAGCAGGGCTTCGGCTAACACTGCTGTCAAATCAGAGAAGAATTGGCTGGCTTGACGATCAAAATCGTCCAAGTGTTTCCACCCGGCTACACATCCCTCGGTGATGGCTCGAAGCAAGGTTAAAGCGTGACGCCCATCCTCCGCCTTGATCAACGCCCAGGCAGGCTCTAAGATGCCGCCTAATTTCCTGACGATCGCATCGATTTCCCAGTAGGACTCGGAGGATTGACTGCGGATGATGGAGTGAATCTGGCGATGGATAGCCTTTGGGTCTATCTCACTCTTCTCAAGTGGGGCATGTGTTGGCGCTGTAGTTATGGGCTCAAGCGAGGTGAGACCAAGTGAGGTTATTGTTCTTTCAATGGTTCCTACCAGAGGAGGTTCTTGCTCAGCTAACTTCAGGAGGAGCAACTGCATCTGGTCACGATTCAAGCTTGCCAACTGGCTCTCAAGAGGAGGACGTTCCTCAATCATTTCTGGCTGGTGAATGCAGGCTAGACAGGTAGCCACGATATGCTTACACCACCCTCCCCAATCATATGGACAAGTACAGGTTGCCGTGAGATCCTCGTCGGAGTCAAAGGTACAACAAACAATATAGGGCAATACTTCACTGCCCTCAACCTCTGCCTGCAAGAGAGTGCCACGCCGAACAAGCGAGATTACTGCGTCCTCCTGGTAATAGTCATATCCACGCTGGAAAGACTGTACGGAACTATACTGCCGAATGGTCTTTTCAGTCAACTGAGACCAAGCCATTGATTTTCCTCTTGGATCAGGATTTTGCTATGATACTCGACGGTATTACGGCACTCTAGCATTCAGAGAAGATACGCATATACCATAGCAGATTAGCTGTCTACAAGCAAGATGTATCGGTGATGGATGAGGCGGTGAGATCTGCTCTGTCAGCGTGCCAAGCCCAAATTGACCGGATTTGGTGGTTTCTAAGCGGGAAGAGGTCATGCAAAAAAGCTTCTCGGCTATGCTGCGGTTGGGGTTGTGATCGCGGAACTGGCATGATTTTCTACAAGCAAGATGGGATGGACCTGTGAGTTTGCTTCAACATAGCTTCGTTTGGATCGAGATACCATTCGTACCTTGTTGATAAGCTTACGCTTCTCGATAAGCATTCAAAAAATCATCTCGTGAGATGCCAGCTTGTGTGCAGATAGTTCTCAAGGTAGATCCTTTGATTTTGCTGTGATTGGGAAGGGTCAAAGGTGTTTTTGAACCGTCAGCATTTTCACGAATCATGGCAATATGTTCTCGTTCTCGAACAAGGGAAAAGCCGAGCAATTCAAGAGCTTTGAGAACCTTGAGCTTAGGAGCATCAACGGGAAAGTGTGCCACTAGAGTGCAACCTCTGTTTCTGCAACAAATGTTTCTAGTACCTGGGATTCTGTGTCAAAGATATCTGGGCCGAATGTCTCGATATGAAAACGGATAGCAGATTTCACATCGTCAAGGGCTTCTCCATAGGTGTCACCTTCGCCGACAACAACGCCTTTCAAGCCTAATGGATAAGCAACATAACCATCTGCATGTTTTTCTACAATGATTTTAATTGGCTGCATAGCTTCCTCCGTCTGCTGATCGGGTAGATTTTGCCTTCAGGAAATGAGCGTTCAATTGGGTATATGCGATTTGTGTTGTGCTCAAGGATAGTATAGCACATTCTCTTTATGTTATAACTATAAAATTAAGGGTTGTAGATCCGTCAGACTGTAAGATATTCAAGACATCATTATTCGGCTAATTTTGATGATTCAAATCTGCCCTCAACGCTCTTCGGAGTGGGGAACTGGTAGAACTCAAAAACGGGTGGTCTCCCTCTTGACTGTAGATGGTAGGATAGAGGAAAAGTTTACCATCAGAAAGGGGAATGCTCGCTATGGAAGAGAATCAAATAGCAACAATTGGATCGTTTTGTTTGAATGAGAAATGTAAAGATTATAATAAGATGAATTATGGTAATGTAATTAAAAGTGGCAAAACAGACAAAGGAGTCCAATGTTACATCTGTAAAACGTGCAAAAAGAGCTTTACTGAGACAAAGGGAACGATATTTTACTGACAGAGAAAAAGCTCAGTCGTGTGCAGCTTGATGCCTTATGGAACTATGTAGGCCATAATGGTGAAAAGGGGGCAGATCTGAAGAAGCTGCAAGAGGAACTTTTTGGAGTGGAAAAGCGATAGACATGGAGAGTCGCCTTCGGATTGGATGTGCAATAGGCAAGGCAGAAGAAGAAATCGCGCCAGAGCTCATGGAACAAGTAAAAATGCATGCGCCAGACGAAGGGCCGCCAGCTCTGTCAAGCGATGGAAAAGGTGCATACCCCAAAGCAATGTGAGAAACATGGGGAAAAGTCCCAGAGTATAGTGGTCGAGGAGCACCACCAACACTTCCAAAACCAGGAAAAGATTGGCAATGCCTCCAAATTATTAAAAAACGGAAGGGAGGAAAGATAGAAAGTGTACGCATCAAAGTTATTTATGGAGACCCAGAAGATGTAAAAGCAAAATTAGGGTGTCATACAGCATATATTGAAAGAACTAACTTAACCTGCGCGTTCCATGAATGGACGGCCATTGATTCCAACTAATAGGTCCGGGTAGACAGAAGAAGGAAAGACCTCAAAAGCCGCTTGATTGCAGAGACCAGTCTTTTCCAAACCAAGCAAGGACGGGCGCTAATGAGGCATCGCACGTGCTTG
>DASYAN010000326.1:0-3276 GCA_036501345.1 Ktedonobacteraceae bacterium
CTACCTGGGTATTACCGACCACAGCAAGGCCGCAGCCTATGCCAGCGGTTTACAAGAAGATGATCTACAGCGGCAGGGTGAAGAGATCGATAGGCTCAACGAAGAATTTGCAGGTCGCTTCCGCATTCTCAAGGGAACCGAGTGTGATATTCTGCGTGATGGCTCACTCGATTACGCCGACGATGTACTAGCAAGTCTGGACTTTGTTGTTGCCTCCATTCACAGCAACTTCAACTTGTCGCCTGAAGAACAGACGCAACGTATGCTACGTGCAATTGCTAACCCATACGTAGATATCATTGGACACCCAACTGGTCGTATTCTGCTGGGCAGGGCTGGCTATAGCCTCGATATGGAAGCGGTTATTGAGGCTGCGGCGGTGCACGGAACCTGTATCGAAATCAATGCCAGCCCCTCGCGACTGGATATGGACTGGCGCTTGCTGCGTAAGGCTCGTGACAAAGGCATTAAAATTCCGATCAACCCGGATGCCCATACACTTGCAGGAATAGACGATATGCGTTATGGTATAGGCAGCGCACGCAAAGGTTGGTTACGTGTCTCCGATGTGCTCAACACTTTGGCGAGTGAAGCATTACTGGCCTTTCTTCATAAAAGGAGAAATAAAGGGTAGAATCTCCCTATGGCATAAGGTCGCTTCTGATTTGTACTTTCCTTGCCGATAGAGTATGCAAGGGGGGGTATTTCCTTATTCTGATGAACGACGGTGTTATACGTCTGACTTCGTTCAGTGGATCAGAAAGCAAGTACCTGAAAGCCGGGAGATTAGTTATCCAGCAACGAGAAAGAGGAACAAAGTATGGCACAAGCAACCTCCAAAGGGAGCTCGGCAGAACTTGCAGTGACCCCGCGGACAGTGGTGGGTAAAGCGACAAAGAGCTTGCGCAGGACAGGTGTTATTCCCGCAAACATTTACGGACACAAAGAGGACTCTATAGCGATACAAATTGATGCCCGCACGTTTGATCGTTTGCGGCGTGAGCATGGTTTGCGGAGTATTATTTCGCTGCGTCTGCCAGAGAATAAGGGTACACAGACCGTCCTGGTCCGCCATATCCAGTATGATCCACTCTCGGGTAAGATATTGCACGTGGATTTCTCACGTGTGAGCATGCAAGAACGCATCGAGATGAAGATACCTTTGCACTTTGTTGGTGAGGCTCCCGGTGTCAAACTCCAGGGTGGTGTGCTGCTGCATCTCTTAGAGGCACTTCCGGTCGAGTGTAAGGCCTCAGATATTATTGAGGCTATTGAGGTTGATCTATCACCTCTGACAGACATTGACTCTATACTGCATGCTAGCGATGTGAAATTGCCAGCAGGTTACAAGCTCGCAGTTGATGCTGACGATCCCATCATTAAGCTAACGGCACCGCGTGTCGAGTTGCCAGCGGCTGAGGCGGGTACAAGCGCTCCTGAGACAGCAACGCCTGCCAGCCCATCAGAATGATCTCACGGACGCGATAATCGCGTCCATCTGGCAATTTATACCCAAAGGGCACACGGTTGCCCGAGATATAGGGACCTGATTTACTGTGCACCCTTTGGGTATCGCGTCTCGGAAATTCATTGCCAATTCGCAATTTATCACCAATTCGCAATTTATTGCAAAAGGAGTAGGGACCCGATTTATCGCGTCCGCTCGGAAATTTACTGTGTGCCCTTTGGGTATCGCGTCCGCTCGGCGATTTATCGCGTCCGCCATAGATATGCGCATAATGATCGTGACAGACCAGTACCCTCCAATGGTGGGGGGAGTTCCTACTGTGACACATAATCTGGCGGTCGATTTTGCCGATCGCGGGCATCAGGTGTCAGTAATTGCGCCAAGCTATGGTGCGCGTGATGTACGCCGTCTTGAGCAAAAGGTACGCTTGTATCGTTTCTCCTCTTTCGAATGGCCCACATACAAAGAATTACGCATACCTTTCCTCCCACTTTTGCCACTACGCAATGTAATCAAAAAAACTGACCCTGACATCATCCACATCCACTCACCAGTTGTGTTGGGTAGTATTGCTCATATTTTTGCTGGCGGATTGCGTAAACCCGTTATCGCTACCAACCACTATCTGCCAATCAATATGAGCCGCTCACTGGCGTCCGAGCCTTTTTTCGGCAAACACTTTTGCAATGTAAGCTACTCTTATCTGGTCTATTTCTGCAATGGCTGCGAATATGTGACTGCTCCGACCACCACGGCACTCAATTTGCTCTACGATCATGGCCTACGTGCACCTGCCAGGGCAATTTCTAACGGTATTGACTTGCAAAAATTTACACCAGGAGAGCGAGATCCACAGATGCTCCAGCGCTTTGGTCTGCCCACAGATCGGCCATTACTTTTGCATGTGAACCGTTTGAGTGAAGAGAAACGTGTTGATGTCTTGCTAGATGCTGTGGGCAAGATGAAGACAGATGCCCATCTTGCCCTGGTCAGCACTGGTCCAGCTGAGGCCGATCTGCGAGCCCAGGCCAAACGACTGCGTATTGTCGATAGGGTTAGCTTCCTCGGTTTTGTATCCGATGCCGACCTGCTGGTACTGCGTCGCTCGTCCGATCTATTCGTAATTCCCTCCGAAGGAGATTTACAGAGTCTCTCGACCATGGAAGCTATGGCCTGCGGACTCTCCGTTATTGCAGCCAATGCTTATGCCCTGCCAGAGCTGGTGCATCACGAAGAAAATGGCCTTCTTTTCCAGCCAGGCGACAGCGACGAACTAGCGCATGGGATCGATCAACTGCTCAGTGATAGCGAGCGACGTGCTCGTATGGGTGAGCAGAGCCTCAAAATCATTGCAGTACATGATCGTATAAAAGTACTTGACGAGTGGGAAGAAGTTTATCATCGGTTGGCAATCGAATTCAAGGAGAACAAGGAACGCCGTCAGCATCGACGTTCCTTTCACAAATCTTCAGCTTATAGATCACAGAAGGCGTCAAAGGCCTCTAAAGCAGGTAAAGCTACATTGTGGTCATGGTGACACTCCGCCGGGGTTCTGCACCCCGCAGCTTCTGACACTGCTACATAGTCGCTTCCCTGAGAAATGTGGCGTAGCTACGACTCAAAATGGGAAGCGGAGTTGCTAGGCAATATCTCAAACAGGCTCAACCATCCTCATGTTACCAGTTACATTAGTTGTACCCAAAGAGTTGGAGATTAGCATACTAACAATAAATGCCAAAATCAGGAGATTGCGCACCGTTAGCACTAGATTGAAAAGTGAACCATCCGGAAGATAAGGAATAGGAAAC
>DASYAN010000327.1:0-4843 GCA_036501345.1 Ktedonobacteraceae bacterium
GGGATCGGCTCCAACCCCTGTGGTTTCATCGACATGCTCATCCTCCTTCGTGAATGGTCGTCTCTTTCGCTTTTCTCGACTTTACTCGATCCTCGCTTTCTTGTCCACTTGTCCCAACAAAATTTCCCATCAGAGTCATGACATGGCACGATAATGGCAACAGGATTGGCTCCATTAGCAGCTCCTACAGCGCGAGAGGCACTAGGTCGGCCAATCGCACCAGCTATCTCACCATAGCTACGCGCTTCTCCATACGGAATGTGGCACAGTTCTCGCCAGACCGTGAGTTGGAATGACGTACCACGCAAATCTAAAGGACAGGCAAATTGCACACGCTCACCAGCGAAATAGCGGCGCAACTCATCAACTGCCTGTTGCAGAGGTACAACTTCCTCTCCTTGTACAACCTGCTCAAATTGTAGCCACCGCCTCGTTCTGGCAAGGGCACCTTCAAGGGTCGCGCCAGGCGTTCCAGTCCAACATACCCCGGCTTCCGTCGCCATTACAATACACTCGCCCATATCACTGGATACGCTACTCCAATACAAGAGCGAAGTTTTCTGCTGAGCTATGACCACAAATAACCTCCTTATCGTACAAATGTTCATTAATACAAACGGATCTAGGTACTTGAGGTAACAAGCAATGCTCTGGATAAAAAAGCCGAGAGAGGATAGGATCAGGTAGCCTTTGCCACTATAGCCAGCAAGGTATGTGGCAGAACAAACTCATAACTATCACCAAGTTGCTCTTTAATCTGCTTAAGATCGGAAGGGCTCATTGACCAGGCTAGACAATAGACATTCAAAAAGAGCGGTCGTTTAGCATTCGCTGCAGCAGACTTAATCAGTCTGACGGTTCCCTCAACCGAGCCAACCAGACCAAGATTTCGATAGATAGGCAAATCATCTACCATTCGCCAGGAGGCCGTTCTGTTCAACAAAAAACCCGCTCCACTTAAGATACCCCGAACACCATAGGGTGCCAGAGCACGCACGAAATCCTGTTGGCGGGCACGATGCGTAAAAGTCATACCAGTCAAGCTAATCTTTGATAGTAAGGGAAAACGAGTATTGTAGAGAAAGTCGGTATCTAACGCTGATAGAGTCCTCAGGCCCATGGATTGCATCAACTCACCTGTATGCTGAAGAAATTGCGACAAAGAAGCAGCTGGCCAGCGCGATGGAAAGATGTACGCAGCCCCACAGGGACCTGCAATCAACTCGTCATTTGGCGTCGCCGAGTCTATATAGTATTGCGCCATGGAAGGTGCTGCCTCTAATAAGACAGGTGAAATAGTCCAACCGATGGGTACAGAACCTCGCGCACTATCGCGCCAGAGCCGCAACATACGATGCTGGCAATATTGAAGATTATCACCGTCACTGACAGAGACAGAGACATAGACCTTGTCCATTGCAACTTGTACATCAGTATCAGCAATTATCTGTACAGGTCTGGCAGAACTAGACGATTGCAACGCTGTCCAGACCTCCAGATTGTTAAAGAAATCAGAGGCCAGCACGGCAATAGCAGATCGAGAAGTCATAGCCACGCCACTTGGCTCATCTACGAACCAGCCTAGATGAATAGCGCCAGGAGCAAAGGAATGATAGATTTGCTCTGCCAGAGCACGTTCCGATAATAAACCCGCACTGAAATCAGGTAGGTTTCGCCTAGTGTCCAGCCAGTAGACAAATGAACGTGTTGCAACGAGGAATGAACGTAGCCCATTAGCAATTTCAGGATTCATACCAGCAACGAAACGAGAAGAGCAATCGCTGAGCAGGTTTTGTTGTGCCCAGAGATAGGCTTGCAAGCGACTACGCCAGTGATAGGTTCGTAGATCAACCAGCACGGGTAATGAATACAAGTCTTGCAGCTCTTGCGCTAACGCCGGAGCAACAACCATCCCATCACGTTGACCAGCAAGTGTTGTAGCAATATTTACAGTATCAATCAAGTTAGGATCATAGATGATCAGTCCTTGAATGTGGACATGATACTTCTCCAAAAGTGCATTCAGTGCGGCATTGCCAGTCTGAGATGCAAGAGTTTGCGGCAGTGAAGGAACGAGTTGTTTCAGCCAATAGTCATCATCGCCAGAAGAGATCAGATAGACACGAGGCAGGGGTCGATTAAGAATACCAACGCAGGTTGTTGCTGCAAGTTGTATCTCGCGCGTTGCACCGCGCAGATCATAGACATCAAGATCTTGCACTGCCTGAAAGGTCGGGATCATACGCTCACCAGACCAATCCAAACCGGACACGTCATGACTCATCAGATATCCCGTCCTTATACAAGGTTGTACTTAACCACTAACGAAGAATATGATGCCTCATGTACGATTGACCTACCACTCTAGTTACTCATTTATCACCTCCGCCACGTAAAATCCCTGTATTTAAGCTACCAGTGTTATGAGGATCTTGCGACCTTATCGATAATCAGGACCAGCACCCATAGTATCAGCTGCCAATGATGCACGACGAGGACGAGGCGCTAATGGCAAAGGTGGAGGGGTATCCATTACATCTGGCTCTTCGATGGCCTGTGCTTGCTCAGCGTCGTCGCTGCCCGGCAGACCTAGACGATCATCCAGGGTTTCGAGGCCCTTTTCAATGCTCAGAACGGTGCGTTCGATCTCTGTTTCGATACTCATTAAGTGTTCACGCAGATTACGTAGAGTCTCAGTGGTATAGCTATCGGCATCAATTTTGAGTTGTTCACTTTGCTCTTCTGTCCGACGCATGATCATCTGAGCCTGCTCTGTTGCCAGCCGCATTATCTCCTGGGAACGGTCTTCGGCGGCATTCAGCAGACCCTCGCGCCGCATAGCCTTTTCCACCTCTCCACGCACACGACCCTGGATATTTTTCGCATCGGCCTGAGCCTGGGCGAGGATGCGCTCTTTCTCCTGAATGATGCGTCGCGCCTGTTTAATCTCTTCTGGAATGGCGGTACGCATCTGGTCGATGATGTTTAAGACATCAGCCTCTTTAACAAGCACCTGATTAACCAGAGGCATGCGCCGACTACCAGAGATTAAGTTCTCGAGACGGTCTACAAGATATAAGATATCCATGTTTCGCTTACCTCCTTCCCAACAAGCCCATCTTCAACTTATCTTCTATCCTTTGCTTGGGTTAAGTATATATTTATGCTTTGTCAAACTTCTGGCGCAAGGCACGTACAACCGTTGTTGGGAGCATATCGCTAACATTACCTCCCAGTTGTGCAACCTCTTTAAGCAACGATGAGCTGACAAATAGCTGTTCCGGTTTCGTTAACAAACAAATTGTTTCGATCTCTGGTGCTAGCTTATGATTCATTAATCCCTGCTGGAATTCCGCCTCAAAGTCATTCGGTGAACGCAATCCTTTGATAATGGCTTTACCACCGATGGAACGGACATATTCTATCACCAGACTAGAGAACGTATCAATGCACACATTCGTCAATTCTTCGCTGGTTGCCACTTCTTTCCACAGCGCTACACGCTCGTCCGCCGAAAAGAGCACATTTTTGGAGGGAAAGGCATATACGGCGATGATGAGCGTATCAAAAAGTCGGGCAGCTCGGCGGGCAATATCCAGATGCCCGTTGGTAAGCGGATCGAAGCTGCCTGGATAGACGGCTATGCACTGACGCTTTTCCTGGTCACTCATAGAATGCCTCCTTCGCTGGTTTGGCCTTAGGGTACGCCTATGTACTCCAAAAAGTAAAAAGGTACTCCGATGTGGAGTGTACCACATCTGTTTTATCCTGTCACCATCAAACCCATCAAAAACAATCCTGTCATACATCGGTTTTTCACCGATTCATCGCACTAGCTTCGCCAGTTGTCTCAAGCTTGGCTTTTGTCCATACATCAATATACCGAAGCGATAGATGCGAGCCGAGATTAATGCGCCGACAAAGATTGCAACAATCATCAGAATAATCGTTAACACAATTTCCCACCAACTTACAACGCCGACCCCAATGCGCATAAGCATCGTAGTCGGCGTCCAGAACGGGATATATGATATTACCTTGACCCATGTCGCATTGGGTCCAGAGATGCCAACAATACTGCTAATGTATCCGATCATAAATAACCATGTGATCGGCTGAACCGTGTTCTGAACCTCGTCCTGTCTTTTGACTAAGGCACCCATAGCAGCAAACAGGGTTGCATAGAGTAGGAAGCCCAGAATAAAATAGACCAACAGAAGCAGGAACAGGGTGATGGAAGTCCCAGTAATTGCAATGTCTAATCCCCCTCCACTACTGCCCAGCAGTGCATTTTTGAGGGGTGTTTGCAATAAAAATGCGCCGATGCCTACGGCCACAAAACATGCCATTTGCAGGAGTCCTGCAGCTCCTAAACCAAGAATTTTCCCGACCATCAACTGGAATGGAGTTGCGGCATTCGCGAGAATCTCCATAATACGGTTCCCTTTTTCTTCAGCTACTCCCATTGCCACACCAACACCGTAGATATAGACGGACATAAAGATCAGTAAAATGCCTGCATAGGCTATGACGTATCCTGTAGCCTGCTCACTTTTCGAACGAGTATCCTGATTTTGTTGTGTGTTGATGACCATAAATTGTGACTGAGTGAATAGGCTACCTGTTTGTGCCGGGGTTAAGCCTAGTTGGGACGCTTGGTCACGGAAGTTTAACTGTTGTGCTATAGCTTGTATCTGGGGCAGTGTTGTATCGTTGCTGTCAGGGTCCGTATGGGTATAGTAGGTAAAGTTTAAATTCCTAGTTGCAGTGCGATCAATGATCAGAAGAATATCCAGGTTGTCGTTCTTGACTTGCTTTCGCAGGTCTGCAACGCTGCCTGACG
>DASYAN010000328.1:0-7704 GCA_036501345.1 Ktedonobacteraceae bacterium
GTCATCTTGCAGCCCGATGCGCAGACCGCTCTCGTCTGACTGCGGTCATGTATCTGAACAATGAGAAGATCAGTTCAGACTGCAGGGGGGCTTTGTGTGTCTCTCGCACGCTCTTTTCAGGGGAAAAAAGAGAAAAACGCGGCCAAAGAAGCGTTCGATAGCACTGCGCGAGCCCTCGTTCTTCTCTGGTCCAAGTAGGAGGCAAGCAGGAGCGGTTTTTCTGGTTCTTGGGATTGAACGCCACGACGGGACAGCCCCAAATGCTGTATGAATCCAGGCAATCAGACGCAGTCCCCAATAGGCTGCGTCAAGGGGTCTGTGGTGTAGTGGAACAGGAAAGTGGTTTAGGGGAAAGAGGCAATACATGCCTAAAAAGCATCTTGGTATGCTGCTGATAGTAATCTCTGCTCTCATTGCTTCTATCCCATTCTCTTTGCCTGTCATAGAGAAAGAGGCAGCACTTGAGAAAGGCCCTCGAGTAGCAATGGAACAGAAAGTGCAGATAAGGAAAACGACCAGGGGAAAAGAGAAGAAATCCTTCTGGCCACAAGAAGCCTACCGAACGCTGTTTGCTGGCTCGCTACCTTTATCATTATCACAGGATTATGGTCTCTTTCACGCTTGCCCTCTTGAAGTTTTCAGAGAAGGAAATGCCCTCTTGTCCTAGACAAAGAATCTTCTCTCGGTTATTCTTAAGAGAGAGTCAGGCAAGAAACCATTCTCATCTGATTAGCCCTATGGAGAACCGTCAAGTTCTTTTGACGCATGCCACTATTTGATTTCCTTTCAAAGGCATGGCATCAAAAAGGGGTAATTCTGCTTAACAGTGTTGACCTCGTACAAGCACAAAACTGTCAAGTGGATTTAACGCTTGCCTAAGAACTGGATAAGCAAGATAGGTCAAGACTCCTACACATCCATAACTTTTGAGGAATTTCAAAGCAAAATGGAAAAGGAACGCCAGGATAATTCACAAGACCCTGACTATTACCCAGTTGGTCAAACGTACATTTTTACTACTAGCCGCAACTATAGCGGTATACCTGGGCTTGAATATATAGAATATGCATCGAAGAATATACATATTCCAGATCAGCATGTATCTGAATACTATGATAGAGAAGGAAAAGGAATGATGATCAATAATGCAAAGCAGGTGCCTTATAATCGCATGGCTCGCTCTATACGCCAGGAATTGCGCAATCCAACAATCCAAGATGTCAAGGATGCAGATGCATTCTTAAACAAGCTTGCCACCAATTTTCTAGCAGATGTGAGCGAATATCGTTCTAGTACAAGCAGTGCTTTCAGTAATGCTTTCCCCAATCTCTATAAAGATCTGATAGAACATATAAAAACAAGTATTGGTGATCTAAATGATAATTCAAGTTTAGCACTCTTTCATGAGCATTTATCTGGAGGATTTCCCATTGCTATAGAGAGATAGGGAGGACATACTAACACGGACCAATAACAGGAGATATATCGGACGGGGCCGACGCGGACCAATACAGGGGTTATGCCGAAAATAGAAGAAAAAGACTTAAGTAATATCGAAAAGCAATATGTATCTGAACCTGGATCGATGTAGGAAAGCCACCTGTTGTTTCACTACATTCATAGCTCAATAATTTTTCGTACCTTTATAGTGGAACATTTGCACATTTCTTCCCCTATTACAGCTTGATAACTTCGAGTTCCCACCTTGTACTCTACTTATCTAACCCTGCTAAGTCCTATTTAGGAGGGAAAGAGTGACAGGAAGACCTGAGAATAGCTTGCAATAAGAAATTTGATTACGGTATACTGTTTGTGCTCTCAAAGTACAACGCAGTGCTCAATATACCCAAACATTTCCAAGAGCAAGCAAGGACTCTTCAAGCCCCAAAGGGTGCCATGCCTTTGTATGAAGAGGATATAATTCGCCAGTCGAAGTCCTTGATATTAGCTGTGGGAGCTCTACCCTGTGAACAAACATAGATAAGAGAGATGCCATGCCACACTGTCCCAACCCTCGTTGTCAGGCTGACTATCCTCCTGGGACTGTTCAGTGTACCAATCCATTTTGCCAATGCTTATTGCCCGAAGCTATCGTCGCGGGTCGCTATCGCATCGAAACTCTGCTTGGTATTGGTGGCATGGGAGCAGTCTATCGCGCTAGCGATACCTTTGAAATGGAACAGGTAGCTCTGAAGATTCTAACCTTTACCAATATTACCATGGACAAAGATACTGCAGTTGAACGCTTCCGCCGCGAAGCACGCTATGCTCACCAATTGAAGCATCAGAATATTGTTCCGGTTCTGAACTTTGGTCAGGATGGCAAGCTGCTTTACCTAGCGATGCCTTTGGTGACAGGCGGCACAGTCAAATCTTTACTCCAGAATGAATGTCCTTTACCAACCCAGCAAGCACAGCGCTACCTTAACGACCTTGCAGAAGCTATCGATGCCATTCATCAACATCCCCAGCAGATTATTCATCGGGATATTAAACCCTCAAACCTGCTTATTCACCAGAAGGATCGACGATTAGTCGTCACCGACTTTGGTATTGCGCGTGCCATGCAACAAGAGAAAGCTCTAACGCAGCGGGGCTGGTCCCTGGGCACCCAACACTACATCGCTCCAGAACAGGAGAGCGGAAAAGCCGAACCGGCAAGCGATATCTATGCCATGGGCGTTGTAGCGTATCAAATGTTTACAGGGCTTCTTCCTTTCCAGGCAATGGTAAGAAGCCATACAGCAGAGCTTCCTGCTCCCAGTACCTTGAATCCATCACTCCCACCAACTGTTGACCCGATTATTATACACGCCATAGATATTGATCCTACCAAACGCTACCGATCAGCACGTGAATTCGCTGATGCACTCAACAAAGCGCTAGAGGTAGAAGCCATCCAGTCAGCACCAGCACACACAGAAGGCATCTGGTCAGAATCAACAGCGGCAACCCTCATCCCGACAAACGATGCGAACATCATTGTACGCTCACTGATCCCCGAACATCCCTGCTCACAGTGTGGGCGAGAAAATAGGAGCAACTCTCGTTTTTGTCGCCACTGTGGACACAGCTTAAATGATACCTCGGCACTTGTAACCGATGTTTGTCAGGTCGGTTATAGGAGTGATGTCGGACGACAGGCAAAAGACAATGAAGATATGCTCTTGATTGCACAGGGGCTCTGCGTTACGCTTACGCCACCACGTCCCTTCAGCCTGTTCGCAATCGCCGATGGACTATTAGGACCACAAGGTAAGTCTGTCGGAGGGCACAAGGCAAGTCGCTTGGCTGTCGAGACTATCTCTGACGTTCTCTTACCACTACTAACAACGCCATCTCCTAGCCAGCATACAATGAGAAGCGGAATACCCGCAGGCCAGCAGCAAAGACGTCCCTTACAGGTGATACCTCCATCAGAAACAATACTGGCTCAGTGGATGAGAGATGCTGTATGGCAAGCCAACAAGGTCATCTACCATCGTAATGCGGACTACGATACAATGATGGCAAGTACACTTACAACGACTCTCCTCCATAAACGCCGTCTTTTTGTCGCAAGCGTAGGAGACAGCCGAGCCTATTACTACAATAAAAATAAGGGCTTACAGTGCATCACTACCGATCATACGCTAGCAGCGAACCTTGTTGAAGCAGATTTACTCCTTCCCGATGATGTCCATAAGAGTCCAAAGCGCAATCAGCACTATCGCTACCTGGGACAAAATTATCAAGTGGTCGTCGATTTATTTCAGTCTGAGGTAGAGGTAGAGGATACGATTCTGCTTTGCACTGATGGCCTTTGGCACATGGTTCGCCACGAGCGCATCCAGGAAATACTAGCCCAAGGTGGAGATCCCCAGAAGCTCACACGAACATTGGTCCATGAGGCAAATGATGCTGGTGGCGAAGGCAATATCAGCGCTATCGTCATACGCATCAAATAAGGATTCACTACTTGTTTGGACTACAGATCTAGAAAGGAAGCATCTGACTATTCTGCATGGTCGAGAAATGCTTCCAGCCTCGTTCTAGATCTGTATTACTAACAGCCAAATACGGTGGAACTACAGGTAGCAGCGGGAGTTGGTTGATTGCCTCCCCCTCCTCCTCCTCCTCTGCCAGGTGGAACGAAGATTGGCGGAGTAACACCTGGTACAGTGACAGTTTGTATACCCTGTATCGTTGGCGCAGTTGATGGAGTTACCGTAGGAGTTGGCGATGCTACAACAAGTGTAAAAAAAGCAGCAGGTTGGGGCTGATTATCAACGCTGCAAGCCTGACCGTTGGGACCTGAGAACGAAACAGTCACCAGATTATTTTTACCCACCATATCTGGTCGATTGGGTATTGTAAAATAGAAAACTGCCAATCCATCGCTCGAGGTCGTTCCGCCCTGACTAGCTCGACCCCCATCGGCCCATTCAACGTTTGCACTTGCACTGGCTCCGTTGACACCGACAGGATTACCATTCACCTCGTGAACGAAGCGAGCATATACAGGAATCTCACTGCCAGGATTGAAGCCAGGTGTGGTGTTAGTGATCCACGCACCACACAAATAAGGAGCTACAGTTCCTGATGATGACAAGCCATTGTTAAATTTAATAGTGACCGTGACTTGTGGACCGTTTGCGCCTGCTGTAGTGGGTGTATCGCTTGAGCCACAGGCGATGACTAGCACGCTGAGTGATAAGAGAAGAAAGACAGCACCACATTTGAGATAGAAAGATCGGCGGGATGCTATTGTTCTTAGTTGTTGTTTTTCTATTTCCATGTCGTTGAAATTACTTCCTCTACTTCAATAGTAGCGTCGTAAAGTATAGCATAGCTAGTCGAGATTTGACATCATACCCCACCCACTTCTCCTATAGGCTTGGCCACCAATAGCCAACAACGAAGCAATTCGGCCACGCTCCAAGCTTGCGCAAAACAGCCTCCAGGGTCAAAAGGCGGCTCAGGCTCTGCTACTTCGCTGATCGTGCCAAGACAACAGCTCCACAGCTGCTCAACCAGGGACTCTAGCAAAGGTACAAGCTTTGCCCTGTCGTTATATAAACGCAAATGGACATCGACATAAGGTCCTATCAGCCATTGCCAGACCGTCCCCTGGTGATACGCACTGTCACGCTGCCTGCGATCACCTCTGAAATGATCGTGGTAATGCGGATCAGCAGGACTTAGAGAACGCAGACCCGCTGGAGTAAGCAGATGAGCTGTCACTTGCTGTAAGATGCTGTCTACTTGCATATCCAAAAGCAGGTCATGAGTTAACGATGCAGCAAACAGTTGATTAGGACGCAAGGATGCATCATTCTGACCAGCTACACCATCAACATCAATAACATCATAGAGATAACCACCCTCTCCATACCAGAAACGTGTTGCAAAATGTTGACGAACTTGAGTACGAAGTTGACTGTATTGAGTCGCGTCGATTGAAAGATGTACAGCCCAGGACTCCATCGCTGTCAACGCATAATACCAGAGAGCATTCACTTCCACAGGTTTGCCTCGGCGAGGAGTCATGACTAAGTCATCGACCTTCGCATCCATCCATGTTAACTGCACCCCAGGGATGCCAGCATACAACAAACCATCAGTTTGATCGACGTGAATATTATAATCTGTCCCACGGATATGCCATTGAATGATACCACTTAAAATAGGGAAAAGTTCTTTCAAGAGTGCCCAATCATTGGTTGTTTTAAAATAGCGGTCTAAGGCATGGAACATCCATAAAGTTGCATCGACGGTATTATAAGCTGGAGCATCTCCACCGTCTGGAAAGTGATTGGGAATAAGCCCATGATGCACAAAGGATGCAAACGCTTTGAGTAAACCACGCGCTTCACCGTAACGACCTGTGCAAAGCAATAGGCCTGGTAGAGCAATCATACTATCGCGTCCCCAATCGGTGAACCAGGGGTAACCAGCAATAATGGTTTTACGGTCAGGTGAGAGGTGCAATGGTTGCGAAGATGTAGAGGGATTAGTGGCGTCAGGACATGCTACGATAAACTGGTCAGCAGCGACAGCTAGACGTGCATGTACCGGGTCATGCAACTGAAGATCGTCTCTATCACGAGCCGCAACGGACAGAATATAGCTAATACGGTGCTGATGATATAGCAGAGCACGAGCTACGGCATCCTCATGATCAGATCCCCCAAACTCAGAAGACATATCAGCTTCTGCGCTGAGAACGAGTGTCTTGGACATACCTGGAACGATTTGTGTGGAAAATACACCTGGCAGATAGACATCCTCGTGAGCAAGAAGCCCTCGCTCTTCTTCCCGACGATGCTTGACATGCCAATACCACAGACCAGTAGGAGTAAAAGTAACTACAGGATCAGCAATCAATTGATAGACCAAAGCACCCTCAAAAGCACGGATATGACAACGATTACTCTGACTATCGACAAGAAAGCGCCAATCATCCAAGCCCTGAGTAGAGCTATGGTAATCGCGTGAGAGGCAGAAAGGGAACAATTTCAGAGTAACAGCCGTGACTGGATGCACAACATGCTCATGAGAATGGTCATCAGTATCAACAAGCGTACTTTTAAGTGTATATTGTACATATGTTGTATTGCAACCGTATTCCATCCAAATACGCTTTTCGAGGCTAAGCGTATCACTCAGGCGGTACAAAAAACAAGGGATATCACCCTCAAGCCAAAACGAGTCAAGGTAGGTATACCCCTGAGGATCAATTGTCCCATCCTGGTACTCGTTAACACCAAGCTTGCAAGTTCGACCATCGGGAAGAATTACTTCTTCATCGATCTTGGCTATAAGAACTGTACGTACGACAGGAGGACGCAGAGCCGCCACAAGCAGCCCATGGTAGCTACGAGTGGTAGCTCCGAGAATGGAGCCAGCAGCGTATCCCCCCAATCCGTTGGTGACTAACCATTCATGGTCGAGTCCAGCTTGTACATCAGCGCAAATCTCGTGGCCCAGCCGAAGATTCCAAGCATTCACAGGTGTTTGATCTTGGGCATATGCCTCTCTTCCTTGGGTCAAAAGCAATTTTTCCTCCCAGCATATGGTTCTATAATAGGGATATACTACAGAAACCATTGGAAAAGTGCAACCTTGTCTTCCGAAAAAGTACTGTCAATTTGGCGAAGGTTCCACCAAAAAGTGTGGGCTAGGCTGCATCAGATGGTATCCTTGATCAAGCTGTTATCAAACGCGGTGTAAAACCCCTGCCCTTTAGACACGGGGATATAAGCCGCTTCCTTTTTTGGGGCTTGGGCACAGGGGCCCTTTTTTGTATGAAAGAATATTCATTTTCCTTTCCAGCATAATGAATATTTGTATATTGACATGTGTGATACGGTATACCTCTATTCGTGAAAGGAAGAAAGCAGTGAGTAAAACAAAGCGGGCATACAAGTATCGGTTCTACCCGACTGATGAACAAAAGCGTATCCTTGCGCAAACGTTCGGATGTTGCCGCTTTGTGTACAATTGGGGCCTGAGCACCCGCAAAACTGCCTATTTCCAACATGGTCAAAAGCTGACCTCTAACGATCTCTCGGCCATGCTTCCAAGCCTGAAGAAAGAGTATCCCTGGTTGAGTGAGGTCTCCTCTGTCCCTATTCAGCAATCCCTTCGCCATCTGGACCGTGCCTACAAGAACTTCTTCGAAGGGAGAGCGAAATATCCAACCTGGAAGTGTAGACGAAATAC
>DASYAN010000329.1:0-3775 GCA_036501345.1 Ktedonobacteraceae bacterium
AGAACAAAGGAAATTTCAGAACTATGGCTGATATCTACTGTGATAACTGTGGAGCAGCTAATCAACCTCAGAATACACGCTGTTGGTCTTGTCAGCGTCCGCTGGCAGCTGTAGTCCTCTGTCAGCGTTACCGAGTGCTAGAACAGGCTGGACAGGGAGGTTTTGGTACGGTCTACCGAGTTGAAGATATTCGTCTCCATAACCGGGTCCTCGCTATCAAGCAATTACAGGTAGACTCATCAATGTCCCTACAGGATCATCAAATAGCACAAAACAGCTTTGCCAACGAGGCCCGTTTACTCTCGAGTCTGAGACATCCTAATTTACCTGGTATTTATGATTATTTTTCCGAAAATGGCTCCTCTTACCTCGTTATGGATTTCATTTCTGGAGAAACGTTGGATGAACATTTGCAAAAGGTTGCACCTGAATTACTCTCTTTTGAAGATGTGCTCTGGATGGGTATTGAGCTAGCCACAGTACTCGATTACCTGCATACCCAGCAACCACCTATCATTTTTCGCGATCTCAAGCCCTCGAATATCATGTTGTCCAACGACGGGCAACTCTACCTGATCGATTTCGGTATTGCACGTCACTTCAAGCCCGAGCAGAAGGCAAACACAGAAACTCTGGGAACACAAGGATATGCCTCTCCAGAACACTACTCCCGCACTTTGCAGACAACGACCCTCTCCGATATCTACAGCTTCGGCGCAATCATGCACCAGTTACTTTCCGGTCAGGACCCGGCGGATCACCCACTTTTCCAATTTCCTACCTTACAGCTACAGGGAAATCCACAGACCGAGCTAGCAGATCTGGTTATGCATATGTTGAAGAGCAATCCACATGAACGCCCGGCTAGTGCTGTAAAGATCAGGCAAGAATTCCAAGATGCACTTCAAGTACTGAAACAATCAGCTGGAACGACATCGACTTTCACTGGACCTATCCAGCTCCCTGGCAATAGTTACCCAGTAGCTAGCCAACCCCAAAGATCTATACAAAGCTCAACACAAGTGCCTCCTCCGCCATTGCCCAAAACCGTGGGTGAGTGCCTCTACAAATATGATCATATTTCACGTACCATCTACACACTGGTCTGGTCACCTGACGGTCGCTATCTGGCAGCTGCTGGTGAAAGCCCCGCGCAGATTTATCTTTGGGAAGCGTTGACCAATCAACCGATTTCTATCTGCAAAGCACACGAGCGTTCGATTCGTACGCTAGCTTGGTCTCCTAATAGTCATTTTCTTGCCTCTGCAAGCAACGACCGCAGTGTACAGATCTGGGAAGCGGCTACAGGAAGACATGCTGGCACATACCAACAACATACACACTGGGTCCATGCGCTGACTTGGTCGCCTAACGGGCACCTGATTGCTTCTGGAGATGCCAGTGGCCTCATACACCTCTGGGACATACAAAACGGGCAACAAAAGCTCACTTACCAGGAGCACAAAGGAGCAATTAGCTGTCTGGCCTTCTCGCCGGACGGTTCTCTGCTCGCCTCCGGGGATGACGAAATGGAACTTCATATCTGGAATAGTGTCAGTGGTGATCGTCAGTGCACCTATAACCAACACCCAAAAGGCGTGGCCGCGTTGAGCTGGTCACCGGATGGCACACTGCTAGTTTCGGCCTCTGCGCAAAGAGATCGTCAAGTTCACATCTGGCGCACAATCGATAGCACTCGAATCCAGATCTATCAAGCGCATGAACGTCTGCTAAGTGCTTTAGCTTGGTCACCGGATGGCCACCATATAGCCTCAGCTGACCGGAGAACGATACATATCTGGAAGCCCCAACAAGGCGATACACTTTATACGTATCACGACCATACAGCGAGCATTAACACCCTAGCTTGGTCGCCCGACGGAACATACCTAGCCTCGGCAGGAGATGATCATACTATCCATGTCTGGCGTGCAATTTGATGCAATAATAGAAAGTCATGGTTTTGGGTTCTGCATCGATTCCAACTAATTTTTTATTCGATTTGATAGTCATGGAGGCTTCAGGATTTATTTGGGAGTGGCTCAAACTCACTTCTATTGGATTCGATAGTCAGAGGGGATGACGAAATCGCTGACGAGTTTTCGAAAGTCTCTTCAGTAGCGCAATGATAGGATGTTCCTCGCTCTTTTGATGTCATTTTTTCTCTTGCTTGACACCAACGATGACAGCAACGGAAGGTTCTGCTTCCGTAGAGTGTACGGGATTTCCTTTCTCCGACTCTGCCAAACTGAGGGAAGATCATAACAAAATGTGCTAAATTTGAGAGATTTTTGTTGCGAACAGTGATATTGACACTATTTCACATCTTCATAGAACATTCATCATGATCAAATACTTACAATACCTTTTATTGACCTGACTGGGCTGCCAGTATCTGCAATTGAGCCAAGGTCAGGTCCCACTCTCTGGTTGGCGGCATCAGCGCTCCCAGTTCGTGACCCTTGCCTCCCTGATCTTGCACCCAATACCTTCCTTTTTGCTCTAACACGTCATAGAAGATAAGCCGCGTTTTGCCTTTAGGGTCGTTGTGACTAGTTGTTGTAATCCGGTAGTAATCGATCTCCTCTGCTTCCATCCACTCTTGCAGCAGAGCGATTGCCGTTTCCTGATCGCTGAGTGCCTCGGGGGCATGCACTACCAGGCAATCTACCCAGGTTGCCTGCTCTTGCATGTGCCTGGATACCCGGTGCTTCTCTATCATGCAACTGCCGGGCGGGTAGCGACTAGGAGCCTCCAGGTGACGGAGGAAATTTGTGCGTGTATCGAAGCGTGCGAGCCGGGCAAGGCTACTCACGATAGCAATGGGCGATGGAGAATCATAGGGCAGGAGCTGAGCAAGCAGACGCTGAGTTTCTATCAATAACTGTGGCCGGAGTGAGAACGGCATCAGGAGCAAGAGCTCACGCCAACTATTGCGCAGAGCAAACATCTGTCTTTCTGCACGTCCTGTAGTGGCTACTGCCGCAGCATAGAAAAATGCCGCGAACGTGCTTGCATCATTATGGTTGTCCTGGACCAACTGCAGGACCTGCTCCTGTTGGTCCGTTGATAGCTGGCAGAAATAACCAAGTTGCGCTTCGTCGCCCCAGAAGAAGTTCCATGATTGCAACAAAGTATCAATCACAAACATCTGTTCAACCCAATCTTTCGCAAGAAGTCGCCATAGGAGGTGCGTAAAAATGACATAATTCTGGGTGATAATCTCATAGCCAGCGAACTCTTGAAAGTCCGGGCTGCGTCGACCCTGGAGATAGCGTTGTATAAAATTTTTGAGGAGCCGCTCGATCCGCTGCTGAGCACTCCAATGCCGCTTTTGCCTCTCCTCGACTGCCTGGGCAACTTCTTCTGTCAACGCCTCTTCACTTTCCTCCATACCGGCAGCCACCGTCTGTAGGAGGGCGGTAATGGTAGGCCCCTCCACTATCTGCTGGAAGTGTGCTGCGATCGCGCCTAGAATGATTTGTAACCGTGAACGTATGTAAGCCTGTCCACTGGTCGCACCATGGAGGTATTGCTGAATCTTCGGATGCTGACGTAGCCTATCGTAATCGATGTCAGCATAGTCCAGGTAAAGAGCTGTTTCATCATTTTGTTGATGGAGAGGTATGGTTCGCCCCATAAGCGCGAACTTAGTCGGGTGTGAGAGGGAAAAGACAAACGAAAGGAGAAAGAGAGCGAGAACGTGAGAAGACAGAGGAGGTCTCTTCTGTGGTAGAGTAAGAAACAAAAGAAGCGTATTCTTACCTACTCACCG
>DASYAN010000330.1:0-11885 GCA_036501345.1 Ktedonobacteraceae bacterium
CTTTTCTTATTAGGATAACTTAACTATATGCTTTGTGCGTACACTTCACGAGCACTTTTCCTCGGAGACGGAAAAATCATCGTGAAATAGCGTGAAATATTAATGTGATTTTAACTTCTAAATGGAAATATTGGTGTATACTATTTATACCGCGCAAGTACGTTTGCACGGATCTAATATATCTTTAGGAATATGGTTGGTAGGGATTTTAGCTTCCTATTAAGCAAGGGTTTTCCAGACTGGAAAGCTCTTGTTTTTTTGTCTCCTCCTGACACTCTCCGCCATAAATGACGGGGATTCTTCCTTCATCATTGCGGATGGCAAGGTTCTCAATAGTATAATGGTTATGTATAGATTTATTCTTTAAGAAGGGAAGAATTGCATATGCTTCAACAACCTCGCAAAGTAGGAGCGATCATCACTCTCTGTGGCGGCATTCTGGCCTTGTTCGCTTTTTTTGTCCTGCCGCTCATCTCGATAAATCTGAGCTTACCCGGAACCCTCCCAAACTTACCCGGAACCCTCCCAAACCTACCTGGGAACCCTCCAAACCTACTTGGGAACCCTCCAAACCTACTTGGGAACCCTCCAAATCTACCTGGGAACCCTCCAAATCTACCTGGAAAGCTAAGCTTCGTCGGGAATTTCACTGCCCCACAGTTTGCCTCTCTACCATACTCGTGGTGGGGATCGGTCTGGATTGCAGCAGTTCTCGCGCTGATGCTTTGCCTGCTGGCCTTGGTGCCCTTGTTCAATAAGGGCGTTGCAATAACACCACTTCTGGGATATGCTCAGCCCCAGCCGCCACATCTACCAACACCAACCTCGGGATATATCCCTCAGGGGAAATCGAGTCGAGGAGTAAAGGCTGCGTCTATCGGGATCATTGTTACCAGCGTGATTATTCTTCTTCTCTGTATACTCTTCGATATTAGTATTTCTCAATCTCCTAATACCGTAATTCTTAGTATGGGCTTCTGGGTTTATGCCCTAGGATGCATTGCAGGACTAATCGGCGGTATTATACAAGCGAGAGCCACCAGCTTGTCTGAAGAGAATTAGACGCTGTTCGCCCCTTCCTCTATCAAGTTTTTCAATGGGGGGACATATCCTGTATGGTGGGTGCTTTGCGTTCAGTGAGAATGTCATGTTTCTCCTGTTATCGTACTTTGAGGGCGGTCTGTCAGGCTCTCATCAACCTTGTCGGAGTCTTGCTGTTTCACCTGCTCAAACTGTTCGGGATTGGTTGCACGCCAGTTGGTCCAGAGTGCAGCGATTAGGGCTTGCAGGACGCCCGCGATGGGTGAGGCGAAGAGTGCTCCCCAGATGCCGAAGAGTTCGGCACCCGCAATCAGAGCTGCAATGGAGATCACTGGATGCAGTCCAACGGCCTTGCCCACGATCCGTGGTCCCACGATATCACCCTCTATGACGTGAACGACCACGAAGTAGATGAGCACGCCTAGGGCGATTAGCCATCCTTGTGTGAGGGCGATGAGGGTACAGATGAGGCCGGAGAGCAGTGTTCCCAGAACGGGGATGAACTCTAGCACGAATGCCAGGAGACCGAGTAAGACGGCATAGGGCACGCGGAAGACGAACATCCCACCGCCGACAAGGATACCGACCAAGACTGCAAGAATAAATTGACCCCGAATATAGCCACCGACAATACGCTGTACGGTGGAGAGCACAAAATTGGCTTGTGCTCTGTGTGGTGCGTTGTGGCGTACCCAGTTGGCTACACGAGAGCCATCAATGAGCAAGTAAATGCTGAGCACTGCCACCAGGACGATGTCCAAAACGACATTAAAGAAACCAGTCAGAATAGGAACCGCACTGCTCGCAATCCCTTCGAGTTGGCTGGTAATCTGCGTGCGAAGCGACGTGATCTGCTCAGACGAAATGCCAATGGTGTGTAATGTCTGCTCTAGTGGGGAGAGATAACCAGCACTCTTTGGTGTTAGCCATCGCTGGACGTTTGAGGCAAGCGAACCAACCTGTTCTATTGCAGTGGCGATGACCAAGTAGAGCAGGAAACTGATAGCCCCAAGGACAAGAAGATACATAACCAAGATCGCCAGGAAGCGCGGTATGAAACCCTGCAACACTTTGACGCCAGGCGCGAGAGCATAGGCCAGTAATGCGGCAATGGTCAAGAGAAGAAGTGTGCGAACAATGTGTCCCGCGCCCCACAGGACGAGACATACCAATGCTGTCCAGGCGAGGATGGCAATAGGGATGTCGCGTCGACGTGCCCACTTGGACGAGACAGCTTCTGTGCGTGATACGGCAAGTGGACGAGTAGTTGAAGACATAAAGGGCCATTCCTTTACATTCTCATACCCCCACCAAGTAGCTGCTTGGCTGCAAAGGCTGCGATGCCAGCAGCTGCTAGCTTGGCACCAGTGCTGCCAAGCGGACCTCCAGGTCCCATTATTTGGTGCAGCAGGTCGGGCTGTTGCTGTTGTGCATAACCAGTTACACGTGCAGCCTCTTGAGGGGACATACTATAGGGATTGGTGTTCTGTATTCCCATATGCTGTGGTGTGATGCCTCGTTGCATTAGACCCCCAAGGAGTCCTTGCATCAATCCTCCACGCTGCTCTTGAGGCATCTGTTGATAGTAGTTTTCATGTGCCTGTTGCACCATCTGTGGTGGGGCATTTTGCACAAACTGTCTATAGTTGTTGTACGCTTCCTGGTCAGGTATCTGAGCGTAGGTACCTTGATCCCAGTGGTTGGCATACTGTTGATACATCTGTTGGTTGTTTTGATCAAAGGGCCACATAAAAATTCCTTTCAGTATTGTGTTGAGATAGACTTGGCAACACCAAAGTTGACACGCATCATACAAAGAAAAAGTTTCACTTATATCGCGTTTTTCTTTTGTTGTTTTTATAAGCCTTAAGTGTTTCAAAAAAATATTGATGAAAAACCTCTTTAAGCGAGGATTAATCATGAGTTAAATTTTATGTGTTTTACTACTTATTGAGTGAAGAATGATTTTGCTTGTAAACAATGCCGTTTGCAGACCGTATTCTCGCTCGGCATAGGCGCTGCGTTTGCCGAGTTCTTCTCTGGTCCAAGTAGGAGGTAAGCAAGAGAGGTTCTTGCAGTTCTTGGGATTGTAGGCCACGACGGCTACCGCCCCCAGCAGAGCATGAATCCAAGCAATCAAGCGCAAGCCCCAATAGGCCGTGTCGAGACGGATAACTCGAGGACGGATCTGATAGACTGGCGAGCCCAGACCTGCAAGCGTTGTGCGAAGGGAGCATCGGCGAGGGGGAACTTGCCTCGCCAAGGCTCGCTTACCTTATTCTGCCAAGCTCTCATCTACTGATCTGCTTTTTGGGGTTACGAAATGCCTTCAAGATGTCTCAAGATCATTGATTGGATGGTGTTGGCTTGATGGTCACGCCAGTGACGAACTGTTGGTTGGTGATATTCATCTCGGTCAGGGTAGTGGCGTAGGTAGTGCTGCCCGGCATTTTAATCGAGTCGAACAGCACTTTGCTGATGTTGGAGGTGGCGCTAAAGCCAGTCAGCTTCCCCGCTGTAGTGCCACGGTCACGGATATTGATCTGCTTAACCTGGATACCAGAGATTGGTCCGGCCCCATCGTTCGCTTGATCTTCGATCGTGAAGGCAAGCCAAGTTCGGTTGCCAGCGTTACCGTTGTCGATGTGCTCAATGTCGATGTTGCTAAAAGTCACATTGGTCATTGCCGCTTGGTATGCCCTGTGATCGATACCTATTGCCACTGCGCTGTCGTACACCACACTGTTCTGGAAAGTGATATTGTCCTGATTATCGCCCACACCCTGCCCAACCTTGAACCCATAGCAAACGGTCCAGGAGATGACATCATCGAACTTAACGTTCTTGACTTCCTCTGGGTTCCCTGGCCAGTTGACGGTGATATCCCCACTCGTCTTCGTGTAGCTCTTCGTCGAGTAGGGGTCATCCAGACTGATACCGATGCCCCGCTGAACGGTAACGTTCTGTGACTCGATCACGTCGATGCCATCGTCCTCACTCATGTCGAAGCGGTTAAATATTTTCATATTGGTGAACTGCAGGGTGTTTGAGCGCACAGGAATCACTGCCCAGGATGCCGACTCTCGGATGGTGAGCCCATCGAGCGTGAAGTTACTGGTCGCGATTGGCACGAGGATATTCATCCCAAACCCTGCCTTGGTAGCAGCCATGCCGTTACCGTCTAGTGTGCCACGTCCGAACAACTTGATGTTCCTGGATCCAAATGCTGTGTAGATCCACCAAGTCAGGTCTCGATTCTGTGAATTCTTGTGTGCATCTGTTGTTCTGTAGAGGCTCTTGTCCGGTACGACACGCAGCACCGCCCCAGCCTCCAGGTAAACCGACGTGTTGCTTTTCAGCTCCAGATTGCCCACCATGTAGACCCCTCGAGGAATGTAGACGATGCCAGCAGCATGGCCAGGCTGGCTACCAAAAGTCGAAGCATCGTTTAATGCATCCTGCACTGCTTTCGTCGTAACACTGCCTCTGCTGCTGTCGGCCCGGTATGGAGGGGAGGTAACATTGAAGGTTCCAGTACCACTACTAGCTAGTTGTTCCGTCTCGGCTGGGTCTGCGGTGATTACTATCTGCCGTTGATCATCAAGCTTGACGATGAGGTACTGTGGTCCTGGAAGAGTGAATGTGGCAGTGTCGTGACTCAAGGTCGCTTGAATGCCCAGTTTCATCGGGCTGATCAGTGCCTTGCCCACGTTCGTGCCGTTGAGCTTCTTCACCACAATCTGTGCAATCCCTGAGCCCATCGAGAATTGCGCGTAGTCATAGCCCGTATATCCATTGATTGGCACTGCTGTCCCGTTCACCGACAGGGTATAAGTGGTCGATGGAGTGTACACTGAGGGTAATGGTGCCGTACTGATCAGCGCGAGAGTGGCCCGTGCTGATGTTCCTGTCACGTTGATGGCTGCTGAGGTAAGAACAAGAACAGCCAAGACTACTGGCCATAAGAGCTTCCTTGATTGTGAGTATTCCATTCTTTCCCCTAGCCTCCATTGTAGAATTGGAGGCTGTTTCCTTCTTCTGAAAAATGGGACTTCCCATTTCATTCAGAGTGGTGTAGCTGCTACATGAGCGTCTAACTCTCAAAAAACGCTGCTACAAGGGCCTGCTTCTCTACTAAGAATACCCAATGCAAGAGTGGTCTTCCAGGACATCTAGGGAACAACTTTGGGAACGAAGGGAACAACTTCAGCTCAGAAAGGCTCTGGTTATCTGCGTTTTGGGCTGCTAACTCTATCAAGGGAAAGCAGTAGACAGTCAATACTACATTTCTGCATCAAATAGCTGGCAGAAGAGTTGTGTTGTAAATACTAGCAGCAACTCTCGTGATACTGCTTCTCCATTGGTTTGCTGCAAGAGCGCTTCTACTGCTTGAGGATCGAAAATTCCTCTGGCTTGCACTGCCTGGGGTGAAAGTACCTGTTGCAATAGATCAGAGTCAGCGATACGGAGGAGTGAAGAGCAGGGAGCAACTAGTGGTAATCCGGTTGTCGTCTCGTTCATGCTGGGAATATACTGCTGAACAAGTTTCGTTAAAATTTGCTCTTTTACTGCCATATCATCGAGCATAGCAGGCAAACGTGTCAGTGTATCCAGGACGTGTGTTGTGAGGTAAGGAGAGCGCACCACCATACGTTCTTGCACCGCTAGCTGGTGCATTGCGTGGACGATGAGATCGGGCAGGCGCAGATGTAGATCGAGATAATATAGACCTTGCTGAGTATAGGTAAACTGTCCAGCACGCCGTGCCAGCTTGCGGGCATGCAGTGTCTGCTCCCATGGTTCTTCTTTTTCTAAAAGATCGGCCATATCTGGAGACCAGAGTTTTAGACCCTGCTGATTTGGATCTACCAGATTGTGGCGATACTGTTCCAGGATGTCAAATGTTTCTGAAGTTGAGGCCGATACTGTGGGTTGGTGGATGGAGGGACTGAGTAATGTACGGCCACCCAGGCCACTAATCACAACTCGTGCTCCTGTTTCCTCTGATACTGTATGCAATAACTGGTGGAGCGCCAATGGTCGAGTATTGGTAGTGGGAGCCTCTAACCCCGTTAGTACTGCAGACCAGAACTCAGGCTGATCAACCCCATCAATGGCCAAAAATGGACGTTGACATGCCTGGGCGACCTGCTCTGCTCGTGCCCAAGTCTCTGAAGGTGCAGATTTCATATAGCCAATGGATGCAACCGTGAATGTGGAAGTGGTATGGTTGGCTGTTAGTATACTTGCTAGAGCGGAAGCACTATTTCCACCAGTCAGTACGGCTAAGTGCTCGTGAGGAGGAAGGAGGTTAGCGCAGGCCTCATCCAATAGACTTTGAATTTGTGACAGGGAAGGCTCTACTGAGGCAGGCTGCTCAAGGTGATAGTCGGTTGCATGGTTCAGGACTGTTTTCGATCGTTGCCAGCGCAAGATCGAGCCTGCCGGAACGATCTGGATGTCTTTGAAGATGGTCCAGGGAGCTGGAATAAAGCCATAGCGCAAGAGTGCGGCGAGAGCAGCAAGGTGCAAGCGGCGTGGTACGCTAACTGCAAGGAGTGCCTTTATCTCGCTTGCGAAGAGCAGGTTCCCTGGTGCAGGCCAGTCTGCAATATAGTACAGAGGGTACATACCTGAAAGCGGTCGTCGATAAACCAGTGTGCGTCGATCAGGAACCCAATCAAGTACGGAAGGTTCATCATTGTGCTGCATGGCATAGGCAGGATCAGAGAAGGCAATCAAGCCAGCTCCTGAGTGAATTGTGTGTGCGGGTTGACCGCCGTAACGCTGCAGTACTTGCCCCATGGCCGCTAATGACTGCTCGATTACTTCTTGTGGAACCTGTTCGCCAGTGAGCCAACCTGCTAATATGGGCATGTGTTTTTCCTATAGCCGATCTCTGCGCCATGGGGTTTCTGAGCGGCGTATCCAGCGATCATTGAAGTAGATATATTGGTCCTCGTGGTCGAAGATATCGTCGCTCAGATCGCATTCTTCCCATGCTCCAATAGTACCTTCTGTACGAAGCCTCTGGACCAGAAAATTGATGATCGTGGGTGCATCCCCAAGGTCTATCCCCGGAAAAAGTTCTTCATTGATATCGCCATCAAGCTCAGCGGGTTTATCTTGTTGGGTACCACGCAAAACGTAATAAGTATACATGCTCGATCATCTCACATTCTTGTTTCTTTAGTTATGTGATGATTGTATATGTTTCCTGCTAATATTTCAACTGCAGGCGGTCTTAAATACCCGGATATACAACTGCCTGAGCAAAGCTTTAACTATCTTTTGCCGCTGCCCGTAGTGCTCTATCCAGATCCCAGAGAATATCCTCCACATTTTCAATGCCAATTGAGAGGCGAATGAGATCTGGGGTTACTCCACCCGCGAGTTGATCTTCCTCGGAAAGTTGCTGGTGCGTTGTGCTGGCAGGATGAATGATCAGGCTGCGTGCATCACCGACATTGGCAAGGTGCGAGAAGACCCGTACATTATTGATCACTGCCTTGCCTGCGTCATAGCCTCCTTTGACTCCAAAAGTAAAGACCGACCCTGCTCCATGTGGCAGATAGCGTTGAGCTAAATGGTAAGAGGGATCATCAGACAACCCCGGATAACGTACCCAGCTTACAGAGGGATGCTCATGCAAGAATTGGGCAACCTTGAGAGCATTCTGACAGTGCCGCTCCATACGGAGTGAAAGGGTTTCCAAACCCTGTAATAAAAGAAAGGAGTTGAAAGGACTGATGCAGGCTCCGGTATCACGTACTGTTTCACACCTGAGCTTCATAGAAAAGCAAAAGTCCCCAAAAGTTTCGTAAAATCTTACGCCGTGATAACCTGGAGAGGGGTCGACAATGTGGGGGAAGTTGCCATCGTCCCATGGGAAGTTGCCAGCTTCAATGACGACTCCAGCAATGGATGTACCATGCCCGCCAATGAACTTGGTTGCAGAATGCACGATGATGTCTACTCCATGTTCAAAGGGTCGACAGAGATATGGTGTGGCAAAGGTATTGTCAACAATTAATGGAATTCCCGCCTCATGTGCTATATTAGCAACGGCGTGGAGATCAAGCACATCACCACGTGGATTGCCAATTGTTTCACCATACAGAGCTCGTGTGCGTGGAGTGATGGCTTTACGATAGTTCTCAGGATCAGTACTGTCCACGAAAATGGTGTTGATGCCCCAAGTACGCAATGTAAGATCAAACTGCGTGTGCGTTCCACCATAGAGGCTACTGGAGGAAACAATCTCGTCGCCCGGGCGCAGCAATGTCATCATTGTCGCCATCTGTGCCGCCATTCCTGAGGCTGTTGCAACTGCTGCTGTACCGCCTTCTAGTGCTGCGATGCGTTCTTCAAATGCAGCCGTGGTGGGATTCATGATGCGTGTATAGATGTTGCCGAAACGTTGCAAGGCAAAGAGATGGGCAGCATGGTCGGTATCATCAAATATGAACGAGGTGGTCTGATAAATGGGAACGGCTCGTGCGCCCGTCGCCGGGTCAGGCCTTTGTCCTGCATGAACGGATAAGGTATCAAAACCGAAAATATGGTCACCATCAATTTCTGGCATACTGTATCTCTCTCCTAATGAAGCAATTCTATGCTTTGCATCTAAATTGCCTTTAAAAATTATTCTATCTTACATGTCAGGGCTACACTTGTGTGCGAGCTAGAGATTAGTGAGGGTGATGAGGTGTGTGTTCCCGGTAACTTGCATGCCAGGATTATGCCCGTATTCAAACCAATTGTGTGCAGTCCTCCAAAGAAGCGTGCATGCTCGATTTTCATACATCGGTTCTCTACAAACTCCAGGCCAGCATCATGCACTAGTTTGCCAACTTCAACATTGCGAACACCAAGCTGTAGCCATACCACTTTTGCACCAATCTTAATTGCCTCTTCGGCAATGGGCAATGTATTCGCAGATCTACGAAAAACATCTACAACCTCGATTTGCTCACCCGCCTCTTTAGCTTCTGTAAGCGTGCTGTATACATGTTTGCCCAGCAACGTCTTCCCTGCATAACGAGGATTGATGGGGATAATGTCGTATCCTTCCGACTGCAGATAGATGGCAACGAAGTGGCTGGGACGGTATGGGTCTGCTGAAACCCCAACAATAGCAACATGTTTATACTGCTGTAAAAGCTCGAGGCGCTCATACATATCCGGCATAGACCCAATTCCTCCAAGAAAGCAATGTCAATTGACTGTTAGCTACCTTCTTCTCATGAGATACTAGCACAAAAGGGATGGCATTTACAACCTCATCTATTCAAGACTTTCTTGATCAATTATATCAATTACATACACATATATAAACAAAATTAATGGCAATAATAACCTTGAAGAATAGATAAAGCTCATGGTATCTTTGATTAGAAAGCATGTGATAGGGGTCAATGGTACTTGCTCTGAGGAGCTTGACTTCTTGTCAGTTTCTGTGGGCGTCATGTCTAGAGGAGGACGCCTTTAGTTAAAGAAGGAGCAACACAATTTATGGACATCAAATTCGCTTATTGGGTTCCCAATGTTAGCGGTGGACTGGTCACATCGCACATCAAGCAAAATACTGACTGGTCCTTCGACTATAATCATCGTTTAGCTCTGACAGCAGAGGCGGCGGGGTTTGACTATGCCTTGGCACAGGCACGCTTCTTTGCTAGCTATGGGGCAGATAAGCAATTGGAAGCTGTAACAACTGCTATTGCTCTAGCAACGGTTACCCAGCGATTGAATATTATTGCTGCTGTACACCCGGGTTTGTGGCATCCAGCTGTGATTGCTAACGTCATTGCCTCCGCCGATTATATCAGTCGTGGAAGAGTGAGTTTGAATGTCGTGAGCGGCTGGTTCAAGGATGAGTTCACTGGTTTTGGAGCCGAGTGGTTAGAGCATGACGAGCGATATGTGCGTTCGGAGGAATTTATTCGTATTCTCAAAGGGATGTGGACACAGGATCGTTTTTCTTTTGAGGGTAAGTACTATCAGATAAAAGATGTAGCAATGGAACCCAAGCCTGTTACAAAACCTTATCCGACAGTTTTTCAAGGTGGTAACTCGGTCGCTGCACGTGAAATGGCAGCTCGTGTATCAGATGTTTTGTTCCTGAATGGAGGTAGCATTGAACACATTGCAGGCTTGATCAAAGATGTGAAGCAGCGGGCAGAGCGCTATGGTCGTGCTGATAAGCTGCGTTTTGCTATGAATGTATTTGTGATTAGCCGCGAGACAGAGGAAGAAGCGGTAGCTGTGCTACGTGATATCGTTAGCCAAGCCAATGTTGAAGCGGTGAAGGGTTTTGGAGAATCGGTGAAAGAGGCAGGTCAGTCCTCACCCGAAGGCGAGGGCATGTGGTCTAACTCTGCATTTGAGGATCTGGTGCAATATAATGACGGCTTTAAGCCCAGACTCATTGGTACGCCAGAGCAGATTGCTGGGCGTATTCAACAATATGAGGCTATAGGTGTGGATATTCTTTTGACCGGATTTTTGCACTATATTCAAGAAGTTGAGGATTTTGGATGGCGTGTGAAACCTTTGGTTCGTGATCTCCCAAGCCTGCGTGCTCAGCAGCCGCTCTCAACAATTTTGTCTGCAACTACAAGTAACTAGAAGGGATCAGTTTTATGGGTTTTAAACTCTTAGCAATTAATGGAAGTCTTACGCCACCGCCATCGCGGACACGTATTGCACTAGATGTGGCTCTGGCAGGTGCCAGAGCTTATGATGCTACTGTGGAGACAGAGGTTTTAGAACTGCGAGACTTCTCGTTGGAGTTCTGTGATGGGCGCTCTCCCGACAGCTATAATAGTGATACACAACGTGCTCTGGCGCTGGTAGAAGCGGCAGATGCTTATCTGGTTGCCACGCCGATCTATAGAGCAACGTATACAGGTGCGCTAAAAAATTTCTTTGACTTAGTTCCAAATGATCCCAAAGGGCAAGATCCGTTACGAGGAAAAGTGATCGGTTTGTTGGCCACTGGAGGTAGTGATCATCATTATCTGGTTCTGGAACATCAACTGCGACCTTTATGCGGTTTTTTCGGTGCTTATACTCCAGCCAGAGCTGTATATGCATCGCCTAAAGACTTCAACGAGCAAAAACAGATCCAAGGCAAGCTACTGGAAGATTTGGCACAGCTTGGTCAAGAAGTCGTTATTTTGGCACACTTCCTGAAAGAAACTCCTGGATATTTTCGTCCTGAAAATTTACGTATCCGCTGATTGATTAAGCAACCTCACAAGAGGACGAGCACTTGTTTGCAATGAGTCAGAGAAGAAAAGTGCAAAGTTAGAGGGCTCTCTCGTTAGTATACTTATAGCGAAAACTAGCAGTAGGAGGGCTTTTCAGTTGTGAAATGCTCTCTATTCTTGGTAAGTCGTCATCTGAGCAGCCCACTTGCTTCTATCGTCTGATGCGTATCACGTATCGCATCCTGCAATGCCGATTCAACTTCAGAGGATAGACGTGTACAAAGCAGCTTTGCCCATTCCTCATCCCAGGCTCCTTGTGCTTGCAGATAGTGCTGGCTGTGTACCAGAGGGTCATCGCATTCTCGTGTACCGTTGGTATTACTCTCCTCTTGTACGGTATGCATATCCAAATTGGGTAGCGAGCGGGTGACGTGCATTTCTATCAGCGTGGGGCCTTGTCCCTGGCGAGCACGTTGCATTGCCGAGCACATAGCGGCGTAGACAGTGATAACATCTGAGCCATCGATATATTGATGGGTAAGTCCTGCTGGGAGTGTCAGTCCTCTTATATATGAAGCTGATGAAGACGTGTCTGTAAGAGGTTGTGCGCTATCCTGCTCACAGATAAAG
>DASYAN010000331.1:0-12701 GCA_036501345.1 Ktedonobacteraceae bacterium
GTCGGTCTCTGCCATAGTGGAGGCTATCGCAGGTTCAAGTTCTTGATGGGTATTGATGTCAGCGACGATAGTAGTAGTAGCAGAGTCGGGTTCTTCAACTAGGGTGTTAGGGTCAGCAACCGCAGGCTGAGATTCAAGGTGGGAGTTGGTGTCATTGACCACGGTGCTAGTTGAAGAAAAATCAGGTTCTTGAGCGAAGGTGGTGTCATCGACGACAGAATGTGTAGGAGAAGGATCGGGTTCTTGGGTGTAGGTGGTGGTATCATCGACAACGGTGCTTGTGGGAGAAGGATCAGGTTCTTGAACGTTATCGATGGTGGTGCTTGTGGGAGAAGGATCAGGCTCTTGAGCGTGGGTAGTAGTGTCATCGACAATGGTGCTTGTGGGAGAAGGATCAGGTTCTTGAATGTGGGTGGCGGTGTCATCGGCAGAGGTGCTTGTAGGAGAAGGGATGACATCTGGTGTGTCCACTTCTTTTGTCAGTGCCGGGACTGGCGTCACCGCTGGAGGCTGAGATGAAGTAGTATTGGGTTCAGAAGACAAGGAAACCGATTGTTTTATCTGGCTGGCGTCCTCTAGTGCTGTTGCGAAATCCAGCACACTGGGAAAACGCTGTTTTGGGTCTTTGGCTAGTGCTTTAAACACTACCTCTTCCACGCTAATGGGAAGATTAGGGAGCTTTTGGCGCAGAGAAGGCGGTTCGACCGACAGGTGCTTGGTAGCTATTTCTTCAGGCGTGCCCAAGAAGGGAAGCTTGCCAGTCAGCCATTCGTAGGTCACTATGGCCAAGGCGTACTGATCGCTTTCTCGGAGCCGATGCAGTTTGATCTGTTCTGGGGCCATATAGGGTGGGGTGCCCACAAAGGCTTGTCTGCTCATGAAAAAGGTATTCTGGGCAGTGGTTGCGATGCCAAAATCACTGAGTAGAATGTCATTATGTTGCCCGATGAGCATGTTTTCTGGCTTGACATTGTGGTGAATGTGCTTCTGATTATGGGCGTACTGCAAAGCGTCAGCAATTTGCTTGACGTAGGAAATAACAGTCAAGAGGGGGATGCGCTCTCCTTTAGCATGACGCTGCCGGAGCGAGCCATGAGGACAGTAGTCCATCACCAGGAACGGGATGCCGTTGGACACACCAAAGTCCAGGATACTCGCGATATGGGGATGCACGAGGGTGGCAATCATCTTGGCTTCCTGCTCAAATGCCTTGATCTTTGTCGGCGAAAGATGAGCATGCAGGACTTTGAGAGCCGCCCGCGTTGAGAACTGTACATGCTCGCCCAAGTAGATCTCGGCGAAGCCACTACGCCCCAGCAAACTTACTAGTTGATATTTGCCTAGTTGTTGTTCAATCAGATCTCTCGTCATGACATCTTATTCCTTCTCTAAATGATACACTGCCTATTGCACCGATGATAGGCAGTGTAGCAAATCGAAGAAGATGAGTCAAGAAACTATGACATCTTTCAACATTTTGCGTGACGCCGTTGCCACCGGGTCGACTCCTAAAGTTACTAGGCAATCGCGTGTGGCGCATCCCTCTGGTGTACCTAATGTATGATCGCGGTAGAAACATGGCATGCAGGGCAGGTCCAGTCGCACAACCGTCGTGCGTTTACTTGTGGGATCACCGGTATATGGTCCCCATGCTTTATGGTTTGAGAGGCCAAAGATGGCGATGGTGGGGGTATTGACTGCGACTGCCAGATGCATGAGCCCTGCATCGTTGCCAATAAATAAGTCTACTTGTTCCAGTATTGCCGCTGCTACCTTGATACTTCCTTTACCTGCTAGACTAGATACGGGTACATCTGATGCTATCATATCCATAATCTGCTGGTGTAGTGTAATTTCTTCGGGACCTCCCATCAATACTATCTGTCCACCGACGTCGTGGAAGAGTGTATTAGCGAGTTGGGCAAAACGTTCTGGAGCCCAGCGGCGTGCTGTACTATAACCTCCACTGCCAGGATGCATAGCAATAATCGGATGTGGAACACTTTCTGCAGTGGTATTATCATAGACCAATTGACGCGCTTGCCTACGTTCATCTTCGCTCAAGGGAAGTTCCAGATGTTTGTTGTGGATAGTCGCGCCAACAGCTTCAGCAATCGCCATACAGTACTCTGCCTCATGCTTGGCTCCGAAACCATCATCCTTAACGTGAACATTGAGAAACCAGCCGTGCCCATTGTCCAGACCAACACGCCATTTCGCTCCTGTTGCACGCATAAGCAGTTGATGTTTGAGACGCCCAAAACGTAGTGTGAGATGGTGGAACAGGAGCACCGCATCATACTGTCCAGCGTGGAGAGTGCTCCATAGCTCTTTCAATGGAAGCAAAGCTCGTGGATGTGTAACAATCTGCTTCATAGAGTCAAAGATGTATTTATCCAGAACGATGATGTTATTGATAACTTCCCAGCCATTGAGTAGCCCGGCGGAATCGGGTGTCACCAGCAGATCGATACGCGCCTGTGGATATGTATCCCGCAAGGCTCGTAATGCCGGAGTCGCTAGTAAAAGGTCTCCGATGCCAGCAAGCTTCACGACTAAGATATGGGCGTTAGGTGATAAAGTAATCTGTGTTCTCTGCATAGCTATTCTATTCAACTTCCGATTATTGGCATGTACTAAGAGTATACCCTATCATATTACTGGTTGGCCTTCTGGGCTGCCATTTTGCAATTTTTGATGTATAATTGTCAACACTTGCTCTGGCGTAATATTTTTCATGCACTGTGTAGTAAAGAAGCGACAATCGGCAGGGCCTCCTTTAGCAGTGTAACAGGGGCTGCACCAGATATCGCTGCGTAGCACGGTTGCATGTGGGCTGATCGGGCCACTCATTAGCGGGTCGGTGGGACCATGAATGGCGATCAATGGTGTACCTACTGCCGCAGCAATATGCATGGGACCGCTATCACCCGTGATGAGCAGGTTGGCACGTTGGAGCAGAGCTGCCAGTTGTGTCAGACTTGTCTTGCCTGCCATATTGACTGGCTGTTCATGTGTGCGATGTAAGATACTCTCAATCAAAGGCAGATCGTTGGTTGCTCCTGTCAGTACAACCGTCATACTATCGTCAGAGATGAGCCAGTTGATCAGCTTGACCCAGTAAGGAATGGGCCAGCGTTTCGATTGCCCATTATTGGAACTGACGTGACAAGCAATGATAGGTCTATCAGGCTGTATACCTTCCTGGAGCAATATCTCATCTACCTCTTCAATCGCCTGAGGATCGACATGCAACTGTGGAATGCGATTGTCCAAATCGATGTTCGCTCCTGCAGCTTTTGACAGCTTCAAGCAATAATCGACTTCGTGCAGGTGATCGCCGGATTTCCAGTGTGCTCCTGCCACATTATCAGTCATAAATCCTGGATAACTCTCTCGCCCAAAGCCAACGCGCCGTTGTGCTCCACTGAGAATTGCCAGTATCGCAGCCCAGGGGCCAAAGACACTTACTGCAAGATCATAATGGAGTGCTTGCAGACGACGTCGTAATGCTCCGAGCTCGCGCCAGTTCTGCATCTTGAACAACGCTTTGGGACGTCGCCAGATATTGGGATCGTAGGCAATCACTTCCGCGAGATCGGGATCGCTCATAACTACTTTGGAACTTGATGGGATAGCCAGTAGATCGATCTCTGCATCGGGATAGGTGCGTTTAAGCGAATGAATCACAGGGAGCGAAAGTACCAGATCTCCGATCAGATCCATACGCAGCACGAGGATACGTTTGGGATGAAAGGTCTCTGGTGAAAGCGGTACCTGCTTTTTCCCTAGCCTGCCCAGTTTAAGCAATAGCCCAATAGTGCTGGCGCACGCATAAATGCCCGCGAGCAGAATCCGCTTGCTGGTACGAACCAAAAAGTTGCGTACCTTGTGGCGCGAGTCTGGACGCGTGGAATAGCCGTAGTCATCTATATGTTGAGATGGTGGTGTCTGTGCCATAAATTTTCAATCCTTAAAATTGGCCTCTGAAGGCTTCTGAGAGCCATTATAAGGGTACTGTGCGGAGATTGCAATCTAAATTCTCCTCTGGTTGAAGCATAGGAGTTCTCGCTGGAAGTGTGAGCTTTGGATAGGTAGCTGAAAAAAAGGTTTAAAATGTCCCATCTTTGTCCTGTAAGTGACCAGCAAAAGAGGTTCTCACAAGGCTATGATGAGGTTATCCTATGTATGAACACATACATAAAAAGGCTTGGCGAACTTTATGCTAACTAGCGAAAGGAGGCATAGCATGAATTCTCAGACATCACGATTGGCTACTTACTATATTCGCTTAGGTCTTCCTGATGATGCAGGTCTTAGTGAGATAAGGAAACCACCGTTCATGAGCGTGTTTAGGAAAGCGTTGCTAATACCTGTTCCGTTCTGTATGGCAACATTTATGTGCTCTGCCTTCTGGAACCTTGGTCAGATAACGAGTGGGGGATTTTTGGGTCAAGTGACAGCTGTTGTTGCTTATCCATTGATCCTCGTGATGCTATTGCAACGTTTGATTCTTCCTATTCGTCATAAGCCTTTACTAGATATCAAACACAAGCTGGTCTGTCTCCCACTCATCATAGCATCGGCAATTTTCACGGGCTGGATTTGGTTAATCGTGGCCCATGATTATGATATTATCAGCAGTCGGTGGGATTTATGTTGGTGGTGTGCGCTCATTGGCGTTACATGTGGCGTTCTGGCTTACCTCTGAGGTTTAGGTTATGTTGTATAGTGTGTGCCATTTGCATTTCGTAGTATGGATAACTATCAAGCTGTCCTTGATGATAGATAACTATTCAGAAGTGCTACAAGTCTCGCCTGTCACTGTCTAGCACTCCTGAATAGTTACGGTTCATCAAGTATTGATTACACAATTTTAGGTGAAACCTTATTTATCGTCTATATATCTAGTAGAGCCTATCCTTCTGTGGTAATATGAAAGTGGGTGCTTGAGATCATCCGTGCATATTAAGCTTCTGCAAAGCCAGCTGTAAATTCAGGAGTGAAGAGTGGAAAATCAATCATTGCACTATATAAACGAGATATGTGCTCGTTTAGTACGCACTCCAGGAAAACCCGGAGATCTGAACAGCGTGCTTCAACATATTGGACAAATAGCACATGATGCTTTTGCCACAGATGCTTGTGTTGTCCTTGCATTCAATCCTATCACCAGTGCGTTTATCGGTGGAGAGTATGTTGGGAGCTTGCAAGAGGGAAACGAGTTGCTCCTTGATAGGTCTAAAAGGGATGAGTTCACGCAAAGGGTTCTCAGAGAGGGTATAGTTCTTGTTGAAGGCTTGGAAGTGGAGCCTCAGTGGCACAATCACTTCACACGGAAAGAAGAAATTTGCTCCTGCGCGAGTTTAGCTCTGCGTACTAGGCATCGTAACAGATGTTTGGGAATTATCTATTTAGATTTCAAACATCCAAAGAAGTTCAGTTCCGCTGACTACGCCAGCTTCCAGAACTTTGCAATTCAAGCTTCTTTCCTTCTTGAGGAAGCATGGTTGATTAGTACCTATGAGAAAATTGCACACATTGGGCAAGAAGTCAATCATAACCTTGGGACAATTGATGAGCTTTTCCAAGCACTGCAAACATATGTTGATGCCGTTCTTGATGATAGTCATCAGCTTATGCTCACGATATATCAATCCCAAACCCATACATTAGATTTCCGCATAAGAGAACAGGGGCGATCCTTTTCCATCAATCAACCACTACAAGGCATATGTCTGCATGTGATTGAAACGCAAGAGCCCTTATTTATTCGACAATTAAGCATCGAGTCTGAACAATTACTACACCAATTAGATACTATTGCAACAGAAGTTGAACAAAAGGAATCTCTTATCTTTGTGCCACTGATGCTACGTGGCGTGTCTCTTGGAGTGCTCTCGATCCAACATGCTCTACCAGATGCATATGGTTGGGAGGACCTTTTCACTCTACAATTGCTAGCAAATTACGTTGCATCAGCACTCCACAATATGCGTTTATACAGTAGTCTCTATCAACTCAACGAAACGGGTCAGCTACTAACGCAGCAACTAGAATCGGAACAAACATTACAAGCTACTGTCGAAAGAATACGTGATGCCACACAAGCTGATATTGCTATTCTTTATCCCTATGAATCGGCTGTTAAACGTTTTATACTACCACCATGTGTAGCTGGTACTCTACAAGATGCAGGTTTCCCTCCAGAATTAGACCTTACCCCTGATGATATGGCTATCCTTGTATTGCATTATAAAAGGCCTATCTTTGCTAAGGAAAGTGCTACTATATATACCATATTGCGTGGTGATACTAATGTCCATCAGGGGAATTTCCAGGAGCGTGAAAATATCTGTTCAACAGCGGCAGTACCATTACAGGTTGGTGATGAGATGGTAGGCATACTTTTTGTCAACTTCCGCCAACAGCAACGCTTTGATGCTACTCAAAAATTGTTTATTGAAGGACTTGCTCACTACGCCGCTATTGCAATTAAAAACGCGCAAGTATTCGGTATGTTAAGTCTACGTCGCATCCACGAACTGGAGATTCTCCAGTATATTGATCGTGAGTTGAATCAAACCCTGGAGCTAGAATCGATTTTGAACACCATTCTCAGGCTGGCTCACGAGCATGTGCCTTCTGAAGAAGCCGCGATTTTGCTATATAATCCCGAAATACTCATTTTGAAGACAGTAGTAACGAGTGGTCGTCATGCCGAAGCCCGTAAAATGCAAGCTACCTCCTTACAAAGAAATAGAGGTATTGCCAGCTGGGTAGTGGAGCATAAAAAGGCAGCACGAGTAAACAGTGTGCATAAAGACTTACCCTGGCGAGACCTTTATTATCCTATCGCTCTCGATATAGTTTCGGAGTTGGATGTACCGCTACTTGATGGTAACAATGTAATAGGTGTTATCAATTTTGAGAGCATTCAAGAAGGATTTTTCCGTCAGGAAGATCAGGATTTCATGCTCACTTTAGCGGGGCAGGCTGTACTGGCGATCAAGAATGCACAAACCTATGAGCGAGAGAAGCGCCTTGCTGAAGAGGGTCAGGTGCTCAATGAGATCAGTAAAGAGATCACCAGTCAGCTTGATACCAATCATATCTTTGATCTCATTCTTGAGAGAGCCTTACTGTTAACTCGCTCCACTGCAGGTAACTTGATGATCTATGATGCCGAACGGAATGATTTGTGGATGGCTACTGAGAGGGGTGTATATGAGGACAAGAGAGGTCAACGTCAAAGTTTAGATCAAGGCGTTGTGGGACAGGTCGCAAGAAGCAAGCAGTTGCTCAATATCACGGATATATCTCAATCCCCGTGGAACGAACTCAGCATAGATTTTATTCCTGGAACATGCTCTGAACTGGCTACACCAATGCTTGCAGGCAAGGATCTGCTAGGAGTTCTCAATGTTGAGAGTCGCTCTCCGAACAACTTTACAGAAAGTGATGTGCGACTCTTAAAGGGATTAGCGGATCTAGCTGTGATTGCCCTTCAAAATGCGCAAGCTTATGAGAGAGAAAAGCGTCTTGCGGAAGAAGCTCAGGTGCTCAATGAAATCAGTAAGGAGATTACCAGCGAGCTTGACACTACCCATATCTTCGGTCTTATCCTGGAGAAAGCCTTGATGCTGACTCGTTCTACTGTAGGTAATGTAATGATTTATGATCCTGAACGGAATGATTTGTGGATGGCTGCCGAGAGGGGCGTGTCAGAGGATAAGAAGCATCAACGTCAGAGACGCGATCAAGGTATTGTTGGCTATGTAGCAACGCGAAAACAAATATATAACGTAGAAGACGTATCTAGACCTCCCTGGAACAAGATATATCTGGCATTTTCCCCCGGGGTGCATTCTGAATTGGCCGTGCCAATGCTCCAGGGCAATGAACTACGGGGGGTCCTCAATGTTGAAAGTCTCACAGCTAAACACTTTAATGACAAAGACGTACGGCTACTGAGAGGTTTGGCGGATCTGGCTGTTATCGCATTGCAAAATGCCGAACATTACAAGAAAGCTAAGCAGGAGAGACAGCGTTTTGAACTATTATATAAAGCCGAGCAAGAGCTGAGTAAAGTTACTGAATGGGCAAAAGTCGAGCAAGCTTACAATATTATTCTAGGTATTGCGGAGGAACATAGCCAGAGCTACGCTGTCATCTATCCTTATGATAAAGATAGCCAGGAACTGGTAATCATCCATCCATCTGAATCTCAAACTTCCTCTCAAAGAGAGAGGCAGTTTGAAAATCTCGCCATAAATAGGCAAGTAGCACAGGAGCGACGCGCACTTGTCATTCACGATACTGCTGATCCACTCTCACATGTAATTTCTGCGCAACTCTGCGACCCGGCGATGCGCTCACTTTTCATCATGCCTATTGTGTTCAAGGATCAATACTATGGTAATCTAGAGCTCAGGCATAAGGAAGTGGGCCATTTTCGGGGTACAGACGCGATTTTCTTTGAAGGGCTAGCGCAGCAATTGGCTAGCACTATCTATCGGTTGGAAACAGCACAGTCACGTCAAGAGTTCGAAAAGCGAGCCTTATCTGCAGAGGAGATGAGTTCGATCGGGCAGTCAGCCTTTGAGGTAACGCATCGGTTGGGGAATGATCTAGGGCTGGTTGAGTTTTATGTCAGAGATGTTCAAGCTGAGCTGGAGAGACTGGGCGTAACTAATCCGTATATTGATGAAAAGATGAGAAACATTGTGCAATCTGTAAGGGCTGTTTTGTCGTTTAGTAAAGATCTGAAGAAGAAATTATCGAAATTGGGTGATAAAGAAGAGAAGGCTGGTGAGCCAGTTGTGATACAGCCCCAAAAGTTGCTTGAAGACGCCTTGACTATTTCGTCCTTGCCATCCAATATTGAGGTGGATCTGGAGATTGATGAGACAGTAGCGCCCGTTAAGGTTTTTCCCAGTTTAGTTAGTGATATCTTGCGCAATCTGGTTGCGAATGCAATCCAAGCCATGCCTGATGGCGGTAAAATCATATTGCGAGCTCGCAATGTTGGTCGCTCTGTGGCCTTAGAGGTGGCAGACGCGGGAGTTGGTATCTCTGAGCAAGCGCAATCTAATATTTTTGATCTATTTTTTTCGACGAAAGGTAGCTCTGGATTTGGTCTTTGGAGTGCTCGACGTAATGCCCTCAAAAACCATGGAGACTTGAAACTAATAAGCCAAGTAGGACGAGGCGCAACCTTTCAACTATTATTGCCGAGGATCGACAATCGAATGCCATGAAGTAGTACTGTAAAAATGTATCAACGCTGATAAAGGACCTTTTTGAGCCTGCTTGTTGTGTTTTATCTTAGGTAGTAGGTGTTAGGAAGCATCATAAGCCATGAATGTATTTTGCTTTGCAAGGAGAAAAATGACTTATGAATAGGCAAGGACGTATTCTAGTAGTAGATGATTTAGAAAATTGGCGTAAGCAATTAGTTGAAAGCTTGCAGCGTGAAGGCTTTCATGCAGATTCTGCAGCTACGTCCGAACAAGTTATCAAGCGGCTAAATGAAACTTTCTATCATTTGCTATTACTTGATGTTCGTCTGGTTGACTCTGACCCAACCAATCGGGAAGGCATAACCTTGCTCGATGAGTTAGATAAACGAGGTCTAGGCGATGCTACAAAAGTGATTATCCTTTCTGCTTATGGTACCAAAGAACAAATGAGAACGGCATTTGCAAAGTATAAGGTGGTGGATTTTCTTTCTAAGGATGATTTTACCAGGCAAGCGTTTCTGGAGAAAGTGCGAGAAGTATTTGAAAAAGAAGTAAATATTAATCTATCACTCCAAATTCATTGGCAACAACTCAGTGGGTTCGAACAAGTTGTAACTGGCCTAAAGGTTGATGGCACCATGGTTGAAGCAGGGACACCCTTACAAAATCAGCTAACCGTTGAACTGGAAGACTTACTCTGCCGCTTATTCTATCAGGCGAAAAGCATTCTGGTACGCCCATTGACTCAGGGTTATAGCGGTATGGGAGTACTGCGGGTACAACCCTTCTATACTACTGGTGGAGGAAATGATATTGTTATCAAGTTTGGTGACTTTCACGACATCGAAAGGGAATACCAGAATTTCAAGAAAAATGTTCAGCCTTTCCTTGGGGGTGGACGTAATACGTCTGTACTAGATTTGCGGCGTACTCCACACCTTGGCGGCATCGTATACTCACTTCTTGGCACGATTAACGATCAACTACAAGACTTTGGTGCCTTCTACGATCGTAACGACGTGTCCAAAATTAAGGCAATATTGGATCGACTTTTCCGTGATACATGCAGTGTCTGGTATGCCAACCGCAGCCTCTTACAGCCACTTAATCTAGCTGCGGATTACCAACGGATGCTTGGATGCACGCCGGAGATACTTGAGAAAATCGTTACTGAACAGCTACCATCTGTACGACTTACACAATCGCTCCTCTTCACGAATTTGAAGCCAAAGCGTTTCTTTACAAACCCTCTGCAGAAGATATCGGGATTATCTCTCAATCGTTCAACCTATCTTTGCATAACCCATGGTGACTTTAATCAACACAACTTGCTTGTTGATAGCACAGGACATGTGTGGATGATAGACTTTCAAGAGACGGGTCAGGGCCATATTTTACGTGATCTTGCTACATTGGACTCAGCAGTACGCTTTCAGCTACTCACTGCAGAAAAAGCCACGTTGCGAGAACGCCTATATATAGAACAAATTCTATGCGTTGTTGAGCGTTTCAGCCAAATAGAGCAGTTACCAACCACATTATCAACGAGGAACCAGGCATTGATTAAGGCTTATGCTACAGTTGTGCATCTACGTACTTTGGCTCATAGATTGATGGACCACAATCCTAACGGCGATATGAGTGAATATTATATTGCCTTACTTTACAATGCTCTAAACACCTTGCAGTTCTCTTCTTTGTCTCAAACGCAGCGTGAACATGCCTTACTTTGCGCCAGTTTGCTGGTTGATAAGTTAGGGTTGACCAGTCGGTAAGAGTAAACTGTGCTTGTTATTAGCCAAGGATCGAGAGATTAGTGATATTAAGTGGAGAAATGCTTGTCCATGAGTCAGAAATTAAGATATGAGCGCAAACTACGTGGCTGGTCGCAAGCAGATGTCGCCGCCAAGATTGGCAGTGATACCAAAGCCATAAGCCGCTGGGAACGAGGAGAGGCATTGCCTCGTCCCTACTTCATTCAAAAACTTGTTGAACTCTTCGGTAAAGATGCCAATGAGTTGGGATTGATGGAAATAGCGCAAGAGCGAACTATCGTATCCTCTGACAATTTCACTGCTGCATCGCCATCTGAACAGGCCGTAGCACACGAGAATAAGGAGTTTTCATTAATTGTACCTCAGGATAATGTTAGGCAAGAATATTGGGGAGAAGCTCCTCATATTGAGAACTTTTATGGGCGTGAAAACGAGCTCACCGAAGTAGAACAATGGATTGCTGAAGGTTGCTGCCGAGTAGTGGCAGTGGTAGGTATTGGAGGTGTAGGCAAAACGTCCTTTGCTTTGGTAGTAGCAAAAAAAGTACAAGCAGCTTTCAAGTATGTCTTCTGGCGCTCACTGCGCAATAGTCCAAAAGTGGAACATATTCTGGAAAGCTTTTTCCAAATTTTTCCCGAGCAACGATCATCAGATTTACCAATCAATATTGAGGAAAAAATCTCTCTGCTCATTACATTGTTGCGTGAACATCGGTGTCTGCTCATACTAGATAATGTCGAATCCGTATTGCAAGCTGAAGATCGCACTGGTGAGTATCGAGAAGAATCTAAAGACTATGGCCGATTATTTCAGCGTATTGGGGAGACCTATCATGCAAGTTGTTTGCTTTTGACTAGCCGGGAAAAGCCAAAGGAAGTTGCTTATATGGAAGGAGCTTCTTCCACTGTACGATCACTCCATCTCTCAGGCATAGACGATGCAAATGGACGAATATTACTAAAGGATAAAGAGCTCCTTGGATCTGATGAAATATGGACAACCTTCATTCATCTGTATTCAGGCAATCCTCTGATCTTAAAAATAGTTTCTGAGCCTATTCGAGAGGTATTTGGCGGAGATATTGCAGACTTCCTGAGGGAGGAGAAGGCTGTCTTCGGAGGTACGCGAGAGCTTTTGGACCAGCAGTTTCACCGATTATCCAAGCTAGAGCAGCATCTTATGTATTGGTTGGCTATTGAGCGTGAGGCGGTTTCTCGGCAGGACCTGTGGCAAAATATGCTACATCCATCATCAAAAGGAGCATTATTGGATGCAATGAGCTCTTTGCGGCGACGATCTCTCATTGAGACGGGTAGCGATGGTCGATTCACGCTGCAGCCAGTGATTATGGAATATGTGACTGAGAGGTTTGTGGAAAATATCTATCAGGAAATAGATGCAGAAAGTATTATATTGTTAGGAAGTCATGCACTGATTAAAGCACAATCAAACGATTATGTGAGAGAGAGCCAACTACGCTTCATATTAGCACCTTTAGCGGCAAAATTACTAGCCACTTTTGGGAAAGCAGGATGTAATCAGAAGCTTAGATATGTTCTTTCCACACTACGCATAACATCTTCTCAGATGTCGAGCTATGCCGCTGGTAACATACTCAACCTGTTGATACAGCTACAAATTGATCTACGTGGCTTCAACTTTTCCTTTCTAGCGGTGGAGCAAG
>DASYAN010000332.1:0-8641 GCA_036501345.1 Ktedonobacteraceae bacterium
CACGCGCAAACTGCCGGAAAGGAGTGAGAATGTCTTCTATACTGACACGTGAGAGTCCTACCTCGCCCCCTCGAGTATAGCAATATCGGCATCCAAAAGGGCAAGGCTCGCCAACAGGGACAAGCACCCGATTCTTTTCCACTTTGAACAGGATCTGTCTTTTCATGAAGGCTTCCCTCCTAGTCTTAAAATTATTGAGCAGAGAACACAAAGGATCGTTTCTATTTCAATTTCAACTAAGCTTCATCCACCCTTTCCACCTTGCTCTGCATCCTCTCCTCCTCCATAGTTACCAGTCCATTTATGTGTCTCTAAGTAAAGTATACCAAAACAAATGTTAAAAGCAAGACATTTTGCGAATATTTGTAAAAATGTAGCACTTGTTAAAACAAATGCCCAATCAAAATAGAATGGAAACTTTTCCCAAAATTTCTGGTTATTGTACAAGCATTGCATAGATCTAACAGGATGTATAAAATAACCTATTTTTTTACAAACTGTCTTCTTTCAGCAGAGAGAATGACCTATGCTCACCAACATGGGTAAAGAGAGGGTAGTTGCTGCATATGTGCCTACTCAGGATGGTTTGCTAACAAACAGCCCTATCTGATCATCCAGAGAAACCTTGCACTTTGAGATAACATACTGTATGCTATGCTTAGCAGGAGAGAGAGGTGATGGAATAGGGACAGAATACCAACGAACTAAATATAATATATAGGAATACAGAGGAACGGCTTGTCGTATCCTGCACCTTTCTTGCCAAGTCTGACCAGCTATATTTTGTGATAGGAGAAGATGCAGTATGCCAGATATTACTCAAGGAGGTAGTAGCGAAGCGAGGCTTCTTGCTGATGAGCAGTTCCTACGCAAAGTTGCCTATATGTATTACGAAGATGGGCATTCACAGGAAGCTATCGCTGAGATAGAGTACTGCTCCAGGCAAACCGTGAGTAAGGCCTTACAAAAGGCAAAAGATCGAGACATTGTCCGTATTTCTATCATCCCTGATCTCCGCACAGGCTACTTACGCAATCTATCCCGCGAGGGACGTAGGCAGCTTAATCTGGAGGATCTAGTACTCGTTCCCGGTGAAAACTTCGAAAATGTCGGAGCTGATGAAACCCTCGATGAAGTGGTAGCCGAGATTGCAAAGGCAGCTGCCGACTACCTTGATCAATTACTCACCGACTCCGATATTCTCGCTGTTTCTGGTGGCAAAACATTCATGCGCAATGTTGTCCGTTACTTAAAACCCGCCAGACCACTACCACACTTACAAGTTGTCTCTACTAGCGGCTTCGTCGAGGCCCGTACGAGTTTCGGTGATGCGAATCTGATAGCATATGATATTGCTCAGGCATATGGCGGTCTACACATATGGTATACTATTCCTGCGTTTATACCACATATACCAGAAGTCCGACCAGAGGCACTAAAAGAACTGAATTCCCAACTCCCTATGACACGGCCAGCAATGGAGCTCAGTGAAAAAGCAAATGTCTTCATGATGGGACTCTGGCCCTCATACACGAATAAAGAAGTAGTTCTAAGAGGAATTATCGCCCAGGAACAGCTGGATGCGATAGAGGCATTCCATCCAGTTGTAGATATCAACCACTGGGTTTTCGATGCAGAAGGGCGCTGTATCAATCAAATGATGGACCCACCACCATACCACATTCTAGGTTTTGCGATTCCTGATCTGAAGGAGAAAATCAGAAAAGACGGCACCAAAGTGATTCTTGTTGCGGGAGGAGGTCCTTCATATGCTCCAGCTATTCGTGCAGTTCTGGAAGCTGGCCTCGCCAACATCCTAATCACTGATCATATGACTGCACAACTGCTGCTTTCATCCGAATAAGACAGGTTGCACTCTACCACACAACATCAAGGCGTACAAATCCTCGCTGCCTGAGTATCGGAATATGTGAGAGCGTTTGCTGAGGTGCCAGTCGTAGATTTGGCAGTCGCTGGCAGAGCATCTCAAACACAATCTGTGCTTCCTTGCGTGCAAGAAACGCCCCTATACAGAAGTGAACGCCATGCCCAAACGCCAGATGATGATTTGGTGACCGCTGCATATCAAACTGATCTACCTGGGGAAAGTGCGTTTCATCCTGGTTCGCTGACCCAAACACTACCAGGAGCGAGGTTTCTGGTGGAAACGTGATCCCTCCTACGGTCACTTCTCGTGTAGTCGTACGAAAGAAGGCATGAACGGGTGAGTCGTAGCGCAAGATCTCCTCTATGGCCTGGGGAATGCGTTCGGGATGTGCACACAATGCTTGCCACCTCTCAGGTTGCTCGAGCAAGACCGCAAGTCCATTCCCGATGAGTTGGGTCACAGTTTCGTGACCTGCCACTACCATACTGGTGAGCAAATTCGCGAATTGTGCATCATCAAACGGCTTTTCTCCTGGTGGCGTCTCAAGCAAATCACTAATTAAATCTTCTTTAGGGACACTTCTTCGCTCGTTGACGAGCTGTATAATATAGTGCTGGAAACTAACAAAGCCACGAGCGCACTCCACTTGTTGCTCCTCCGGGAGTGGAGAGTTGACAAGCATTGATAGACTATCGCTCATCTTTTTCGCTAAGGCCATATCTTCTTTAGGAACCCCGATCAGAAAGAGAACAACTTCAAGGGGAAGGGGATAAGCTAACTGCGAGATTACCTCGGCTTGGTGGTTATTTATGAAAACTTCTACTAATGAGAGTGTGACCTCTTTGATGAAGGGTTCCAACTGCCTAATGCGTTTCGGAACAAATGCCTTACCCACAGCGCTACGAAACCGGACATGTTCTTTTCCATCACTGTCGATCATATTAGGAACTATGGGATACCCTTTGCTCAGTTCTGCAAACACCGCAGGGGAAAATTCTACTACGGGACGTAAAGCATCCTTCGACGAAAAGATACCTGGCTGGGTTAAGATACTCATAACATCATCATATTTGGTGATAACCCAGGTGGCAAGTTCAGAACTGAAGAAAATAGGTTCTTCTCTACGAGCACGAGAATAAAAAGGATAAGGGTTTTCCAACTGCTCACCGTGTAATGGGTGATAGAGCACTCCAAGAGAGTCTTCGTTTGTTTGGGCCATGGTAGTCAGTCTTTCCTTTCTCACTTGTTGCCATCATGTCTAAAATTTTCATTTGCTGCCCTTAGTACTCTTTTTTCTTCTTCATTCACTCTTTGACAAGTAAGCAAAACCTGCTCTAATTATACATGAACCTCTGTAATTTGTCGAGAGCACCATCAGTATTGGTGCATATGTGCTTATTCGCGATTGTTTGCCAATAAACAGCCTTATCTGATCAAGCGGGCAGCATAATCAGAAAGAAACCTTGCGAGGAAACCTTGCGCTTTGAGACAACATAGTGTATGCTACACTTGCTCGTAAGTATGATCCAAGTTTGCTATGATAAATGTTCTCATAATGAGCGGATCAATGCGGAACACATTTGCGCCTGCCTGTAAACAGGAGAGAGTTGATAGAGTAAGGGGCTGAATAGAGTGCTAAAAATGCAGAAGAACAATTTGTCGTATTCTGCACCTTTCTTGCTTAGTCTGATCAATTCTATTTTGTGAAAGGAGAAAAAGCAGCATGTCAGATATTACTCAAGGGAATAGTAACGAAGCGAGACTCCTTGCCGATGAGCAATTCCTACGCAAAATCGTCTCTCTGTATTATAAAGATGGCCATTCCCAGGAAACGATTGCTGACATGGAGTTTTGCTCCAGGCAAACGGTAAGCAAAGCCTTACAGAAAGCAAAAGATCGAGGCATTGTCCATATTTCTATTGTACCTGACTTGCGTATAGGCTACTTGCGTAATCTTTCCCGCGAGATATGCCGGGAGCTTAACCTGGAGGATTTAGTGCTCGTTCCCGGTCGCAACTTCGAAAATGTCAGAGCTGATAAAACGCTCGACGAAGTGGTCGCCGAGATTGCAAGGGCAGCCGCCAACTACCTTGATCAATCACTTACCGACTCTGATATTCTCGCTGTTTCTGGTGGTAGAATCTTCATGCGCAATGTTGTCCGTTACTTAAAACCTGCCCGGCCACTACCACACTTACAAGTTGTCTCTACTATTGGATTCGTCGAACCTCGCACGAGTCCTGGGGATGCGAATCTGATTGCATATGATATTGCTCAAGTGTATGGCGCTTCACACACATGGTTTCCTGTTCCTGCATTTTTCTCGCCCATACCAGGAGTCTCAGCAGAGGCGCTCATGGATGACAACACTCGTAACGCGGTAACGCGGGACGCAGTCCAGCTCAGTCACAAAGCCAATGTGGTCATCATGGGACTCTGGCCCGCATACACGAATGACGAAGTAGTTATGAGAGGAATCCTCAGCAGGGAGCAGATGGACGCGATCGAGGCATTCCACCCAGTTGTAGATATCAACCACTGGGTCTTTGATGCTGAAGGACACTGCATTAATGAAATAATGGACCCACCACCATATCATCTCCCAGGCTTTGCGATTCCTCGTCTGAAGGAGAAAATCACACAAGAAGGCTCCAAAGTGATTCTGGTCGCCGGAGCAGGTCCTTCCTATCTCCCCGCTATCCGTGCTACTCTCAAAGCGGGCCTGGCAAACATCCTAGTCACTGACCATATAACAGCACAGCTACTGCTCTCATCAGCGTAAGACAGAGTGATAGGAATGCAGAGCCACAGCTTGTCATATCCTGCACCTTTCTTTCCCAGTCTGATGAGATATATTTTGTGAAAGGAGAAGATCCAGCATGCCAGATATCACTCAAGGGAATAGGAGTGAAGCGAGGCTCCTTGTCAATGAGCGGTTCTTGCGTAAAGTTGCCTATATGTATTATGAAGATGGGCATTCCCAGGAAACGATTGCTGACATGGAGTTTTGCTCCAGGCAGACTGTGAGTAAGGCCTTACAGAAAGCAAAAGAGCAGGGCATTGTCCGTATTTCTATTGTACCTGATCTCCGCACAGGCTATTTGCGCAATCTTTCTCGCGAAGCACGTCGGGAGCTTAACCTGGAGGATTTAATACTCGTTCCCGGTCGCAAGTTCGAAGATGTCGGAGCCGATAAAACGCTCGACGAAGTGGTCGCTGAGATTACAAATGCTGCTGCCGACTACCTTGATCAATTACTCACGGACTCCGATATTCTCGCTGTCTCTGGTGGTAGAACCTTCATGCGCAATGTTGTCCGTTACTTAGAACCAACCAAGCCACTACCACATTTACGTGTTGTGTCTACTATTGGCTTCGTCGAACCTCGCACGAGTCCTGGGGATGCAAATCTGGTTGCATATGATATTGCCCGGGCTTACTGCGCTTCACATGCATGGTATACTGTTCCCGCATTTATACCACACATATTGGGAGTCTCGGCAGAGGCACTCATAGAAGACAACACTCGTAATGTGGTAACACGGGATGCGGTCCAGCTCAGTCACAAAGCCAATGTGGTTATCATGGGACTCTGGCCCCCATATACGAATGATCAAGTAATTATGAGAGGAATCCTCAGTAGGCAACAGATCAATGCGATCGAAGCATTTCACCCAGCCGTAGATATCAACCACTGGTTTTTTGATGCTGAAGGACACTGCATTAATGAAATAATGGACCCACCGCCATATTACCTCACAGGTTTTCCGATTCCTCGCCTGAAGGAGAAAATCACACAAGAAGGCTCCAAAGTGATTCTGGTCGCTGGAGCAGGCCCTTCCTATGTTCCTGCTATTCGTGCAGCTCTCAAGGCTGGACTAGCAAACATCCTGGTCACTGACCATATAACTGCACAGCTACTGCTCTCATCAGTATAAGACAGAGGGAAATAGAAAGATAGGGCAGAAACACTTTGACCTTTGCGATATAATAAATACTCAGGTACGGTAGTAATTCCTGCCTAACAAAGTGGCCTCAATGATGTCTCATCAGCATACAGGCTTCTGTTGCACTCTACCACACGACCTCAAGGCGTGTAAATCCTCGCTGCCTGATTGAAGGGATATGTGAGAGTGCTTGCTGAGGTGCCAAGCGCAGATTTGGCAGTCGCTGGCAGAACGTCTCCAATGCAATCTGTACCTCCTTGCGTGCCAGAAACGCTCCTATACAGAAGTGAACCCCATATCCAAATGCTAGATGGCGATTTGGTGACCGCTGTATATCACATTCGTCCGCCTGGGAAAATTGTGTTTCGTCGCGGTTCGCTGACCCAAAGACTACCAGGAGCGAGGTTTCCGGTGCAAACTTAATTCCTCCTAAGGTCACTTCTCGTGTGGTCGTACGAAAGAACGCATGAACGGGTGCATCATAGCGCAAGACTTCCTCGATAGCCTGCGGAATATGTTCGGGATGAGCACACAACGCCTGCCATCTCTCAGGTTGCTCAAGCAAGAGCGCAAATGCATTCCCAATGAGCTGGGTCACAGTTTCATGACCCGCTATTACTGTAGTGCTGAGCAAACTCGCGAATTGTGCATCATTGAATGGTTTTTCCTCTGGTGACGTCTCAAGCAAATCACTAATCAAATCTTCTTTAGGAGCACTTCTTCGCTCGTTGACGAGCCCTATCAAATAGTGTTGGAAACTAACAATATCACGAGCGCACTCCACTTGTCGCTCCTCTGATAATGAGTAACTGACGAACATATTCTCACTATCGCTCCACTTTTTGGCCAAGGCCATATCTTCTTTAGGAACCCCAATCAGTAAGAGAGCGACTTCAAGGGGGAGTGGATAAGCTAACTGCGAGACTAACTCAGCTTTGTGGTCATGAATGAAGGCATCTATGAGTGAAGTTGTGACCTCTTTAATGAAGGGCTCCAATTGCTTAATGCGTTTGGGAGCAAATGCCTTGCTCACTGCGTTACGAAACCGGATATGTTCTTCTCCATCGCTGTTAATCGTAACTGGCACTAGCGGGTACCCTTTGCTCAGTTCTGCAAACGCTGCCGGAAAATATTTTACCACAGGACGCAAAGCGTCTTTCGATGAAAAGGTGTCCGGCTGGCTTAAGACGGTCTGAACATCATCATATCTGGTGACAACCCAGGTATCTAGTTCAGGACTGAAAAAGATAGGCTCTTCTTTACGAGCACGAGCATAAAAAGGGTAGGGATTTTCCAACTGCTCACCCTCTAAGGGATGGTAGAGTGCTCCAAGAGAGCCTTCGTTTGTTTGGGCCATGTTATTCCTTTCTCGCTAGCAATTATCCGCTGGCTGATCTCTATGACTATTTTGTGATTTTGGGTTGGGCTTGCGACCCTAGGTAGTGAGTAAGTTTAATCTAGCATGAAAATCAGGTTGCAGCATCTCGTGGAGAGCTCGTCGAGCAACACCGCCTCTTGCTCATCCCATGCTCCAAGTACGTGTTACTCACTTGCTCGCTATTATACAGGAGCAGCCCTCTCTTGTCGAGAGAAAAAACACATGCTAGTCAGTAAACAGCAAGGCAACTGCTGCTGCTTCCAGTAGAGATTGGTAGCTTCATCAATCTTGAGCACTCTACAAAAATTCTTCTTAAGGAGTTTGGCAGCAAATGTCTGTCTATTAAAAGACATCAAACAATACAGGCGAGTACTTCATACAATGCTCTTGTGTATATACGTTTCTTATTGTAAACTCTACAATTAGGGGTAGCTATTTTTATGTAAACCACTACTCATTGAGCAAGTGGATACTTGCCTTACAAAGAGCAAATATGCATCTCCAATCCATAAAGATATCCACGAGATCTCAAGCGTGTGTGGGCAATCACTCATCGCATTTCGAGCCACCACCTACGAAAGGAAGATCAATGGAGTACATTACGATACCAGATATTTATTGTCCGTTTCCTTCACTAATAAGTCCTTATGTGGAGAAATTACATCAACACTGTCTCCGATTCGCCAAGCAATTTCATCTGGTTCAGCAAGGAAAAGCATTTCGACATTTTTCTACATGCCGCTTCGCTTGGTTTGTCGCTAGAGTATATCCTTTTGCTGAATTTGATGACCTCACGTTAATTGCCGATTGGAATTGTATATTTTTTCTGTTTGATAACCAACTCGATGAAGGGAATATAAGAAAACAGCCTGAACGTATACAGCTAGCCATTGAGCATCTGATAGCAATTATGAGTGACCCTTCTATTACACCACAAAGCCCTATTGCGGAAGCATTCGCCGATTTCTGGCAGCGCACTGTTCACAATACCAACCCAGACTGGCAAAGACGTTTTATCGACAGCATGGCTAAGTATCTTTTTGCGTGCCTCTGGCAAGCACAGAATCATGTGCAGGGGCACATTCCTGATGTTGACACCTATGTGGAGAAACGTCGTTTGGCGGCGGCAACTTTGCCTGTCCTTGACCTGATCGATATCGCACTGCGTATTACCCTCCCCCCACATGTCTATGAAAGTCAGGAGTTGCAGAGCCTGCGGCTGATAACCGCGAACATGGTCTGTTGGGTCAACGATCTCTACTCATTGCCTAAAGAATTGGCTCATGGGGATACCCACAACCTCGTTGTGATCCTACAACATGCCCATAAATGTTCACTCGATGATGCCATCTATCACACGTGTAGGATGATAGAAGACGAAGTGCGTCTTTTCATAGATATAGAGCAGCACCTCCCACACTTCTCGCC
>DASYAN010000333.1:0-6209 GCA_036501345.1 Ktedonobacteraceae bacterium
GTTGTCGCAGACGGTGGCTTTTTCTGCTACTGCGATCGAGTTGGTACGCGGTGTTCTCGTCACGGCCCATGTTTTTATCAATGAACGTCTGGATGAGCGTGCTCTGTGGCGTATCTACCGCGAAGCTTACCAGCGTGAGCCATTTATCCGTCTTGTCAAAGAGCGCAGTGGTGTCTATCGCTATCCCGAGCCAAAAATTCTGGCGGGAAGTAACTTCTGTGATGTTGGCTTTGCACTGGACGTGGAGCAGCAGCGAGTCGTTGTAATATCTGCCCTCGATAACTTGATGAAGGGGGCTGCTGGTAATGGTGTACAGGCTCTCAACTGTATGTTCGGTTGGGACGAGACGTTAGGATTGACCTTCCCTGGATTGCATCCGGTATAAATACATCCTTATCGGTGTTTGAGGATTAGCGAGAAACGGAGTTTAACGATGACGCTTGTTGTGAAAATTGGCGGAGGCGCTGGTGTCGCCACAGCAAATATCGTTCGTGAGATTGCCCATTATGTTGCTGAGGGCCAGCGAGTTGTCCTGCTGCATGGCGGCTCTGATCTCACCAATACACTCTCGGAGCAATTGGGTCATACCGTTCGTATGATCACCTCCCCTAGCGGCATGACCAGTCGCTATACCGATAGCGAAACCTTGCGCGTCTTCGCGATGGCAGTGGGCCAAATTAATACCGAGCTAGTTGCAAGCTTGCAGCAGCAGGGTGTGAACGCTATTGGCTTGGCTGGTGTGGATGGTCGGTTACTGGTTGCGCGTCGTAAAGCTGCTGTGCGCTCGGTTACGCCGGAGGGACGTGTACAGATCTTGCGTGACGACTATACCGGGCAGATCGAACAGGTGAATGCTGGTCTACTTGAGCAATTACTAAATGCAGGCTATATCCCCGTTATCTCACCATTGGCTTTGAGCCATCAAGGAGAGCGTCTTAACGTCGATGGCGATCGTGCTGCTGCTGCTGTTGCTAGCGCATTGCATGCAGAGGCCCTTGTGATCATAACCAATGTGGCTGGACTACTGGCAGATCCGCAGGATGCGAACACGCTTATTCACACAATCCCAGCTGATCAGCTCAAAGAGTATATGCACTATGCTAAAGGTCGCATGCGCAAGAAACTGCTTGGAGCTCAAGAGGCATTACAAGGCAGCGTCCCACGTATATGCATCGGCAGTGAATCTCTGCACGCAGTTGTCGAAGGCTCTGGAACCGTGATTACGGCTGTGCCTGCAACGGTGAACCAGATGCAAAAAGATCGTGAAATGGTATCGGTATCATAGTGGAGCTAGAAGTATGAGCACAATCATCGACATTGAAAATACATATACCAGCGGTGTTTATGGCAAGCGCCAGATAGCTATCGTGCGTGGTAAGGGCGCTCTGTTATGGGATGCTGATGGGCATGAGTATATCGATTGTGCTGGAGGTCATGGAGTTGCCAACATTGGTCATGGACGTACAGAAATAGCTGCTGTGCTGGCGGCCCAGGCTCAGCATCTGATTACCTGTCCAGAAATCTTCTATAATGACGTACGTGCTCGTCTCCTTGAGCGGCTGGCACAAATTACTCCGGAAGGAATCACGAACTTTTTTCTCTGCAACAGTGGGACAGAAGCCGTCGAAGGAGCGCTTAAGTTTGCACGTCTAGCAACTGGACGTGTGGGGATTGTGGCGACATTGCGAGGTTTCCATGGCCGTACGATGGGAGCTCTTTCCACTACCTGGGAGCCACATTATCGTGAACCCTTCGCCCCTCTGATTCCAGGTGTGACGTATATCCGTTACAACAATATAGAAGCTGCCCAGTCGGCCATTACCGACGAGACTGCAGCAGTGATCATTGAACTGGTTCAGGGTGAGGGTGGTGTCCATGTTGCACATAATAAGTATGTGCAAGAGCTTGCTGCACTCTGCCATGAACGTGGAGCTTTACTAATTATTGATGAGGTGCAAACGGGCCTTGGCCGCACTGGTCGTCTCTTTGCCTGTGAACACTATGGCTTGCAGCCGGATATTCTCTGCCTTGCCAAATCGCTGGCAGGTGGTGTGCCGATGGGAGCAATTGGCCTGGGACGGCGCGTGATGGAAAGTGAGCGTATTGGCAAGGGAGTTCATGGTTCTACCTTTGGTGGTAATCCTCTGGCCTGTGCTGCGGCCCTGGCTACACTCGATATTCTTGAACAGGAAAAACTGGTAGAACGTGCTGTAGAGCTTGGTGAGTATGCTCTGCAACGTCTGCAGGCAATACGTTCACCCTTAATTCGTGAAGTGCGAGGGCGCGGGCTATTGATCGGTATTGAACTCAACCGTCGCGTTCAGCCTTATCTCGAAGCACTATGTGAGCGTGGCCTCCTGGCTTTGCCAGCTGGTCCCAACGTCTTGCGCCTATTGCCTCCGCTAGTAATTACAAAAGAACAACTAAAGCACACACTGGATGTAATAGAAGAACTACTCACTCAGCAAATTCACCCTAAAACACAAAATACATCAGATGTTAGCAATTCTTTGCCCGTTGGTAGCGTGTCCGCTGCAATTGATTGCACTGACCCTACCCATGAAGTTGAACTATTGCAAAGTATGCTCACTATTCCCAGCCTTTCTCGCCAGGAGAGCACTCTGGCTCACTATCTAGTAGCGCAGGCGCAGCTGATGGGACTGCATGCCTATGTCGATGAGGCAGGAAACTTTGTTGCTAGCACTCACCAGCAACTGACGGATGTGCAACCTATCGTACTGCTGGGACATATGGATACCGTGCCGGGCAATATTCCTGTGCGCTTAGAGGATGGTGTGCTCTATGGTCGAGGTGCAGTAGATGCCAAAGGGCCGCTGGCCGCCTTTATCAGTGCAGCTGCTCGTGCCGCACATTCTAAAGAAATAGTGCGACCAATTGTTGTCATTGGCGCAGTTGAGGAAGAAGCGGCTACCTCACGCGGTGCTCGCTTTGCCGTGCAACAGTATCAACCATATGCCTGTGTTATCGGTGAGCCGAGTGGAAGTCAGGCCGTCACTATTGGCTATAAGGGGCGACTGCTGATAGATGGCTATTGCTCACGCTCGTTGAGCCATACTGCTGGACCCTTGCAAAGTAGCAACGAGATTGCGGCAGGATTCTGGGAGCGTATCCGTCGTCATGCTAGTGAGTGGAATGAGCAGCACGCAGGCAAATCGGCATTTGCCTCTCTGCAGCCTTCGCTACGTAGCATCAACAGTGGTCAGGATGGGTTGGAAGAATGGACACGTTTCACCATAGGCTATCGGCTACCACCAAACTACGATATTGCAGCACTGCGTAGTCAGCTTGAGCACTGGGCCCATGAAGATGATATACACATCAACTTCTCTGGCGAAGAGGTAGCCTATCAATCAACGCGCACAACTCCTCTGGCGCGTGCTTTTATAGTAGCTTTACGAGCTACGGGAGTAGCACCTACTTTCAAAAATAAAACGGGTACATCGGATATGAACGTCGTTGGTCCTGTCTGGGGACAGAACATTGTCGCGTATGGGCCTGGTGACTCGCGCCTTGATCATACCCCGCAGGAGCATATACACATTGCCGAGTATACCCATGCGATAGATGTACTCGAGCTAGTGCTAAAAGGACAATAAAGAGGACTGTATAAATGAGATCACTTGCCATTCTTGACACGACCTTGCGTGAGGGAGAGCAATTCATCAAAACGTTCTTGACCCTGGAGCAGCGTTTGCAAATTGCGTGCCTGCTAGATGCTTTAGGTGTGACGTTTATCGAAGTGCCGTCACCTGTCTCTTCACCGGAGATGCGTGATACTATTCAGGCTCTATGTGGATTATGTCTGAACGCGCACATTGTGCCACATGTGCGCTGTGTCGAGGCTGATGTCGAGGCGGCACTAGATACTCCTGTATACGGGCTAAATCTATTCTTCGGTACCTCGAATGAACTCCGTTCATATAGTCATGGACGTCGTATAGATCAGATTCAGGCTGAAGCTGTACCGTTGATCAAACACATCCGTTCCAGCAAGCGGTACGTACGCTTTTCTGCCGAAGATGCTTTTCGTAGCGACCTTGTAGATCTATTGACAGTCTTTGATACTATTGTCGATGCTGGAGTTGAGCGTATTGGCTTGCCAGATACCGTTGGAATTGCTACTCCACGTCAGGTCGAGCGGCTAGTGCGTCTGATTACTGATCGTTATCCTGGGGTTGGTATTGAATTCCATGGGCACAACGATACTGGCTGTGCGATTGCTAATACCATTGCAGCCTTTGAAGGTGGAGCAGATTGTCTGGATGTAACTGTCCTAGGTATCGGGGAGCGCAATGGTATTGCCTCGCTTAGTGGCGTCATTGCACAGTTATACACACACTATCCTGAATTGCTGACTCATTATGATCTCACAAAGTTAGTAGAGGTTGATCGTTATGTAGCTGAATGTCTCAATATAGAAATTCCTTTTAATATGCCAATTACCGCTTCAAATGCTTTTACTCATCGAGCAGGTGTTCATACAAAAGCGGTGCTGCGTAATCCACGTGCCTATGAAGTGCTTAATCCGAACGATTTTGGGCTGGCACGTCATATAGATGTTGGTTCGCGTCTTGCTGGGCGCTATGCAGTTGGGCATCGTGCAACTTTACTGGGATTAGAACTCGACGCCAATGAAACTGCTCAACTTACTCGAGCCCTCAAATTACGTGCAGAATACGCTCAGATGAGCGAAGAGGAAGTTGATGCATTTATTCATGCGTGGTATCAGGAGAAAGGAAATAGTCTCGTATGGGAACGCTAGCTGAAGAAATTTTTAGTTACAAATTGGGCCGTCCTGTAAGGGCGGGAGAGACAGTGGTGGTAGAGGTCGATCATGTGATGAGCCATGACACGACGACTCCGCTTGCTATCCAGGCATTTCGTAAGTTAACGAAACAGACCGGAGGACGTGTTTTTGATGCGAAGCGTTCACATATTGTCTTCGATCATATTATTCCGGCCTCTACGATTGCGGCGGCAACCTTGCATCGTGATACCCGTTCTTTTGCCAAGGAGCAGGATATCAGCATCTTGCAGGAAGGCATCTGCCATCAGGTCATGCCTGAGAAAGGCTTTGTGATACCCGGTAGCATTATTGTGGGTGCCGATAGCCATTCCTGCTCGTATGGAGCTTTTGGAGCTTTTGGTACTGGTATGGGTTCGACCGATATTGGCGTAGCGTATGCGACTGGGCGGAGCTGGTTCCGTGTTCCAGAAACCATCAATGTCAATATCGTGGGTGAACTGCAGCATGGTGTCTTTGCCAAGGATGTGACGCTGGAGATCGTACGTCGCATTGGTGTTGATGGTGCAAACTATCGTGCACTTGAATTCACTGGCGAGGTTATCAAACGTTTCTCGATGAGTGAACGTTTTACCTTTTCCAATATGGCCATCGAGATGGGTGGCAAGGCGGGTCTGATAGCTGCTGATGAGACGACGCGTGAATGGTTGCGTGGCCGTACTGATCGCGATTATCCCTTGCTTACGCCGCACGATCCGCACTACGAACGCATTGTTGAGATTGATGTGTCAAATCTCCAACCCCTCGTTGCTTGCCCGCCAGATGTCAATATTGTACATTCTGCCGAGGAGAAGGAAGATATCAAGATTGACCAGGTTTTCCTGGGTACCTGTACCAATGGACGTCTAGATGACCTAGAGATCGCCGCAAATATCTTACGTGGCAAAACAATTCATCCTGAGATACGTATGGTGGTTGTTCCAGCATCTCGCGAAATTTACCTGGAGGCCATGCGTCTAGGTTATCTGGAAATCTTCTCACGGGCGGGAGCTTCAGTGGGTACGCCGGGTTGTGGACCCTGTATCGGCCGTCACTTCGGTGTCCTGGCTCCTGGCGAGCGTGCATTGACAACCATGAACCGTAACTTTACAGGCCGCATGGGAGATCCCACAGCTGAGATTTATCTGGGTAGCCCGGCCACCGTTGCGGCAACTGCATTGACGGGTCATATTACCGATCCACGGCATTTCTTGTAGTCATAGGTAATGAAAGGTATCATTAGGTGTGGAGTCCAACGGGCGCAATGAATTGGGCTCCTACTGATGGCGATAAATCGCGTGTATTGGACAAGCACGGAACGGAAGGATAAAAGGATTATGGGGCGTATCTGGAAACTTGGCGATAATATCAATACGGATATCATTATTCCCGGTCGCTACAATGT
>DASYAN010000334.1:0-2835 GCA_036501345.1 Ktedonobacteraceae bacterium
CATGTCGGACGCTGCGATACATGCGGCGAACCGGCAGCTTATGCACAATTGTTATCAGGTGGACGCAGCTTCCGTTTTTGCGAGCAGCACGCTCCTCTACTAGTAAAAAAGCAGGCCGAGACCGCTACTAATGCAGGCAAAACTGATGCTAAGCAGTCGTAACTAGAACATAGTGCGTACGAGATCCAGGTAAGCAACTGCCAGGAAGTTGAACCGGAATCCCCTGAATAAATTCAGGGGTGATCTCAGGTAATCAAACAGCAAGTTATTAGCTGCCTTGTAAGAATGTCTAGTAAGCCACTTCCGATAAAAAGGTGACCACTTCATCCTCAGATTTCAAAAAGCCAGTTGTAAGTAGTATGATGAAAAGAGAGATACCAAAAGCTTGAGAGAAAATACAATTCGATTGTATCTAATTTTTACCTAAATATAGTTTTTATTTTAATAGACGCTCACCGCATTTTTACCTCTCTTGCTTTTTTTGCAATTTAGCAGTCCCATTACTATCCATTACCTGTACAAGCAATCGAACACCTTCTTCCTCACCAACGAGCTCTTTGAGCTCTTCATGTAGGATACCCATGCGTTCCATGCGCCGTGTAATGAACTGATGCTGGGCTGTTCCTAGGGAAGCTCCAGATAAGGCCCACTGGGCTGCCTGGATTTCTGCTTCAATCTGTGCCTTGACGCGTGCCACATCGCTTTGATTGTGTTGTGTCATGCTGTTACCCCTTGCAACTATAAAGACTTGCCTATCTACGGCCATTATCATGACTCATTTTGTTATTTTTGTACTCCATTGAATAGCCTTCTTCCTGATATTTCCCCAATTGATAGACTTGTGGAAGATGCAAGCGAAGCCATAGCTCAACATATCCAACTTCCACAGGACGCAAGGCGGGGAAAGCCAAACTCGCAACGAAGTCTTGTAGCTTTTTGATTGCCTGTTCGATCTTTGTTTCCTCCTCACAGTGTATTTCTACTTCAAAGAAATCCCCGAGTTCTTCCACAGAGTCAACACACAGGGTCAGATTTTCATACGCATACTGTGTTCTGCGCTTCTCAATGCGTGCAAATTCTGTCAGACCGTTTATACGGATCGCTTCCTCAATAGTACCCGCTTGCTGCCACCTTGGGATAAAGTGAGAACACTGAGTATTCATTTCTTTCACCATAAGTGGCCCAGACTCCAGTGGAAACACACGCTCTGTAGTGTGCATATGTGCTGGATCTGCATGTTCATGATACTTAATTTCCAGATGCTGGCGGTTCCTGATGCGAACAAACACTGCCTGCTGCAAACAGTCGAAGCTTGCCGTGTCATAATAGGTATCCACATTATCAGCCTGTCCGAGCGGTTGGGCCAACATAGTATCTAGCTTTGTCTGGAGTAGCGTCCGTGCATCCGAAGGGATTTCGAATTTTAACTCGACTTCGATCATGCCACTGCCTCCTTTTGATGAATAAGAGCCATAGCATCCGCCGATGAGAGGAAAGTACGTCCTCCCTTGCGCTTGATCATCAGGAGCAGCTCCTGGAGACGCTCTGCATCTTCGTAGCGTGTCCACGTCGGTGCATGGGCAGACCAGGACACCGTCCGTGCCTGACTCGGAACCTTTGCAAGGATTGCAGGTGGAATGAAGCGCACAAACATCCCACGATCATCGGCATAGAGTGGTCCCAGAATAAACCCTTCGCTCCCTGCAAGGATTCCTTTATCCACAATACGTTCATACTCACTATCAGGAATGTGTGGCAACACTGGTCGCACCGCGATAAATACAGGAACATCGATACGCTTGAGATTCGCAATGGTCAGCATACGCTCACGTGGCGAGGGCGTGTGAGGCTCTACAGCAGAAGCAGAATCCCAGCAGCTAAGAGAAATCAATGCACTTAACGTCTTACCTGCGGCTTGCATGCGGCGATGAATATCGCTCAGTGCGTCGAGGGTAGGGCCTTCGAGTAGTGCTTTCGTGCTAAAGTTGACATGCTTGCCCATCATCGCCAATTCCTTGAGCATGGCAATACCACGCTCAGGACGAGAAAAGGGATCACCGTCATAGCCAAATTGAATTGTCTCGAAGGGGGTCTCACGCGCAAACTGCCGGAAAGGAGTGAGAATGTCTTCTATACTGACACGTGAGAGTCCTACCTCGCCCCCTCGAGTATAGCAATATCGGCATCCAAAAGGGCAAGGCTCACCAACAGGGACAAGCACCCGATTCTTTTCCACTTTGAACAGGATCTGTCTTTTCATGAAGGCTTCCCTCCTAATCTTAAAATTATTGAACAGAGAACACAAAGGATCGTTTCTATTTCAATCTCAACTAAGCATCATCCACCCTTTCCACCTCGCTCTGCATCCTCTCCTCCTCCATAGTTACCAGTCCATTTATGTGTCTCTAAGTAAAGTATACCAAAACAAATGTTAAAAGCAAGACATTTTGCAAATATTTGTAAAAATGTAGCACTTGTTAAAACAAATGCTCAGTCAAAATAGTATGGAAACTTTTCTCAAAATTTCTGGTTGTTGTACAAGCATTGCACACATATAACAGGATGTATAAAATAACCTATTTTTTTACAAACTGTCTTCTTTCAGCAGAGAGAATGACCTATGCTCACCAACATGGGTAAAGAGAGGGTAGTTGCTGCATATGTGCCTACTCAGGATGGTTTGCCAATAAACAGCCCTATCTGATCAACCAGAGAAACCTTGCACTTTGAGATAACATACTGTATGCTATGCTTAGCAGGAGAGAGAGGTGATGGAATAGGGACAGAATACCAACGAACTAAATATAATATATAGGAATACAGAGGAACGGCTTG
>DASYAN010000335.1:0-16173 GCA_036501345.1 Ktedonobacteraceae bacterium
AAATCCTTCAAAACAAGCGCGTTGGCAGCAACGTACCCCAGCTATGGCAGCTGGGCTCACTGATCACGTTTGGACCGTCAGAGAGCTTTTGACGACGGTACTTATTCCACGGCCCATGAACACTTAAAGGGGAGACCACCGAATGTTGGGATAGTAAGGAAGTGCACCGCGTACGAAGTCGTTGAGCCCACCTGCTAGTTCTGCGCCTGCGAAGCCCCCACCAGCGATGACAAATGTGAGTATGGCCTGACGCCGCAGTGGATCAGGTTCACGGTCTGCGTATTCGAGCATATCGATAGCATGTTCCCGAATACGAATGGCATCTCCTAATGACTTGAAGTCAAACGCTGTAGTTTCGACGCCTTCGAGTCCCAGGTAATTAGAGACACTGCCCACTGCAAGTACTAAGTGATCAAAGAAAATCTCGCCGCCTTGCGAGAAACGAGCCTGTGGAGCCAAGATAATGCGTTTCTGCTCTGCATCAATCCGCTCAACGCGTCCATGCACAATCTGTGTGCGACGCAAGCTCGTACGCAATGGATTGCAGATGTGTGTCGCTTCAAGGCTGCCGCCAGCTACTTCTGCAAGCATGGGTGTGAACAGGAGCGCATTGGTATCACTGACCAGCGTCAGCTCAACTGTTGGATCGGTGCCAAAGGTTTGTTCCAGATGTTTGGCGGCCGTCATTCCTGCAAAGCCTCCACCGACTATCACAATCCGTGTCGTGATCACTCGCTCTGGCAATGGCGGCTGGTATTCCTGCCCCAGGAGTTGAGTTGCCAGATCACTCAATGCCTGAGTAAGTAATCCCACACTCGCGCCATAGAGCACCCAACCTACCAGCGAGGAAAAGAGGAGACGCATTCCTTCAGCGGTCCACTGCGGCGGTTGACCCGAAAGCAGGGGGAGGAGAATAATACTGATACTGCCCCAGAGCACAACTCCCGCAGCAGCTGCTGTCATCAGGCTATCCACATATGCCAGAGGAACTGAACGAAAGGCCAGAGCATAGACGCAGCCTACCAAAATACCCAGTAAGATGCTCACCATACTATTATGAAGTGTAATTTCCAGTATGATACTGCTTATGCCTCCCGCCAGCAGGCCAATGACGGTATGTCGCACATATTTGTTCATACATTTATCCTATTATGATTGGTGAATTACGCATTTGCATTGCTTACAGCAATGTTTCTATCAGAAGATAGGACAGCGAGAAGATCTTTCTCCATACATGTTATAGTCTTCACTATGGATTCGCCCATGTACGTCCATCCTTCTCGATGAGGGCTTCTGCTTCCTCTGGTCCCCAGGTTCCCGCTAGATAGGAGGCAATTGTATTTGCTGGCATATCTCGCCAAGCATCGGTGATGCTATCCACGATGCTCCAGGAAGCCTCCACCTCGTCACGGCGGATGAACAGCGTCGAGTCTCCCACCATACAATCGGCAAGCAAACGCTCATAGGCTTCAGGCGACTCGACGCCAAAGGCGCTTGCATAAGAGAAACTCATATCCACCGAGCTCAATTGACGAGATGCGCCGGGCACTTTTGCGCCAAGTTTCAGTGAGATCCCTTCGTCGGGTTGAATCCGTAGGGTCAAACGATTAGGAACTAGCCCCCGTGTCTCCGTCGGTTTGTAGAGCTGGTGCGGCACACGCTTGAACTGGATAGTTACTTCTGTGGTACGTGCGGCGAGGCGTTTTCCTGTCCGAATGTAGAAGGGGACATCTGCCCAACGCCAGTTCTCAATGAAGAGTTTGAGGGCAACGTAACTCTCTGTCGTTGACATGGGAGCTACACCTTTCTCGTCTTTATAGCCAATCATCGACTGCCCATTGACTGCACCAGCTATGTATTGTCCACGTACGATACGTTGCTCCACCTCCTGAGGTGAGAGCGGGGGAAGAGCACGCAAGACTTTCACTTTCTCATCCCTGATCGCAGCAGGATCAAAGGTACCGGGGGGCTCCATAGCTACCAAGCAAAGAATCTGCAATATATGGTTCTGTACGATATCGCGAATGGCACCAGCTTCCTCATAGTAGGAAGCACGTGAACCGATACCCAGGCTCTCTGCAACCAAAATCTGCACGTGATCGATATATTTCTGATTCCAGAGTGGCTCGAAAATTCCATTGCCGAAGCGGAGCGCGAGGATATTCTGGACCGTCTCTTTACCCAGGTAATGATCGATACGGTAGATCTGGTTCTCGCGGAAAACTCTACTGAGCTCACGATTAAGCTTCTGTGCCGAGGCAAAATCATGTCCAAAGGGCTTTTCAATGATCAGGCGTGTCCAGGAATCGTCTCCGTCTCCATTATTATGTGAGGGACGTGCTAGGCCAGAGCCACCAAGATGATAGATAATTTCAGTATCGGTATCAGGTGGGGTTGCCAGATAAAAAATGCGCTTCCCTTGTGTGCCTTGCTCCTGATCCAACTGGTCAAGGAGATCGGCAAGCCTGGTATAACCTTCACGATCAGCAAAATCCGTCTGACAGTAAAAGAGACATGCTGCAAATGCCTTCTGTGATTTTTCATTCAATTTATCATGCTCAGGCATATAGGTATTGATCGAATGAAGCGCCATTTCGCGCCATTGTTCATGACTCATCGGACGGCGGGCCACAGCTACCACTGAGAATGCTTGGTGAAGAGGATGATCCTTGAAAAGATGTGCCAGCGTTGGTAACAGCTTGCGCTGCGTCAGATCGCCTGTAGCTCCAAAGATAACAATAGCACATGGCTCAGGAGGCTGTTCATCTTGCCAGATGGAGTGTTGTTTGAGCGAGTCTGCTGGATACATGTCTTGTAGCATGACACTTACCTTTCGAAAATGTTATACGCACACAATAAGTTTGTAGTAGATGAACAACCACACTTCCGCAAATTAGAGATATCATCGCATCAATGATGTTCTTAATCTACATCGAGATGACTGCTACACCGGATGAGTGTATTCTTCAGTTACTCCAGCCTACCAGCAACATCTTTGCTAAATTGGCGGCCTGCACGACATTCTCGGCGCTCATATATCTACTTCACTCTCTATAGTCTCACTTCCTCCTCATCCGTTACACACAAAAGGCTGAGTTCTGGGAGAAAATACTAGCAGATAAATCTCTGCAATTGACCAAGAGTCTCACTATCCTTCTGACAGACCTGGATACAAATCCAGAACTCTCTTATTTGAGTAAAAAGAGGAAAATTGAATAAGATAGGGAGGTCTCGCAGGAGAACTAAGGCAAAGATGGAATGAAATCAAAAAGTTACAACTTGCTCCATCTCTTGCTATGTAATAGTGACTATGGCTTTTTATCCTTGAGCGGCTTCGTCACTTTTGTATTCTACAATATCACCAGGCTGGCAATCTAAGGCCTTACAAATTGCTTCTAATGTCGAGAATCGTATTGCTCTGGCCTTTCCATTTTTCAAAATAGAGAGATTAGCCATAGTGATACCAACCTTCTCTGTAAGTTCAGTAACACTCATCTTTCGCTTTGCCAGCATGACATCGATATTTATTATTATTGCCATAGTTGTACCTCATACGGTTAAGTCATTTTCCGATTTTATATCAACAGCATTTTGAAAAAGCTTTTGGAAGACACCGGCGGCAGTGGCAATCACACCAAATACCAATGCCATACAAATGCCAAGCATTGTCGGACCTGCTGGATCATCACCATGCGCAAAGAAACGGATATAAAACTCTGCTAATGCAATAAAACCGACAAGACTGAGGGAAGCAAATTTCATATTATTGAATGTATTAACAGCATTTTGGGAAAAGGCTTTATTAGCATCAATGAGGTTTAATAATTTGAATGCATGGTATAACCAAACAAAAAATGGAGTTGAAGCTATATAGATATAGATAATAAACGGGTCGGTATAAATACTGACTAGATCTAAGTTAGCAGCCCTTCCTTCAGTTTGAGGAAACCAAATCAAACCGGCAAGCACGCCGATTGCAATAAGTAAGATAACAACCTTCAAGAATAATGTTGAACTTTTTTTCATAGAAAATACCTTCCTTAGCAGTAGATAAAATCTATCTTACAATGTTATTTATCGTTTGTCAATATATTATTATTGTTATTCATTAAAACAGGTGTCTTAAAACGGCGGCAATGGTTTCCGCCTCTTCCAATAGCCCGAGAATACCTGTCAGCACAACAGGTGTTTGGTGGTTTCACCCCAACCGCCAAACATAAGTTCCTCACCAAGAGACAGGAAAACTCGGGGATGTATTTTGAAGAATTGAAGCAACACACGAGTCCAGAGGAGGTAATGCAGATATTTATACAAGTAGATATGGTTAAACCCACCGATGAAGCGCTAACTTATCCCTGCAGAGATATAGGAGCACCCAAAGAGATCACTTCCTTCCAAGAAATAAACCAAGCAGATAGAAATACATTTTGAGAATTTTCAACCTATTGATCACCATTTGCATAAAGAGAGAGGCCAAAGTAGAAATATCTCGTCCATAGTTCGACCATTTTTCAAGGGTAGTGGCTCAAACTCGGAGGATGACTTGCTCCCGATTGTAGCGATGAAGAAGCAGGTCCAGACAAGCAATATGCATAAGCAGTGATTTAGAGAAAAAAAGAGTTTTACGAGTGAATAGCCCAATATGCTGCCTAAGTATACAATTTCATCGCTCGATATGTGCTGTTTCTCCTGTTTCCTTGCCCACTTGAGTGAGCTGCTCTTCTGGAATGACAAGCTGATATGCCTGCCAAAAATCTGTAAAACAATGTCCACCACAATACTCTTCTGGGATGTTATTCCATAGCTCTTGACATGTTTTCTCGCTTCGATCGCCAACAGCTCGTGCAACGATTTGACGGGTCTTTCTACAAAGAGCAACCCAAACCCATACTTTATTTCCTTTATTATCTACAAATGACCATATTTTATCTAGCTCCAATATTATTGATTCTGGATCTTTTGCATCAGGCTTGACAAGCGTTTCGCTCAAAGGTGGCAATTCTGCTGCCTTTTTTTGAGCCAATGAGAAGCCGTATTCCGTGCTACTCCAAATGTTCTCGTTAATCCTCGCAAACTGCTACGCTCTTGATACGATCTTATAATTTCCTCTTTGCGCTCTTCCGTATACCCATTTGGGGCCGGATTTTCTCTATTCTGCCTCTTACATGATTTACAGTAGTATTTTTGTTTTCCATTCGATGCATGACCATTTTGTATCCTATCTTCGCTTCCACAGTGTCTACAGCAAATCGTGACTATTACCATAATCGGAACCTCCTTGTTGGATCGTCATCCTTTCATTCTACCATATCACCCTCCCTCGTTGAGCCACTACCGACGAAATTGATGAAGAGGAGTATGATGGCATGGAACTTCTGGAGCGCCTGGAGATACTTCGTGAAGATATGGAAGAACTAGATGTTACAACCCTTGCAGAAGTTATTAAGCGTATCAAAGAGCTACACCAACAATTAGATGGTAGATAAGCATATAAACACAACGAACAAGAGCTTGCTATTTACTTCTCTGGTAGCAGGCTCTTGTTCGTTGCGAATTAAGCACCTCCTAGATATGCCTGGCGTACAAGGTCATTGCTCAGAAGATTACGCGCAGTGTCAGTCAGTACAATCTTTCCCGTTTGTAAGACATAACCACGATTGGCGAGACTGAGTGCCATTGAAGCATTCTGCTCCACCAGAAAGATGGTTACACCCTCATCACGAATACGTTTGACGGTATCAAATACCGTTTCGACAAGAATGGGCGAGAGACCCATCGATGGCTCATCCATACAGATCATGCGTGGGTGCGACATCATCGCGCGTCCCATTGCCAACATTTGCTGCTCGCCGCCAGACATTGTCCCTGCAAGCTGCTTTAAGCGCTCCTTGACACGTGGAAATATCTGGCAAACATGATCGAGAGTTGCTTTGATCTCGGCCTTATTTTTGCGACTGAACGCTCCCATTTCCAGATTTTCCAGCACCGTCATACGTGGAAAAATACGACGAGCTTCTGGAACTAGAGCCAGACCTGAACTGACAATATCACCAGTCAGCTTGCGCTCGATTGGTTCTTCTTCAAAGAGAATAGAACCAGAAAGAGGGCGCACCAGACCAAAAATGGTTTTCATAGTTGTCGTTTTACCAGCAGCATTCGCGCCAAGCAAACAGACAATTTCTCCTTTATGCACCTCAAAAGACACATCTTGTAGCACATGGCTCGGACCGTAATATGTATTTACATTTCTCAGTTTTAACATTCTAGACCTCGTGATCACTGGTAGATGCCTTCATAATAGCATAAAAAAGCATCCCAACAGCTTCTTACCCGGAAACTTCCTGATCCGTCTTTGCAGCTTTACCAAGATAGGCAGCGATCACTCTCTCGTCACGCCGCACTTCTTCCGGCAATCCTTCCGCGATTTTACAGCCATAATCGAGGACCGCGATGCGATCAGAGATCCCCATCGTTACCGCAAGTTTATGCTCAATCAACAAAATGGTCAGTTGCAGTTCGTCGCGCAAACGGCGAACATACTTGACCGCTTCTAATGTCTCTGCTTCGTTCATGCCCGCGGTAGGTTCATCTAGCAGCAGAACTTTCGGCTTTGCAGCCAATGCTCGAGCGATTTCAACGCGTCGTCGATCAGCATACGAGAGGTTAACCACATATTCTTGCTGGCGTTCAACCAGAGTGGGACCAAAGAAGGCTAGCAACTCTATGGCCTTTTGGCGCGCCTTCATTTCTTCATGTAATACCCGAGGTGTGCGAAAGAGTGATCCAAGTATGCCAGATTTGAGTTGTGTATGCTGGCCCACCAAAACATTCTCCAGTACTGTCATATTGTTGAAAAGTCGGATATTTTGGAAGGTACGCGTAATACCTCTAATGACTATCTTGTCAGGATTGAGCTTGACTAAAGATCTTCCCTCCAGACGAATATCACCCGATGTAGGACGATAAATACCAGTAATCAGATTGAACACCGTTGTCTTACCGGCACCATTGGGACCTATGACGCTTACAATCTCTTGAGGGCGCACTACAAGGTTCACATCCTGGACCGCGGTCAAGCCGCCAAAACGCTTAGTAACTGCGTTTAGTTCCAGCAAAGCATCACTAGCAAGCCCAACAGATCCAGACTCATCTACAAGGCGCACACGATTTATACTCATAATTTCTCTCCTACTCTGCTGTTACTCAACACGCACCACAGCTTCAAACTCCCCCGACCCTGGTAGCGGGTCAAGAGCACCGACTTCAACGGTTTCTGTTTCCGCATGATGCAATTCACGGCGACGCCTTGCACTGGGGATTAATCCTTCAGGTCGGAAGATCATCACAATGACAAGGATAATGCCAAAGATGAGGTTACGAATATCCCCAAAGGTGAAACTGGGAAAGATCTGTAGAATACCATGGAGAAAGTTGCTCGGGTCAGAAGCTATGGCATCAAGCTGGGCCAGAACAAACAGGTTAAGCGCATAGACTGCAAACGCGCCCACAATCACACCCGGAATACTCCCCAGGCCGCCAATAACCACCATTGCCAGATAGATGGTCGAATCTTGCGGGCTAAAATTATCAGGTGATACTACACCAAGTTTAGCAGCATGATATGCTCCGGCGATACCAGCGAAAAATGCTCCGGCACCAAAGGCAAATAACTTCGTATTTACCAGATTAATGCCGGATGAAGAGGCAGCAATTTCGTCCTCACGTATAGCTACCCAGGCACGCCCCAGACGAGAATCGCGCAGGCGAATATTGACGAAGATCAGCAAGGCAATCAGCGCCAGAATCAAGTAGTAGTAAGGAACGGGAGTAAAGCTACTCCAATTCGCAATACCAGGAAATGCTGGAGAATATACGCCCGGAATACCATTAGTCCCGTTAGTGTATTTATCTAATTCCAGAAAGAAAATGGGGATGATCTCACCGAAACCAAGCGTTACAATAGCTAGATAATCCCCTCGTAAACGGAGTGTTGGGACACCAAGCACTACACCCCAGAAAACCGCTATAAGTGCTGCTCCTGCCAACATGGGCCAGAACAACCACGGCCAGATCTGCGGATTAACAGGAATGTTCGTCAGAGCAGTAAATTGTGTCGAACCTATCAATCCCCAGGCGTAGGCACCAATAGCAAAAAAGGCCACGTAACCAAGATCTAGCAGTCCAGCAAAGCCCACCACTATGTTGAGACCAAGCGCCAGGATAATATAATAACCAGCATCTCCATATCCTGATAGCCGACCAGCGGTTCCAGGACCAAACAAAATTGGATCGAGCACAGGATAGAACAGAACGAAAGCAACAAGAATAGTCAGGTAAAAACGCTGCGCACCATTACTGCGCAGAGGTAAGTCATTAGGTACCAGATCCTTTGACTCCTCTTGCGCACGGCTTGACGATAGTGATTGCAATTGGCGTCTTCTACTTACACGACTACTAACTTTCTTAGTACCATTTCTGCCATCGCCATTGCCATTGCCGTTCGTTTTTGCTGTAAGCGTCCGACGTAAGGCCATTGCACTACCCAGGTGCCCCAGGAAATAGCCCACAATGGGCAAAAGGATAGTACGAAGAATTACCCAGATCAGCAGCATCGTAGGGAAAGGGCCAGTCAAGAAAAAGATTATATCGGCAATTAACGATACCACAGCAAAGGCAGTTGCGAACCAGAAACCACCAACTACAGCACGGCGCATCAAAGCTGTTTGCTGTTGTGCATCGAACACCTTTAGATCTTTAAGGGGAACAGGAGGAGGATGGGGAGTATAATGTAGCGCTTTACGCACAAGCTTACGTACATAGAAGTACACAGGCCAGACAATTGCACATAGAGTCAGACCAATGAGTAGGTTACTAGTCCAGACAATCAGAAGAAGCGGAACCAGCACAAAAACCAGTACATCTAACCATAGCCCTAGGATACTTTGCCGTCCACTATCCGCCGCAATGGCATAACCAGCTAAAGCTATAACACTTGCATAAAAAAGCACAATAAAGATAGTTGCCTGGATTATAGTTAAAGTATCATAACTATTTGCATCAGGTGAGAATATACTCAAGAACACTTGATTGACAATTTCTTCACCGCTCCAAACAAATGTAAACGCAACTACAGGAACCAGGAGTGCTACAATCCATTTCAGCAATAGTACACGCTCATCGCGGTCAGGCATAAGATTACGAGAGTTTACCGATATCAACACGATTTCATCACCTCAGTTCCGAAGGTATATGCACAGATATGACTATTGTTCTGTCTTTATACCTTCTCAGGTGTATGCTGACCCAGAAGGCCAGAGGGACGGAAGATCAAGATTAAAATGAGGACACCAAAGATAAAGGCACGAGACCAGGGATCTCCACCATGCGGTATCACACTGTCAGGAATAAGTGTTACCAGGGCCTCAATTACTCCTATCAACAAGCCTCCAAGCATTGCCCCCACAATATTCCCAATGCCTCCCAGCACAGCGGCAGAGAACGCAACAAGGCCAAGTTGGAAACCTATAGAGAAGATGGTGCCTCCATACTGTAGACCATAGATGAAACCGGCTGCGCCAGCGAGTCCTGCACCAACGAAAAAGGTAAACGAAATGATGCGATCAACATTTACACCCATGAGCGCCGCGGCTTCACGGTCCTGCGCCACAGCACGCATAGCACGTCCTATACGTGTGCTCCTCACCATCCACTGCAAACCGATCATCAGCAAAATGGCGACAACGAAAACAAACACATAGATACTATTAATTGTCACATCCCCTATATGATAATTCGTACTTGGAAAAATCTGAGGAAATGGCACATTTGTATTCCCTTTCCATAGTTTTCCAACATCTTCTAGAATTAAAGAGATGCCAATAGCAGAAATAAGCGGAGCGAGTCGTGAAGCATTGCGCAACGGGCGATATGCAATGCGTTCAATCACTACGCCCAATACGGCACAGATAAGCATCGAACCCAGCCCCGCAATAAGCATGATACCTACTAACCCTAATCCCGTAGGATGCGAAGTATCAGTAATGCCGAGCAGCCCCAATATAGTAATAGAGACCAGTGTCCCAATCATAAAGATATCGCCGTGGGCAAAGTTAATTAGCTCAATGATACCATAGACCATCGTATATCCCAGGGCAATAAGCGCATAGATTGCCCCTGTAGCTAGTCCAACGACCAGCAACTGCAAGAAAATGCTCATAGTGTGTAGGGTCTCACCTTCCTACCAGATACACACATTACAATAGCGAACTTACGTAGTAAACAAGGGAGTAGCCATACAGATGATCTGCAAGCTACCCCCATACCATCCAGAGATTGAAGACCAGGTAACTTTCTCTTCAATCTATAACAATATCCAGGCTAGCAGTACTGATCACCGCTACGCATTCTTCTGAGTAAGGAACTGCCAGCCATTATTGACTTTCAAATCACCAAGTGTATAGATGCTGATAGCTCGGTCCGTCGTGTCACCATTACTATCAAAAGTATGGTGACCAGTGACACCAGTATAATTAATGTTCTTAACGGCATCAATGACAGCCTGACGGAACGTGTTAGCCGCAGCCGCATCACCACTATTTTGTGGAGGTGTCACTTTACCTTGAGCCAGAACGTTTTTGACTGCCTGAATGAGAATCTTTGCATCATCATAGGCACCAGCGGTATAGGAACCAAACGTTCCATACTTGGCAGTGAATTGGCTCTGGAAGTTTTTCGCAGCATTGAGCGCATTATTGTCAACAGCTATACTACCAAAAACAGGGCCGCCGCCAATAGGAACAATGTTCTGGGCAAAAGCAGGGGTTACACCACCATCACCAACCTCAAATGGTGTATTCTTCAAAGCAGCAACCTGGAGCATCTGCTGACGTATCAACGTGCCACCTGTAGAGTCATTGCCTCCGAAGAAAATAAGATCTGGGTTTGTAGCAGCAATTTGTGTCAGGACACTCACAAATGATGTTGTAGTACCTGGCTCACTCTTGCGCCCAAGCACTGTTCCACCCAGTTTCTGCCACTCAGTGATGAAAGAAGTAGCCAGACCGACACCATAGGTTTCAGCATCATCAATGACGTAAACTTTCTTATAATTCTTGTCTTTATACCCGAAATCTGCTAATACTGCACCCTGGAATTGATCACGGGTAGCGGTACGAAAATATGTGACATTGCCTGTAGGACGATAAGTGTGAAATTTGCTGTTTACACCTTTGCCACATACATCTTCTGGTGAGCTTTGTGTAAGGCAGTCGTTAGTATTGGCCGGACTGATGAGAGCAATGGGCGCCTGATTGGCAACAGGCATTTCAGCCTGGGCGACGTTACTATTAGTAGGACCTACGATGCCAACAACCTGAGCATCACCGATCAGGCTGGTGACATTCTGCTGACCCACGGCTGGATCATGGACACCTGAAGGACCAACATCATCCTTAGGGTCAAATGAGAAAGTAACATTAGGAACTTCTTTAGATGCATTCGCTTCGTCAATAGCGAATTTGACACCGTTCTGAGCTGGCGTACCAGCACTCTGGTCTTTACCAGTAACAGGGAAATCAGATCCAATCTTTATAGTGATAGGCCCGGAAGTGGTTCCACCGCCCGAACCAGTTGTGCCTGCACCACAAGCGGAGAGCATGGCGAGCAATAGAGGAATACCTATCGCTAAGAAAAAAAAACGTGATGAACGTCTTCGCATGGTCTAGTCAGCCTCCTTTAAGATACCAAGTACGAAAGAATAATTTACTTGGCATAAACAATAGATTATGCAGAAGCAGAGTTACAGCGACTTTAAACGGCTCTCTATCCTTCTGGATACTGTTGGCGAATTGGCTGATTGAGCTTGGCACAAGGAAATGTTCACAGCCAACGCGAGCACAATTTCGGATTTCGCCAACAGTATCCTTCCGGGTGAATTTGGCTGTAAAATTACGGCACCAGAAATGCTTTGTTCTGACAATAGCTCTTGTGCCTCTTCGGGTTTCACCCTATTGGATACTGGTGGCGAATTGATTGTTCAAGCTCGCAATGAAAAATGCTCACCCTCAATACGAGCACGGTTTCGGACTTCGCCAGCAGTATCCTATTGGATAGAGAGCCTGTGCTTTTGCCACAACCACTGGGACCGGCGATGAGGAGTAGTTCGCCGGGAGAGAGTGAGAAAGAAATATCATCAAGGACTGGTGGGCGTTTGGCAGAAACATGTTTTGCCTCTTGCCCTGCTTGATCATCTTGAAGTGCATAACGGAAAGAAACATGTTCTAGTAATACAGCAGGTTGTGCGGTCGAATCTACATGTGTGCTTGCCGCATCACGCGATGAAGATACATCCATTTATCTGGTTGTTGCCTTTCAAATTTGCAGAGACGAGGCAAGGCCAGTTCCTGCAAGATGGCTTCTGTAAGTTAAGCTTTTGCGAGGAAGCCATCATGGGACAATCAAGAGATCATGTGAACTCTGATCAAAGTATAGGGAAAGCAGAAGTGTTTCGTCAAGATCTAGTTGACCTAATCGGTCAATTATGTCAACTTTATCTATATAGATAACTAAAAATTATGATAATAATAACATTGCAGAATATAGAAAGTGATGCTATCCTTTAACTCAAGCACTAACTCTCAGTGTTCTGTCATTGAGTGATTGCCATTTTGTGAGAGCATTCCATTACTCATTTTCTTCCCAATACAGGTGAGCTAATGCACATCCTATCATGAATATGTTCTGTGCTCATTTTCTTTCTAATACAGGTAAGCTAACGCACGTTCTATCATGAATATGTTCTATCATAAACACGTTTTGTTATGAACATGTTCTGTACTCATTTTCTTCCCAATACAGGTGAGCTAATGCACGCTCTATCATGAACATGTTCTGCAATGATTAAATACACGTAAAAAACGATTGTTATGATTGATTATGTTTTAACATTGCATAAGCATGAAAATATTACATTTATTTTTCATATAATATTATTGTATATGCATTTAATGCATATAGCTAAATAGTTTTTAAAAGGATGTAAGAATATGAAAAATTTAGTTGTCAATGGCTGGTCTCGGGGAGTCTTCGCCATTAAGAGGTTGAACCATCTCCAACAAGAGATCCTCCAGACTCCGAGTGAGACAAACAAACCTTGTGAAGCGCTCGCTGCGGCCTATCAGATGCTGACTGACGAGCAGAAGATAGCCTTTATCCTTGCAGGAGGAGCACCATCTCTGTTTCGCTATCAACAGCACTCTAGCCAGCAAACGAGGACAGGTTGTGATAGAGATACTGGTCAGCTTCCGATTCTCTGTTGAGAGTAGGACACGTTGCCTTTGTTTTTTAAAAAGGCAGTATATCAAATGCTGGCTCTCTATCCTTTGGGATCCTGCTGGCGAATCTCAAATTTGTGCTCGCGCTTCCGCATGAAGGTCATCCCATCTTGAGCTTGGCAAACCAATTCGCCAGCAGGATCTTGACAACCGCAATTTACATAGACACTCATAATCAATAAAGAAGGAGATATTATAATGGAAAGACGGTTTCAAATTATTGAACCAACAGGATCAAGCTCAAGCGATAGATCTCTTCTTATAAGGAAGAAGAGCGTTTCTGATCTGCGTGATCCAATTAAAGAAGATATTGAAAAATTGAAAAGGCAGTGTACCGAAGGAGAAGATCTTCACTTAAAGGACAATGTTGAAAAATTAGCTCAGCAATTTCTGAATCGTGACATAGAAGAAATTGAATTAAAATTGAGTGAAAATACGGTAGGAGAGCAATGTGTTACCGAAAACGTGCAAAGAAGGGTTTGGACTAAGCGAAGAGAGTTGGTAAATGCTCAATCATTGTTAGAGGATTACAAAACCAAGGGTAAAGATGATAGAGAGAGCGCTTGGCAAGAATTAGAAACGACAGGAGCATCTAAACGTTTTCTATATGCTTTAGATGAAGCACGAGTAAAAATAGAAGAGGGAAGTTCTGCAGGCAATCTAGATACTACAAAGGTTGCGTCTACTATAGGTTTTGGGCAGGATCTAGCAAGTGTTCCAGCCTCCTCCCAAGCAGACGAAAGCTTTGAGATGGCCTCTGCAATGGAAAGAGGAGCAGTACAACAAGAAGCCCTAGACAGCGGACCACCCGCATCACACGAACACCCCCGGAGGGGCGAGGCTATAAAGTTACTCCAACAGTTGGGTATTCCCACAACTGCTAAGAATGTGGAATCGACAACCGGAATATATGATCAGTTAGTAGCCTTGGATAGAGCAGATAAAGGGGTTAAGGAGGCGACTGAAACACTTTTGAAAGCTTTTCCAAAAACAACAACCCGGTGGCAACGGATAAAGGAGCTTAATTCCCCAAAGAGAGCATATATAGATGGGCAAATTATCGAGTGGCAAGATCAGATTAACCCACCAAATAAGCTTAGTAGCAAGATAAATAAACCAATGGCATGGCTGGTGCGAAAGAACGGACGGGTGGGCAAGCTCGGTGTTGCCTCTTTACAAGCAGTCATAAGTTCTGCCTTCCCTTCGATTATTGCCAAACGATATGTCTGGGCAACCGTCCTCACAAGTTTGATTCCTTCACTTGTGACGAATAGACTCTTCGAAGGTTTCCCCGTTCCTGCGGGACCCATTCTAAACACTATGCAGTGGGAAACTGCGAATATTGGCGGTTACTTTTTCCAAAAGCTCGTCGGACAGGTAGATTCCTGCAAACCTACGACCGGCCAGGTCGACAATTCTACAACCTACCAAGTTGGCAATTTTACAACCCACCAAGTTGGCAATTTTACAACCCGCGAATTCAGCGACTTCATGGATGAGAGGCTCGGCAATTTTACGGGCGAGCCTACGGGGGATGAAATCTACAACGTGATTATTAGCAGCGCCGACGATTTTCTTAACCAAAAAGGCTATCCAATAACGTTTAGGGACCCCAACATAATTAATCATCCCAGGACTTTTACAGGCCATCCAGTTCAAGTGGGACAATTAGAAACCTTAGACTTAGACTCCCTTGATTGATGAGATAAATCATGAAAAGCTCATCTATGGGTGTAAGGGTGACAACTCAGAGAGGGCCCAAAAAGGTCAGAACAAAGCGAAGTTAGGACTGAAAGGATGGACAATAAGGTGTCATAACACTTGGCAGAAAGCCCTCAAAAATTTCCTGGCAGAGAGAAGAGCTTCCTGCCAAGTGTTATGAACCTTAAGGAAGAAGAGCTCTCTCTTTGCAGTTTCATTGGGAAAGACGCTCAAATGACCAGAAAGGCAAAAAGAGCACCAATATGCCTTTTAATAGTTTGAGCACTTCCTACGACGAAACCGCAAAGATAGTGCCATAATTTCCTACCCCATTTTTGCCGCATACTTCTGCAGCCGCCTCTCCCGCTCCTGCCAAATCAGGCATTGCGCTCAAAGAGAACTTTGCCTAAGGCTGGAAGAAGTCATGAGGATCTTTTTCAATCAGTTTCGTCTGATCTTCTCTGTCTGGTGTTTGCTTGTCTTCCTCCTCCTGTACCTCCGCGATAATCACTCGATCTATCACTGCTGTGTCAATTGGATGTGAGGGAAGAACTGCGGGGAGATTGACACACTTTTTCAGATGGGGGTGCTTGAAGTAGGGTGTGGATTTCACTCGAGCAGGGGGCAAGTTTTCCGATAAGACAACGAGCTGATCGGCCTTCATGGTCCGTAATTGGTCAGGATAGATCAGGGGACGAGGCGCATTGCTCTGTGTGGCCTTTGGATCCAAGTCCAGACCATGCTCATGGCTCAGGCTCACTGATGGGACAGTCGTCTGCCCAATGCGACGGGAGTAGTAGTCGGTCTCAACCTGCCCACAGCCAGAAAACACCACATGGGTAGTGGTGTTGGCAAGGATCGTTTCAAGCCCTTCGCTCCCGTAGGTACTCCGAAGCTGTCCGAAATTCTGGGTGGCAAGAAGAAAAGCGATGCCAGCAGAACGAACCAGGGAAATGTGCTGCAAGAAATGGGGAAATGTGCTGCAAGAAATGGGGAATCACCCATAGGCGCGGACTTAAGGAAACGTCATGCGCTGCAAGCGCACCACTCCGGATGAAAAAGTTGGGGTCAGCCTGCATGCAGGACGTTTTCAGAATACTCTGTTGGCCAATAGCAAAACCGGTAGATAGAGCACATTTCT